>NZ_SSWO01000015.1:0-218546 GCF_004803625.1 Burkholderia sp. LS-044
CGCGATCGTGAAGAAGAAGTTCGAGCGCGAGGACAGTTTCCACTATGCGTGGGTGCCGCTCGCGTGCGTGCGCCAGGTCGACCGGATGCGCGACTGGGCGCTCGAGGCGGCAGCCGGCACGCCGTGCGCGACGCTCGTGCTGCATGCGCGCGAGGACGAATTGACGAGCCTGCGCTCGGCGGATTTCCTGCTCGCGAAGATGCCCGACGCGCGCGGGATCGTGCTGGAGAACAGCTACCACATGATCTGCGCGGACAACGATCGCGACGACGTCGCGCGCCACGTGCTCGAATTCTTCGGGTTCGATCCGGTGCATGCGGTCAGCCCGGCGATGGCGCGCAGGATGGGGCGGATGGCGCCGTGACGACGGCTTACGCCGCTTCCGGGGGATGCGCGATCCGCGCCCGGATCTCGGGCGACGCAAGACACGTGGCAACCGCTTCGTAGCCGGGTGAACCGGGGTAAGGCGCCACGCGCGAAGGCGGACTGTGATTGGCCGGGCACAGGATGATCGCTTCGTGCGGGCCGACCGCCGACAGGTCGAGGATCGCCGACGAACGCGTCAGCAGGAACAGCGGCCGCATCCCGGCGGCGGCCTGTTCGCGCAGACGGGCAATCAGTGCCTGTTGCGTGGGGCGATCGAGATCCTGTTCGATCATGTCGACGACCCGTGTGCGCGGGCCTTCGGCTTCGAGGGCGACGAGCAGCGCGGTCAGCGCCGCCGACGGCGTCGCGCCTCGGGCGACGAGCGCTGCCGATGCACGGTCGACGCGCGACTTCAATGCAGGATCGGTGCGCAGCATGTCGCGTGCCGCCGCACCGTCGTTCTCCAGCCGGTCGAGGCCGACGAACGCGGCGCCGGGCAGTGCGTCGGCGAGCCGGAGCGCCAGCCGCGTCTTGCCGCTGCCGAGCGGGCCGATGATGTAGTTCAGCGGCCGGATGTCGCGACACTCGAACCACTCGCCGCCCCACGGCCACGGCAGGCTGAATGCCACGCCGGCGCGGCTGTCGTCGACGAGCCGGGCCAGTTCGCCGTCGGCCGGCATCCGGCCGCGTGCGAGGCCGGCGCGGATTGCGTGTACGCGATCGACCTTGAGCACGAGATCCTGAATCCCGTGATCCAGCGCCGCTTCGTGAGCGGCCAGTGCGTCGTCGAGGCTGCGCGCGTCGCCGTCGAGCACGCGCGCCACCTGCGCGAGACCGAGGCCGAGTGCGCGCAGCGCGGCGATGTCGGCCGCGCGGGCGAGATCGTCCGGGCCGTACGCACGGTATCCGGCCGGCGTGCGTTCCGGCGTGACGAGGCCGTGCCGCTCGTACAGCCGCAGCGCCTTGATCGAGACACCGAGCCGCGCGGCGGCGGCCGACGCGTTCAAACGGGGCGTGGACGTGCTCATCCGTCACCTCTCCTTGCTGTCGATTCGTTGCGCTCAGCATAAAGGCGATCCCAAGGGCCGGGTCAAGCGAGCGTGCATGTGCGATGCACACAAGGTGTCGGCCGGAAATCGGAGGCCGGCGGCGGCCCCTTTCTCGCCGCGCCGCGCATCTGGGAGAATGCGGCCGGGCCGATTCACGGCCGGCGCCGACACGGCGCAGGATCCGACAGGTGGGAAATTGACCGACAACGAAGAACTTTCGCTCCACCAGGAGAGCCGCTTCTGGCAGCTTGCGCCGGTGAAATGGTGGATTCGCGGGCATGGCCGCGACGGCTATTCGTTCCGGCTGCTGCTGTGGCCGCCGGTGATCGTGTTCGTGCTCGAATTCCTCTGCATGATCTTCGATGCGCTGTACACCAGCATCGGCATCAGCGCGGTCGCGACGCTGTTCCTCGGCTTCGCCGGATACCATGGCGCGCAGCGCGAATGGCTGGTGCCGTCCGCGACCACGCGGGCGCTCGTGAAGGCACGCATGAAGAAGGCGGCCGAGCGGTTCTCGTCGCTCGGTGTGGGCGCGACCGTGCTCGCGATCTTCGTCGCCGCGACGTCGCTGTCGCTCGTGATGTCGGGTCAGGCGGTGCTGGACAGCGTATCGAAGGATGCCGTGTCGATCTTCATCGCGCTGGTGTTCCTGCCGGTGTACGTGTCCGGCGCGGTGCGCAAGCTGGCGATCGCGCGGATCGAGGAACTGGAGGCGCTGCGCAACGCGACCGTCGGCACCCGCCTGAAATTCGACCGGGCCGGCGCGGTGCGCGCGGTCGTCGTGCAGGGCGCGGCCGGGAAAGGGACGGTGTCCGTGCTGGAGTACACGGTGCTCGGGTTCAACCCGCCGCTCGAACAGGTCGGGCGCGAACCGCACGAGGTGCGGTAAAGGCGGGCGCCAGGTCGGCCGTAAAGGCGATGCCTCAGGCCGGAAAGCGCGCGTGTTCCGGCGCCGGCGTGAGGTTGTCGGGCCATTGCACTTCGAACAGCGTGCCGCCCGTGCGGCTCGGCATGCAGACAGCTTCGCCATGATGCGCATGGGCGATCGCCGCGACGACGGCGAGCCCGAGGCCGCTGCCGCCCGGCTGCGTGTCGTCGGCGCGCCGGAAGGCCTTGAACACGTGCGGCGCGAAATCGGCCGGGATGCCGGGGCCGTCGTCCCCGACGCGCAACCGGCACATCCCTTGTTCGATGCGCGTCTGGATGCGGATCGCGCCGGGCACCGCATGGCGGCGCGCGTTTTCCAGCAGCGCCAGCAGCGCCTGGCGGATGCGTACCGGGTCGCAACGCATGCGCCGCGTGTCGAGATCGAGCACCGGATGCTGGCCGGCGGCCCGCAGCGCCGGCTCGAACATGTCGACCACCGCACGCGCATCCGCCGCGAGATCGGTGTCGCGGATCTCGATGCTCAGGTGGCCGCTGTCCGCGAGGCTGACCACGCGCAAATCCTCGATCAGCCGCGTCAGCCCTTCGACTTGCCCGAGCAGGCTGCGGAACTGCGCTTCGTCGGGGGTGAACACGCCTTCGGCGAGCCCCTGCAGGCGCCCGCGCAGCACCGTGACGGGCGTGCGCAGCTCGTGCGCGATCGCCGCGTTCCAGAGCGCCTGCTCGTTGGTCACGCGCTGCAGCTCGCTGGCGAGCGCGTTGAAGTTGTCGGCGAGCAGCGCGGCTTCGTGCAGTGAACGGTCGCCCGCGACGGCGCGTGCGTCGAGATCGCCGCGCGCGACGCGGCGAATGCTTTCGGTGACCGAATTGAGCGGCACGAGGATGCGGCGCGCGAGATTGACCGCGACCGCGACCGACAGCGCGAGGCCGACCGCCGTGGTCGCGATCAGCCAGGCCCATTCCGGCCCGGTCGGCAGCAGGTTCTTCGTGTTGAAATGCGCGGGCCAGTAATTGAACGCGATGTAGTAGAAGACGGTGGCAGTGAGCACCATCAGCACGGTCACGCCGAACACCATGCCTGCCATGGTCAGCGCGATCTGCCGGCTCAGGCCGTCGAGCTTCATGCTCAGCTCCAGAGCTTGTAGCCGACGCCGCGCACGCTGACCGGCACGCCCTGCACGCCGAGGTCGTCCAGCTTCTTGCGCAGCTTGCTGACGTGGCTGTCCACCGTGCGCTCCAGCGCGTCGCCTTCCGGCAGGCAGGTGGCCATCAGCTCGGCGCGGCTGAACACGCGCCGCGGCGCGCGCGCGAGTTGCGCGAGCAGCTTGAATTCGGTGAGCGTCAGGACGAGCGTGTGCCGTTCGCTGCCCACTTCGAGCGTGGCTTCGTGGTGTTCGAGATCGATCTCGAACGGCGCGACCCGCAGCACGCGCTGTTCTTCCTGGCGCGCGCCGGCCATCGAGCGGCGCAGCACCGCCTGCGCGCGCGCCACGACTTCGGCGGGATTGAACGGCTTCACCACGTAGTCGTCGGCGCCGATGCGCAGGCCGGTGAGCTTGTCGATGTCCTGGTCGAGCGCGGTCAGCATGATGACGGGCGTGTCGCCGCGATGACGGATTTCGGCGAGCACCTTCCAGCCGTCGACGTGCGGCATCTGCACGTCGAGCAGCACGAGGTCGGGCTTGAGCTGCAGGTGCAACTCCAGTGCGCGGCGGCCGTCGGCGGCGTGTACGGTGCGCAGGCCGCCGCGCGCGAGATAGGCGGTCAGGATCTCGGCGATCTCGGGTTCGTCTTCGGCGATGAGGACGAGCGCCTGGGCATTCTGGCCGGCGCCGGGCGATGAAGAAAATTCGGGCATGGCCACTCGTTCAGATCCATCAGGGGGTTCCGTCAGGTCGCCATACTACCGCACGGCCGGCGCAATCGAACGGAGGCGGGGGGCAGCGCAGCGCGGCGCGACGCGATTCGCGCCTGGCCGACGGATGTCCCGCCCTTGCCTGCGTTTGTAAAGAAGCTACGGCGCCGGCATCCGGCGACGCGTGCCGGTCCGGCACGCATCGTCGGACTCAGATGTGACCCAGCAGCACGAGTATCACGACGATGACGACGATCAACCCGACCGAGCCCGACGGCCAGTAGCCCCAGCTTCGGCTGTGCGGCCACGCCGGAAACGCCCCGATGAGCAGCAGAATCAGAATGATGATGAGGATCGTACCGAGCATCGCACCCCTCCCGACGTCGTGAATGGACGGTGCCTCCCGCCGCAATTCGTGTGCCGCGGCGAGGGCGGGCGAAAGCCGGCGCAAGCGCACGGTTGGAATGCCTGAAATTCACCCGATGAATACCCGCCGATTCAGAAAATAAAGTTTGAAAATGCATCCCCGCCCCCTATGCTGAATCCTTCTGATCTGGCGGGCATGCGATGGCTGAACTTTTTCTGGTACGGCACGGGCGGGCGTCCTTCGGCACGGACGACTACGACCGGCTTTCCGCGGCGGGCGAGCAGCAGGGCGTCTGGCTCGGCGAATACTTTGCGCGGCAAGGCCTGGCGTTCGACCGCGTGATCTGCGGCACGATGAACCGCCACGCGCAGACGGTCGACGCGATCCTGCGCGGGATGGGCCGCGAGGGCGCGGCGATCGACCGCCATCCCGGCCTGAACGAATACGACTTCCACGGCCTGTTCGCCGCCGCCGCGCACGACTACCCGGACATCGCCCGCCTCGCGGCCGGCTCGATGAAGGAGCATTTCCGCGCGCTGCGGCAGGTGCTGCAGCTCTGGTCGGAAGACAAGCTCGGCGATTCGGCCCCCGAGACCTGGTCGCACTTCCAGCAGCGCGTGGCCGATGCCCGCGCGGCCATCCGCCACGGCGGCGGCCAGCGCGTGCTGACGGTGAGCTCCGGAGGCCCGATCGCGGTCACCGTGCAGCAGGTGCTGGCCGCCCCGCCGTCGAGCGCGATCGCGCTGAACCTGCAGATCCGCAACAGCAGCCTTTCGCAGTTTTTCTTCAACGCCGATGCATTCCACCTCGCGTCGTTCAACGGCATCCCGCATCTGGAGGATCCCGAACGACACGCGCTGCGAACCTACGGCTGACCCACGAACGATCGCGACGATGACGAACCCTACCCAGCAACTCGACGTAGCCCGCCTCACGCGCTATCTGGAAGCGCACGTGCCGGGTTTCGAAGGCCCGGTCGACACGGAGAAGTTTGCCGGCGGCCAGTCGAATCCGACTTTCCTGCTGCATGCGAAGAGCGGCCGCTACGTGCTGCGCCGCCAGCCGCCGGGCGAACTGCTGAAATCCGCGCACGCGGTCGACCGCGAATTCCGCGTGCTGAGCGCGCTGTCGGGCACCGCGGTGCCGGTCGCGCATCCGTATCACCTCTGCGAAGACCGCGACGTGATCGGCAGCCTGTTCTACGTGATGAGCTTCGAGGACGGCCGGATCTTCTGGGATCCCGCGCTGCCGGAGCTGCCGAAGGCCGATCGCGCAGTGTGCTACGACGCCTTGCTGCAGACGATGGCCGCGTTGCACGACGTCGATGTCGACGCGGTGGGCCTCGCCGACTACGGCCGCCCCGGCAACTATTTCGAGCGCCAGATCGGCGTCTGGACGAAGCAGTACCGCGCGGCGGAAACGGAGCGCCTCGACGCGATGGAGACGCTGATCGACTGGCTGCCGAAGGCGTGCCCGGCCGACACGGGCCGGCCGACGCTGGTGCATGGCGATTTCCGGATCGACAACCTGATGTTCGCGCGCGACAGCTATCGCGTGCAGGCGGTGCTCGACTGGGAACTGTCGACGCTCGGCAACCCGCTCGCCGATCTCGCGTACTTCTGCATGTGCCTGCGACTGCCGTCGGGCGGGCAGGTGCGCGGGCTCGCGGGCCAGGATCGCGCGGAGCTTGGCATTCCCGACGAAGCGGCGATCGTTGCGCGCTATTGCGAGCTGCGCGGCATCGAGCCGATCCGCGACTGGCATTTCTACCTCGCATTCAGTTTCTTCCGGCTCGCGGCGATCGCGCAGGGCGTGAAGGCGCGCGCGCTGCAGGGCAACGCATCGAGCGAGCAGGCGCTGCGCGTCGGCGCGATGGCCGGGCGTCTCGCCGAGATGGCCGTCGGCGTGATCGACGCGCAGCGCTGACATCGCCGGGCACGACACCACATCAATGGAGGAGCACAGCAACATGGCAACGAATCTGTTCGACCTGACGGGCAAGATCGCACTGGTGACGGGCGCGAGCCGCGGCATCGGCGAGGAAATCGCGAAACTGCTCGCGGAGCAGGGCGCGCACGTGATCGTGTCGAGCCGCAAGCTCGACGACTGCCAGGCCGTGGCCGACGCGATCGTCGCGGCGGGCGGCCGCGCCGAGGCGCTGGCCTGCCACGTCGGGCGCCTGGAAGACATCGCCGCGACGTTCGAGCATATCCGCGGCAAGCACGGGCGGCTCGACATCCTCGTGAACAACGCGGCCGCGAACCCGTATTTCGGACACATCCTCGATACCGATCTCGCCGCTTACGACAAGACGGTCGACGTGAACATCCGCGGCTACTTCTTCATGTCGGTCGAGGCCGGCAAGCTGATGAAGGAACACGGCGGCGGCGCGATCGTCAACACGGCGTCGGTGAATGCGCTGCAGCCGGGCGACCGGCAGGGCATCTACTCGATCACGAAGGCGGCCGTCGTCAACATGACGAAGGCGTTCGCGAAGGAATGCGGGCCGTTCGGCATCCGCGTGAACGCGCTGCTGCCGGGGCTCACGAAGACGAAGTTCGCGGGCGCGCTGTTCGCCGACAAGGACATCTACGAGACGTGGAAGGCGAAGATCCCGCTGCGCCGCCACGCGGAACCGCGCGAAATGGCCGGCACCGTGCTGTACCTCGTGTCGGACGCGGCGAGCTACACGAACGGCGAATGCATCGTCGTCGACGGCGGCCTGACGATCTGAGCGCGCGATGAAGATCGACAGCTACGCCGGGCAGGCCGTGATGATCACCGGCGCCGCGAGCGGCTTCGGCGCGTTGCTCGCGAGCGAGCTCGCCGCGATGGGCGCGCGGCTGGCGCTCGGCGACCTGAACGGCGAGGCGCTCGAACGCGTGGCCGCGCCGCTGCGCGCGGCCGGCGCCGACGTGATCGCGCGGCGCTGCGACGTGCGTGCCGAAGCGGACGTCGCCGCGCTGGTGCATGCGGCGGCCGAGCGTTTCGGCCGGCTCGACGTGGGCATCAACAACGCGGGCATCGCGCCGCCGATGAAGGCGCTGATCGACACCGACGAAGCCGATCTCGACCTGAGCTTCGCGGTGAACGCGAAGGGCGTGTTCTTCGGGATGAAGCACCAGATCCGCCAGATGCTCGCGCAGCGCGAAGGCGTGATCCTGAACGTCGCGTCGATGGCCGGGCTCGGCGGCGCGCCGAAGCTGGCCGCCTACGCGGCGTCGAAGCATGCGGTGGTCGGGCTCACGAAGACGGCGGCCATCGAATACGCGCGCCACGGCATTCGCGTGAATGCGGTGTGCCCGTTCTACAGCACGACGCCGATGGTCACCGACAGCGATATCGGCGACCGCCAGGATTTTCTCGCGCAGGGCTCGCCGATGAAGCGGCTCGGCCGGCCCGAGGAAATCGTCGCGACGATGCTGACGCTGTGCGCGAAGGAAAACACTTATCTGACCGGGCAGGCCGTCGCCGTCGACGGCGGTGTCTCGGCCTTCTGACGGAACCGAACGAACGGAATCGAGGAGTCGATCATGGACTTTGGCTACACCCCGAAAGTGGAAGAACTGCGCAGCCGCGTGCGCGCATTCATGGATGCACACATCGTGCCGCGCATCCGCCAGTGGAACGAGGAAGTGCACGCGGGCCAGTATCCCGTGTCGTTCATGGAGGAACTGAAGGAGCGCGCGAAGGCGGAAGGGCTGTGGAACCTGTTCCTGCCGCACCTGAAGGACGACGAGCCCGGCACGGGCCTGACGAACCTCGAATACGCACCGCTCGCCGAGATCATGGGGCGCGTGGGCTGGGCGTCGGAAGTGTTCAACTGCAACGCGCCGGACACCGGCAACATGGAGCTGCTGCACATGTTCGCGACGCCCGGGCAGCGCGAGCAGTGGCTGAAGCCGCTGCTGCGCGGCGAGATCCGTTCGGCGTTCGCGATGACGGAGCCCGATGTCGCATCGTCGGATGCGACGAACATCACGACGCGCATCGAGCGCGTGGGCGACGAGTACGTGATCAACGGCCGCAAGTGGTTCATCACCAACGCCGCGCATCCGAACTGCAAGATCTTCATCGTGATGGGCAAGACCGACCCCGAGGCCGAGTCGCACCGGCAGCAGAGCATGATTCTCGTGCCGCGCGACACGCCGGGCGTGACGGTCGTGCGCAACATCACGGTGGTCAATCACTACGCGCCGGAAGGGCACTGCGAGATCACGTTCGACAACGTGCGCGTGCCGGCGAGCAACCTGCTCGGCGAGGAAGGCAGCGGCTTCGCGCTCGCGCAGGCCCGCCTCGGGCCGGGCCGCATCCACCACTGCATGCGGTCGATCGGCGCGGCCGAGCTCGCGCTGGAGCTGATGGTCGACCGCGCGCAGTCGCGCGTCGCGTTCGGCAAGCCGCTGAACCGGCACGGCACGGTCGGCGAATGGATCGCGCGCTCGCGCATCGAGATCGAGCAGGCGCGCCTGCTCGTGCTGAAGGCCGCGTGGATGATCGACAAGGTCGGCGCGAAGGCCGCGCGCAAGGAAATCGCGATGATCAAGGCGCTGGTGCCGACCGTGTATGCGAACGTCTGCGACCGCGCGATGCAGGTGTTCGGCGCGGCGGGGTTGAGCCCCGATACGCCGCTCGCCGATCTCTGGACCTGGGGCCGCGCGCTGCGCTTCGCCGACGGCCCGGACGAGGTGCACCTGCAGGCGATCGCGCGGATGGAAATCAAGGACGGCGTGCCGGGTTCGACGGCGCCGTACCTGACGCCGCCGCTGCGCGCCTGAGCGTCGCGCCGGGATGCGCAGGGCCGTGGACGAGCGGGTGGCGCACGCCGTAAGATGCCGGCAAGGAGATCCGGCGATGCGCCTTTCGAAGATTGACCTGAACCTGTTCGTCGTATTCGACGCGATCTACACCAAGCGCAACCTGACGCGCGCGGCCGAGGTGCTGAATCTCACGCAGCCGGCCGTCAGCAACGCGCTGGCGCGGCTGCGCAAGACCCTGAACGATCCGCTGTTCGTCAGCACGCCGGCCGGGATGATGCCGACGCCGCTGGCCGAGAACATCGTCGGCCGTGTGCGCGAGGCGATGCAGCTGCTCGATTCGAGCGCGCACGAAGGCGACGTGTTCGATCCGGCGTCGTCGACGCGTGTATTCCGGATGAGCATGAGCGACCTGACCGAAGCGCTGCTGCTGCCCGCGCTCGGCGAACTGCTGCAGAAGCATGCGCCCGGCATGCACGTGCGCAGCTACACGATGGATCGCCGTGAAGTCGCGACCGCGCTCGCGAACGGCTCCGTCGACATCGCGATCGACGCGCCGCTGATCGGCGATCCGCACCTGCATCAGGCGCTGCTCGTGCGCGACCGCTATGCGTGCATGATCCGCGACGATCACCCGTTCAAGGGCGACACGCTCACCATGGACGACTACCTGTCGATGGGGCACATCCACGTGTCGAGCCGCCGCAAGGGCAGCGGGCACGTCGACGCGGAGCTGACGCGCCTCGGGTTGCGCCGCACCATCCAGATGCGCGTGCAGCACTACATGGTCGCGCCGCTGATCGCGATGCGCGGCGACCTGGCGCTGACGGCACCGCTGCGGCTGCTGCAGCGGTATCCGGCGCGGATTCTCGAACTGCCGTTCGAGATGCCGGCGCTCGAATACTTCTGCTACTGGCATCGCAGCGCGGATCAGGATCAGGGCAGCCGGTGGCTGCGCGAGCAACTGGTGACGCTGATGGGCGGGATCGGCGAACCGCGGTGATGCGCACGCGGCGGCGGTCAGCTTCGCAATGCCCGCGCCAGCACTTTCGCCACATGCATCGCCTGCGCTTGCGCGCCGTCCTGAATCTGATGCCGGCAACTCGTGCCGTCCGCGACGACGATCGCGCCTTCCGCCCGCGCACGCACGGCCGGCAGCAGCGACAGCTCGGCCATCGCCTGCGATGCGGCGTAATGCTCGGCTTCATAGCCGAAGCTGCCGGCCATCCCGCAGCACGACGATTCGACCGGCGACACCTTGAACTCCGGAATCCAGCGCAGCACCGTCTGCACCGGCGTGAACGCGCCGAACGCCTTCTGATGGCAGTGGCCGTGCACGAGCGCTTCGTTCGCATCGATCGCGTGCAGCGGCAGCGACAACCGGCCGGCCTCGTGTTCGCGCACGAGAAACTCCTCGAACAGGAACGCGTGGCTCGCGAGCCGTGTGGCTTCGTCGCCGTAACCGTAGGCAAGAAACTCGTCGCGCATCGACAGCAGGCACGAAGGCTCCAGCCCGACGATCGCGACACCGCGTTCGAGGTACGGCCGCAGCGCATCGAGCGTGCGCCTGGCCTCGAACTTCGCTTCGTCGACGAGCCCGGCCGCGAGGAACGTGCGGCCGCAGCACAGTGGCCGCGCGCCTGCGCGCACGTTGAAATGCACGGTGTAGCCGGCCGCTTCGAGCACGGCCTGCGCGGCGCGCGCGTTGTCCGGTTCCTGGTAGTTGCTGAACGTATCGACGAACAGCAGCACTTCGCGGGTGGCCGAGCCGGTTTGCGAGGGCGTTGATGTCCCCGTATCCGCACCCACATCCGCCAGAAACGGTCGCGCGAACCCGGGCAGCGCACGCTGCGGCGCGAGGCCGATCCATCGCTTGATCGACGACGCGACGACCGGCACGCCATTGACGAACGCGATCGCGCCGCGCATGCGCGCGGCCCACGGCGCATAACGCGGCAGATATGCGACGAGCCGTTCACGCAGCGTCGTGCCGTGCTTGCGGTTCCACGCGTGCCGCGCCTCGATCTTGAAGCGCGCCATGTCGACGCCCGTCGGACAGTCGCGTTTGCAGCCCTTGCACGACACGCACAGGTCGAGCGCGGCCTTCACGTCGTCGCCGGCGAGGCCGTCGGCGCCGAGCTGGCCCGTCACCGCGAGCCGCAGCGTGTTCGCCCGGCCGCGCGTCACGTGCTGTTCGTCGCGCGTCACGCGGTAGCTCGGGCACATCGTGCCCGCGTCGAACTTGCGGCAGTGGCCGTTGTTGTTGCACATCTCGACGGCCGACGCGAGCCCGTGCGTGATGTCGGTGCCCGAGCCGGGGGCGGTTTCTTCGCCGGTCAGCGGATTGCGCGTGACGTTCCATGCCGACCAGTCGAGCGCGGGCCGCAGCGGCAGCGCCGCATAGCCGGGCGCGAAACGGAAATGCTCGCGCGCATCCATCTTCGGCGGATTGACGATCTTGTCCGGGTTGAAGCGGTTGTCGGGATCGAACAGCTTCTTGATCTCCGCGAACGCCGCATTCAGGCGCGGGCCGTACTGCCACGCGACCCATTCGCCTCGGCACAGCCCGTCGCCGTGTTCGCCCGAATACGCGCCCTTGTACTCGCGCACGAGTGCCGCCGCTTCTTCGGCGATCTCGCGCATGCGCGTCGCGCCGTCGCGCCGCATGTCGAGGATCGGCCGCACGTGCAGCGTGCCGACGCTCGCATGCGCGTACCACGTGCCTTCGGTCTCATGCTTGTGGAACACGTCGGTCAGGCGGCGCGTGTATTCGGCGAGGTGTTCGAGCGGCACCGCGCAATCCTCGATGAACGACACCGGCTTGCCGTCGCCCTTCATGCTCATCATGATGTTCAGCCCGGCCTTGCGCACCTCCCACAGCGCCTTCTGCGCGCCGGCGTCGGTCATCTTCACGACGCTGCCGGGCAGGCCGAGATCGGCCATCAGTTCGGCGAGCCGGTCGAGCTGCGCGTGTTGCGCGTCGCGCGATTCGCCCGCGAACTCGACGAGCAGGATCGCCTGCGGCCGGCCGACCAGCGCCCGTTCGATCACGGGCCGGAACGCCGGGTTCTCCATCGACAGGTCGATCATCGTGCGATCGACCAGCTCGACGGCCACCGGCGTCAGCTTCACGATGTGCTGCGCGGTGTCCATCGCCTGGTAGAAGGTCGGGAAGTTCACGACGCCGAGTGTCTTGTGCGCGGGCAGCGGCGCGAGCTTCAGCGTGATCTGCCGGCTGTAGGCGAGCGTGCCTTCCGAGCCGACGAGCAGGTGCGCGAGATTCGCGTGACCGTCGTCGGTATAGGCGCGCGGGTTCTGGCAGTCGAACAGGTCGAGGTTGTAGCCGGCCACGCGGCGCAGCACCTTCGGCACGCGCTCGACGATCTCGTCGCGCTCGCGCTTCGCGATGCGTTCGACGCCGTGCAGCAGCTCGAGCGTGCGGCGATCGGTGACGGGCTGTGCGAGCGAACCGAACCGGCATTCGCTGCCGTCGGCGAGGATCGCGTCGATCGCGAGCACGTTGTGCACCATGTTGCCGTACTCGATCGAGCGTGACCCGCACGAGTTGTTGCCGGCCATCCCGCCGATCGTGCATTGCGCGGCCGTCGACACATCGACGGGAAACCACAGCCCGTGCGGTTTCAGCCACGCGTTCAGGTGATCGAGCACGATGCCGGGCTCGACGGTGACGGTGCGCGCCTGCGCATCGAATGCGACGATCCGGTTCAGCCATTTGCTGTTGTCGACGACGAGCGCCTCGCCGACCGTCTGCCCGCACTGGCTGGTGCCGGCACCGCGCGCGAGCACGGGAATCTTGCGGTCGCGCGCGATGTCGAGTGCGATCCGCAGGTCGTCCTGGTCGCGCGGCACGACCACGCCGAGCGGCATGATCTGGTAGATCGACGCGTCGGTCGCATAACGACCGCGGCTCGCGCGATCGGCGTAGACGTCGCCGCGCATTTCGCGCCGCAGCCGCTCGAACAGCGGCGACAGCGCGGCGCCTTGCGACGGCACGAGATGGACGGGGCGAACCAGCGAAGGCGAGACGGCGGATGTCATGGCGGCGGTCGGTATCGGGTGGGAACGGATCGGGTGAGGCTCAGGTGAGGCTCAGGCGAGCGTGACGCTGATGGGCGGCAGCCCCGCGATGCGGCCGACGGCCGTGCCCGCGGCCCGCGGAAAATGCATGCCCGTGTACGAGCCGGTCGTGACGACGGTGCCGGCCGGCAGCGCGATGCCGCGCCGCGATGCGTGATTCACGAGCCACGGCAGCAGGCGGCGCGGGTCGCCGGCCGGGTTGGTGCCAGGTGCGGTGCCGGCGATGTCGTGCCCGTCGAACGTGAACGCCGGGGCCGGCGCGGCGAACGGGAAGTCGGCGCGATAGCCGGTCATCTCGCCCAGCACGAGCGCACCGTGGTTCTGCAGGTCGGCGAGCTGGGCGGCAGGCGCGACGTCAGGCCATTCGCGGAAGCGGCTCGCGACGATCTCGATCGCGGCGCCCATCTGCGCGATACCGTCGAACACTTCGTCGTCGGCATAGGCGGGCGCCCGCGGCGCGAAGTCGCGGCCGAAGCGGAACGCGATCTCCAGTTCGAGGCCGAGCGGCCGGAACGCGCCGCGCGGCAGCGTGACGCCGCTCGCATGGCGGCAGTCGTCCGGCAGCGGTGCGCCCTGGATCGGCCCGTCGGGCCGTTTCGCGCCGACCTTCCACGCGCCGATCGCGGCACGGCGCTCGGCGAGCAGTTGCGCCTGCACCGCATAGGCGGCGTCGGCATCGGCGGGGACGAGGGCCGAAGGCAGCGCGGCGAACGCGATGCCGTGTTGCCAGCCGGCGGCGAGCCGGACGGCGAGGTCGTGGGTAGCCTGGGTCATCGTTGCAGTCGGGGAAAAGGCGGGCGCCGCGGGCGGCAGCGCCCCGTTGGCATCAGGCCGGCGAGCGATTGGCGGCCGGTTGTTCGGCGGGTGCGTCGGCGAAGCGGCTTTCCGGCTGCATGCGGAACGCGAGCAGCACACCCACGCCCATCAGCACCATGCTGCCGATGAACGGCAGCTCCCAGCTGCCGAAGCGGTCGATCACGAAGCCGGAGATCACGGGCGACAGGATCGCCGCGAGCGCGGAGCCGGAATTCATCATCCCGCTCGCGGTGCCCGAGTATTCCGGCGCGATGTCCATCGGCACGGCCCACATCGGGCCGATCGTCATTTCGGCGAAGAAGAAGCCGGCCGCGAGGCACGCCATCGACACGTACAGGTGATGGGTGAACAGCAGCGGCAACAGCGACAGCAGCGTGAGCAGCATGCAGATCGACACCATCCAGCTGCGTGCGCGCTTGAGGCTGCCGGTGCGCGCGAGGATGCGGTCGGTGACGATCCCGCCGAGCGTGTCGCCGATCACGCCCGCGAAGAACACCGCCGACGCGAACACCGCCGATTTCTTCAGGTCGAGGTCGTAGCTGTGCAGGAAGTACTGCGGAATCCAGCTCAGGAACAGCCACAGCGTCCAGCCGTAGCAGAAGTACACGATCGTGACGGGCATCATCCGGCGGAACAACGGGCCCCAGGGCACGGCGGCGGGTTTCGGCTTCGGTTGCGGCAGCGCGTCGAGTTCGGCCTGCGTGATGCGCGGGTGGTCCTTCGGGTGTTCGGTATAGACGAGCGCCCACACCGCGACCCACACGATGCTGATCACGCCGCAGATGTAGAACGATTCGCGCCACCCGTACACGGCCATCACCGCGACGACGGCGGCCGGCGCGACCGCGTTGCCGACGCGCGAGAACGCATGCGTGATGCCCTGGGCGAAGCCGCGTTTCTCGCGCGGCACCCAGCGCGACATCGCCGACGTGGCCGCCGGGAACGTCGCGCCTTCGCCGAGCCCGAGCAGCAGGCGCGCGGCGAGCAGCGACGCGAGGCCGCCGGCCATCCCGGTGAGCAGCGTCGCGACGGCCCACAGCAGCCCGCAGGCGAGCAGCGTGCGGCGCGCGCCGAAGCGGTCGCTGACCCAGCCGCCGATGATCTGGAATACGAGATACGGATACGCGAACGCGGAGAACACGAGGCCGATCTCCGTCCTGTTCAGCCCGAATTCCTTGCCGAACCCGGCAGCGGCCGTGCTCACGTTCACGCGATCGAGGTACGTGATGAAGTACATCACGCACAGCATCACCAGCACGATGCCGGTCGCTCGGAACAGCTTCATGTTTCGTCTCCTGGATGTTGTCTGGCTTGCTGCCCGTGCCGGCGTCGAGGCCGGCATCGAGGTGGGTCGTGCCGATGAAGCGGGGCGGGCGCCGGCAGCGGCCGGTGCGTGTCGCGACGACCGCGCGCGGCCGCCCGTGAAGCGGAAAGGGCGCGTCGGGCGGCGTGCGGGAAACGTGCGCGCCGCCCGCCGGCGCTCAGGCCGCCGCGCGCAGCGCGGGGGCGTGCGTGTTCGATGCGAGGGTGTCCATCGCCGCGACGACGCCGCTCGCGGCAACCGGCACGCCGGCGAGCTTCAACCCCATCTCGCAGCCGGCGAGCGTGGCCATCAGCGTGAGGTCGTTGCAGTCGCCGAGATGGCCGATGCGGAACATCTTGCCGCGCATCTTGCCGAGCGCCTGCCCGAGCGACATGTCGAAGCGTTCGTAGATCAGCTTGCGCACGGCGTCCGCGTCGACGCCGTCGGGCATCATCACGCCGGTCAGCACGGGGCTGTAGACGGCCGGGTCCGCGCACTGGATCTCGAGGCCCCACGCGCGCACCGCGCGGCGCGTGGCTTCCGCGAGCCGCTGGTGGCGCGCGAACACCGCGTCGAGCCCTTCGCCGAGGATCATGTCGAGCGCTTCGGCGAGCCCGTACAGCAGGTTGGTGTTCGGCGTGTACGGCCAGTAGCCGTTCCTGTTCGCCTCGATGATCTCGTGCCAGCCCCAGAACGCGCGCGGCAGCGTCGCGTGCCCGCTCGCCGCGAGCGCCTTCGGCGACACCGCGTTGAAGCTGATGCCGGGCGGCAGCATCAGTCCTTTCTGCGAACCCGACACCGTCACGTCGACCCCCCATTCGTCATGGCGGTAGTCGGCGGACGCGAGCCCCGAGATCGTGTCGACCATCAGCAGCGCCGGGTGGCCGGCCGCGTCGATCGCGCGGCGTACGGCCGCGATGTCGGAGGTGACGCCGGTGGAGGTTTCGTTGTGCACCACGCACACCGCCTTGATGGCGTGCGTGGTATCGGCGCGCAGGCGCGCCTCGATCATGTCGGGCTGCACGCCGCGGCGCCAGCCTTCGATGCCCGGCAGCCCGAGGAATTCGGGCTTCAGGCCGAGCGCGTCGGCCATCTTCTTCCACAGCGTCGCGAAGTGGCCGGTCTCGTACATCAGCACGGTGTCGCCGGCGCTCAGTGTGTTGGTCAGCGCGGCTTCCCATGCGCCGGTACCCGACGCCGGATAGATGATCACCGGCTGCGTGGTCTTGAAGATCTTCCTGATGCCGGCGAGCACCTTGAGGCCGAGCGCACCGAATTCGGGGCCACGGTGGTCGATGGTCGGATAGCTCATCGCCCGCAGGATGCGGTCGGGCACCGGGCTCGGCCCCGGAATCTGCAGGAAATGGCGGCCGGACGGATGAAAGTCGAGTTGCAGCATGGTTGTTCTGTCTCCTTGGTTGCATTTTGAATTTTGCATGCAAAATACTTTAGCAGAGCGGTCGCGGCAAACCCAAGGACTGATTTCGCCGAAAATGCCGGTGTTTACCCGGCGTTGGCGGGGAGATATTCGGGTCGGGCGAGTTGAAGTAGAATCGCGTGAAGCAAGAAGGAAGGATTTTGCATGCAAGATTTGAATGATCTGGAGCAAGCCGGCGGCGCGCCGGCACTGCCGAAACTGGAGCGGCAGCGGCTGCACGACACGGTCGTCGAGCACCTGCGCAAATTCATCGTCGAAGGCGTGCTCGCGCCGGGCATGCGGCTGAACGAGCGCGAGCTGTGCGAGACGCTCGGCATCTCGCGCACGCCGCTGCGCGAGGCGTTCAAGGTGCTGGCGGCCGAGGGGCTGCTGGTGCTGTCGCCGAATCGCGGCGCGAGCGTGTACCGGATGAGCGAATCGGAGATCCGCGAGACGTTCGAGCTGATGTCGGGGCTGGAGGCGTTTTCAGGCGAGCTGGCCTGCGAGCGCATCACGCAAGCGGAGCTCGCGGAGATCAAGGCGCTGCATTACTCGATGCTCGCGTGCCGGCTGCAGAACGACCTGCCCGGCTACTACAGCCGCAACCAGGAAATCCACGACCGCATCAACGAGGCCGCGCGCAACTCGGCGCTGCGCGCCACGTACCAGTCGATCAATCGCCGGATCATGTCGATGCGGTTCCGCTCGAACCAGCACGTCGAGAAATGGGATCGCGCGGTGCACGATCACGAGGAGATGATCAAGGCGCTGGAGGCGCGCGACGGCAAGGCGCTCGCGGCGATCCTGCGGCGGCATCTGCTGGAGAAGCGCGACGCGGTGTTGTTGCAGCAGGGGGAGGCAGCGCCGCACACCGGCCACGAACCGGCGTAACGCCGACGGTCCGGGCGCCGGGACACACGCCGGGACGCCGGATGCGGCCCGGTGTCATGCGTGACGCTCGCCGTCGAGTCGACTCGACGAGCGTCCTGTCCCGAAGTCCCGAACGGATGGTCGCGACGGCCTCTTTTCGACAGTTGCGGCGCCGTATTCCGTCGGTAGAATCGGCACTTCCCAACCGGAGTGCCTCGCATGGACTCTCACGCCCCGAACCGCGGCGCGCTGGCGCCCCTCGTCTACCACGAAGCCGTAGCGGATTATTTGTGCCGGCATGAGCCGGACGTCTGGCGCTGGACCGGCGAGCGCGAAACGTACACCGAACAGCTCGAATCGCTGCGCGCGTCGCTGTTGCGCGAAACCTACCGGATCGACGCCGACGCGCACGGCGATGTCCATGCCGCATTGGCACTGGCCATGGAGCGACTCGGTATCGTCGATATACCGGCCACGCTCTACCAGTCGCCGGGCAACCAGATGAATGCGTCGCTCGTCTTCGTGCCGGGCGAGATCCACATCCTGTTGCAAGGATCCGTACTGGAGCGATTGTCTTCGCAGGAACTGCTGGCGATCCTCGGGCACGAACTCGCGCACCATCTGCTGTGGTCGCGCGCCGACGGCCGCTTCCTGACGGCGGACCGGATTCTCAACGACGCGGTGGCCAACCCGGCCGGAGCCGACAGTCATCGCGAGACTTTTCGGCGTTACGCGCTGCATACCGAACTCTTCGCGGATCGGGGCGGCGCCATCGCGGCCGGCGCGGTGGCGCCCGCCGTATCGACGCTCGTGAAGGTGCAGACGGGTATCAGCACGGTCGATGCCGCCGCGTATCTGCGTCAGGCCGCTGAAATCGAATCGAACGAGTCCGGCGCCAGTGCCGCATTGAGCCATCCCGAGACCTTCATCCGCGCACGTGCGCTTGCTCTGTGGTGGGACGGCGAGGCCGGTCTCGACGACTGGATCGACGCGCGCCTGCACGGCCCGCTTTCGCTCGAGCGTCTCGACCTGCCCGGCCAGGCGCGTCTGCAGGCGCTGACGCGCGGGTTCATTGCGCACTATCTCGACGGCGCGTCGCTGGCGAGCGACGCCGTGCTGGCCCAGGTGCGCATGCTGTTTCCGGACTGGTGTGACGACGAGCCCGTCGTCGGCCCCGACGCATTCGCGGCGGCAGGCGTCGACGACAGTGTGCGCGGCTATCTCAACGCGCTGATGATGGATCTTGCACTGGCGGACCCCGATCAGCGCGACGTGGCGTTGCTGCGCGCCGGGCAGGTCGCCCGGTCGCTCGGCAGCCTCGACGCACTGCAACTCAACCTTCGGCGCGACGCGGGCCTCGGCAAGCGCGATCTCGAACGCTACAAGCGGCAACTGACCGGGGAGAAGGACGCATGAACGACACGATCGACGACGGTGCGCCGCGCACGCTGCGCACACTGATCGCCGCGCAGGCCGGCGCGGCACTGCCGACCGACGACGTACTCGTGCTGGTGCTGCCGCTGTTCGGGCAGGTGGCCGCGCTGCATGCTCGGGGCAAGGTGGCCCGGCTCGACGCCGACAGCATCGTGATCGGCGAAGAGGGCGGGCTGGCGCTGCGACACCCCGAGGGCGAAACGCCGCAGATGGACATCGGCGCCGTGCATCGCGTGCAGCCGCACCCTGCTTCGGGCCTGAACATCGTCGGCGCGCTGCGGCTGGAACACACACCGGATGGCCGCCACGATCAGACCGACCTCGCGCTGCAGACGGATGCGGCAGCCCCCAT
The DNA here is from genome assembly GCF_004803625.1 of Burkholderia sp. LS-044. NCBI lineage: Bacteria > Pseudomonadati > Pseudomonadota > Betaproteobacteria > Burkholderiales > Burkholderiaceae > Burkholderia > Burkholderia sp. LS-044. The sequence continues at coordinate 19,570 of NZ_SSWO01000015.1, forward strand.
CGAGCGCCCCGTCTATTTGCCCGGGTATGCGAGCTGGGAGCGATCGCTCGGCCATCATGACGAGATCACAGACGTTTTCCTGCTGGGCATGGTGCTCGCCAGCCTCGCATGCGGGTTGAACTTCGAGACCGGGAGCGACCTGAACGGGTTCGTCGCGCATCGGCGCAATCTGTTCGTGCTTCACGAACGGCTGCATCCGATCGTCGCCGCGGTGATCGTCGAGATGACCGAAGTGAATCGCCACGACCGCGCGACCGACGTGGCGGCGCTCGCGATGCGCCTGCGCACGTGGCGCGAGCAACCGCTCGGCCTCGACGTCGAGCGCGCGCTGGCGGGAACGACCGGCGCGGCATCGCGGCGCGGCGCGGTGCTGACGCATCTGCGCGACCGCCTGTTCGATCTGTCGCGTCGCAACCGGCTGCTGCATTTCCGCCCGACCGCCGCGACCGTCAACCTGACCGTGGCCAGCGTGCCGTTGATGCTGCAGATCGAAAGCGTGCGTCCGGAACACATCTGCACGTGGGGCGGACCGTTCGCGGCCGATCTGGTGGCCGGCAAGGCCGTGCCGCTGCAGCAATGGCTGCGCTTCGACGACCAGCCCTACTTGCCGGCGTCGCTGGACCGGCTGATTGCCGATACGCGCCGCGAACGTGCGGAGTTCGGCTTCAGCAACCTGCGTCTCGTGGTCGCGTTCCTGCGTTGGCACAATCTGAAAGAGACACCCGACGACCGCATCGTGTCGCCGCTGCTCTGGTTGCCGGTTGAGCTCGTCAAGCGCAAGGGCGTGCGCGATCAGTACGTGATCCAGTGCACGGGCGGCGACGCCGAATTCAATCCGGTGTTGCGGCACCACCTGAGTCAGCTCTACGACATCCGGCTGCCCGAGACGGTCGATCTGGGCAAGATCACGCTGGCCGAGATTCACGCGGATATCCTCGCGCAGATCCGGCGCTCCGAACCGGCGGTCGAGCTACGGCTCGTCGACAAGGCGTCCGTTCGGCTGGTGCGTCAGAAGGCGCTGCAGCGCATGCAGCAGTACCGGCGCCGCAAGCCCGCGGCGCGCGCGGGCGAGTCGCGCGGCAGCCGGCTGCCGTCGTTCAGCTACAGCCAGGACGACTATCGCCCGCTCGGCCGCGCGCTGTTCGATGAATGGGTGCGGCCGAGCGAGCTGCCGCAGCGCTTCGAGGCGGGCGCCGCACCGGGTGCCAGCCTGCGTCGGCCGCAGATGGCGGACACGGCGGCCGAGCGCGTCGACGAGCGGCAAGGTTACGTGCTGCAGGAGGCGGAGGGCCATCGCTATGCGTGGGATCTCGACCTGACGCAGGTCACGCTGGCCAACTTCAACTACCGGAAGATGTCGCTGGTGCGCGATTACGCGCAACTGCTGGACGAAACCGGCGCGAACCCTGCGTTCGACAGGGTGTTCTCGATCGAGCCGCGCGAGGTGGAAACGATCGCCCCTGCTCCGCTGCCGGCGGGAGAACAGTGGAACGTGGTGGCATCCGATGCGACCCAGAATGCGTCGGTGAGTCTGGCTCGCAGCCAGCGCAGCTTCATCATTCAAGGGCCGCCCGGCACGGGCAAGTCACAGACCATCACCAACCTCATCGCGGATTACGCGGGGCGCGGCAAGCGCGTGCTGTTCGTGTGCGAGAAGCGCGCGGCGCTGGACGTGGTGTTCCATCGGCTCAAGCAGAGCGGGCTGGACGCACTGTGTTGCCTGATCCACGATTCTCAGACCGACAAGAGGGCGTTCATTGCCGATCTGAAGACCTGTTACGAGCGCTGGATCGCGCAATCGCACGACAGCGAATCGTTGCACGCACGGCGGGCGGCACTGATCGATGCGCTCGACCTGCACCAGCAGCGCATCGACGCGTTCGAAGCGGCGATGGCCGCGGCGCCCGACGCGCTGGGTGCGAGCGTACGCACACTGTTGCGCCGTCTGGTCGCGCTGCCGGTCGCACCGGAAGCGGGTTTCGCGTTGCGCGAGCGATTGCCAGCGCTCGCTGTCTGGGATCGGCATGGCGAGCTGACCCAGCGCGTGCATCGCGCGATGCGCGAACGGTTCGGCGCGGACAGTCTCGCTTCGCAACCGTTCGCACGGCTGTCGGCAGGGCTGCTGGCCGACGAACGCGCATTCGGACGGGCCGAGCAGCTGTGCCGGGACGCCGACGCGCTGTTCGACGCGCTCGATCCGGTGCTCGACAACACTGCGGCGTCGATCGGACACGAAACCGCACTGGCGCGCGCCCGCACGATCGCGACCGACTGCCAGTGGCTGATCGACACCGGCCTCGCCGCGCACCTCGACGTGCTCGAGCCGGCATCGTCCGCTCAGGCGGCGCTGCGCGACGACCGCGACGCACTGGCTGCACATGCCGACGCGCTGACGGCCGCGCAGGCCGAGACCGTGCACTGGCGAGACAAGCTGTCGCCGGGCGATACGGCGTCCGCCCTGGCGCTCGCGCGCCGGTTCGAGACGTCGGCGCTGCGATGGCTGCAGCCGGCATGGTGGCGGCTGCGCGGCGAACTCCGGCGTCGCTACGACTTCGGGCAGCATGCGGTGCATCCTGGTTACGTCAAGGTCCTGGAGCAGCTGGCCGCGGAGCAGGCGGCCGCCGCTGCGCTCGACTCGGCCGATGTCGAATGCCGCAAGCGCTACGGCGTGAGCGAAATGGGCGCCTTCCTGCGCGCGTTGGCCGAGCTGGAAGCACGTCTGGCATCGGACGATGATTTGCGCGAACGGATCGCTCATCTGCGCCGGGCCGTCGATCCGCTTGCTGCCGCACGTGTCGAGGCCGGCGCCCGCGAGGCGCTTGACAAGCTGGCGGGGCGCATCCGCGAGAACCTCGTGATGAGCGACGACGCGTCGCTGGGCGATATCGCCGAATCGCTGCGCGATCTGCGGGAAGGCCTGGACGACTTGCCCGACCTGTTGCCGCTGTTGCGCGCGGTGCACGCGGCCGATCCCGCGTATGCGGCCACGCTTCAGTCCGTCGATCATGCGCCTGCCGAGCTGGAGGCGCTGATTGCCGACGAGGCGTTGCGCCGGCTCGAGCGCGAGAACCCGGTGCTCGCGCGGTTTGGCGGTGCGGCGCTTGCCCAGGCCGCGCGCGCCGCCGCCCGGATTCAGCGCGAACTGCTGGCCGTGAACGCGCAGGTGGTGAGCTCGACGTTGCACCGGCAGTTCGCCGAGCACGTACGACAGTCTTCGTTGTCGGCCACGCAGCTCGATGCGGACGGCAAGACCTTCAAGAAGCGCTACGCGACCGGCCGGCGCGAGCTCGAACACGAATTCGGCAAGAGCATGCGGCACCGCTCGATTCGCGATCTCGCCGACGACGAAACGGGCATGGTCGTCAACGACCTGAAGCCGATCTGGCTGATGAGCCCGCTCTCCGTGTCGGATACGCTGCCGCTGTCGCCCGACCTGTTCGACGTGGTGATCTTCGACGAGGCCAGCCAGATTCCCACCGAGGAATCCGTACCGGCGCTCAGCCGCGCCCGGCAGGTCGTGGTCGTGGGCGACGAAATGCAGCTGCCGCCCACGAGTTTCTTCACGGCGGCGGGCGCGGAAGGCGAGGACGAGATCGTGATCGAGGAAGAGGGCGAGCGCATCGCAATCAGTCTCGACTCCGACAGCCTGCTGAATCAGGCGGCGCGCAATTTGCCCGCGACGCTGCTCGCATGGCACTACCGCAGCCGACACGAAGCGTTGATCAGCTTTTCCAATGCGGCGTTCTACGATGGCCGCCTCGTCACGATTCCCGATCGCGTGCTCGAGCAAAACGAGGACGGCGTGCAGTCGTTGCGATCGGATCAGGACGATGCAGGCGTCGTCGGTGCCGATGCGCTGCTGGCGCGGCCGATCAGTTTTCACCGGCTCGACGACGGCGTATACGTCGAGCGCGGAAACGTGCCCGAAGCGCGCTATATCGCGCGGGTCGTGCGCGAGCTCCTGCGCCGGGAGGGCGGCCTGAGCCTGGGTATCGTCGCGTTCTCCGAGGCGCAGCAGAGCGCGATCGAAGCGGCGCTGGAGGCGCTGGCTGCCGAGGACGCCGACTTTGCCGCGCGACTCGAGCGCGAGTACGTGCGCGAAGACGACGACCAGTTCAATGGCCTGTTCGTCAAGAACCTGGAAAACGTCCAGGGTGACGAGCGCGACGTGATCATCCTCAGCATCTGTTACGCACCGGGTCCCGACGGCAGGATGCTGATGAATTTCGGGCCGATCAACCAGCGCGGGGGAGAGAAGCGCCTCAATGTCATCTTTAGCCGCGCGAGGCATCGGATGGCCGTGGTGTCGACGATCCAAGCCGACGCGATCACCAACGTGCACAACGATGGCGCGGCCGCGTTGCGAGCGTTCCTGCAGTTTGCCCAGGCCAGTGCCACGGGCCAGTTCGATCGTGCGCAGGCGGTGCTCGGTGCGTTGAATCAGGGCGCGCGCGATGCCTTCACGCGGCGGACCTCGCCCGACGCCATTCGCGACGCACTGGCCGACGCGCTGCGCGCACGCGGCCATCGGGTCGACGTCGACGTCGGTCGATCGCAATTCCGCTGCGACCTGGCGATCGTCGATGCGACGAAGCAGGGCTATTCGCTGGCGATCCTGCTCGACAACCCGTCCAGCATCGTGGCCGATACCGCGGAGCGCTACGTGTTCCGGACCGGCATTCTGCGCGCATTCGGCTGGCGTGTGCTCGACATTCCCGGAAAGGACTGGCTGGATGACTCGGCGGGGGTGCTTGCACGCATCGAGGCGATGCTCGCGGACGGGGAAGATCGCGCGCTGGACCAGGAAATCGAGCTCCCGGTGTTTCCCGTCCGGACCCCGGCCCGGGAGGCCGCCGCGGTCGACGAGGAAGCGGTGGCAGCGGCCAGTGCGCCGACGGAGCGGGTGCGGTCGCTGCGATACATGCAGGGCGCGTCCAGCAAGTTCTGGCGCGCCAGCCTGCGCGGTACCGAGTTGAGCGTGACGTACGGTCGTATCGGCACGAACGGGCAAGTCAACCTGAAGCAATTCGAAAGCGTCGAACGCGCGCGCCGCGAAATGGACAAGCTGGTGGCGGAGAAACTGCGCAAGGGTTATGTCGAAGACCCGGCCGGGTGACAGCCGGCGCACGCTCGCAGGGCACGAGTGGCCGTCTGACCCGGCCGAATGAGGCGGCGCGGCCCCGCGGCAGGCCGCGCCGCTACATCGCCGCCCGCTGCCCCTCTCTCGGCCCGTGCCCCGTCCACCGCTTGAACGCACGGCGGAAGTTGTGCGCGTCGCTGAACCCGACTTCGTGTGCAACATCCTCGATCGACAGCCGCGGATTGCTGAGCAGCGTGAACGCGCGCTTGCGGCGGATCGTGTCGATCACCGTCTGGTACGAGACGCCCTGGTCGGCCAGCCGCCGCCGCAGCGTGCGCTCGCTCATGCACAGCTGCGCGGCGATCTCGGCGAGCGACGGCGCATGCCGCAGGTCGCGCCGCATGATCCGTTCGATCGATTCGAGGAATTCGGTGCCTTCGGGTTCGGGCGGCAGCGCGTCCTGCAGGAATTCGAGCACCTGGCGATGCGCGAGCGGATCGTGGGTCGCGATCGGGCGGTTGCCGAGCGCGGCGTCGCACGAAAACAGGTTCTGCTCCTGTTCGAACCGCACCGGGCACGGGAACACGCGGGCGTATTGCTCCGCATAGGCCGGCGGCGGGTAGCTGAGATCGACGACCTTCGGCTGGAACGCGGGGCCGACGAGCGAGCGCCCGATCTTCATGAAGCTGCCGAACGCCTCCTCGACGAGGAACGCCTCGATGTCGGGCTCGAGGAAGACGTTGGTGGCGCGAACCGACAGCGTGCGCGTATCCGACATCACGTCGAAGCGCATCAGCGGCCCCGTGTGGCGCTGCAGCCCGATACCGGTCACGATCGCGTCCTTCAGCGTCGGGCTCGTCAGCATCGCATAGCCGACCAGCCCGATCGACGCGATCGTCTCGCTCGTGCCGAGTTCGAGGCCGAGCGCCCGCCCCGGCGCCATCTCGAGCGCGCGGCGGATCATCGTGCTCGCCTGGCGCAATGAAATCCGGCACGACGGATTCGACAGGTCGGCGACGTCGAAGCCGAGCCCGAGGCACAGCCGCGTGGGGTCGATGCCCAGTTCCTTGCTTGTCTCCGCGAGGCACCGCAACAGATGGACCGGCAGATTCGCCGTCGTATAACGGTCGGTATCGTCCATGGATGCTCCGTATTTTTTTCCATGGATTGTACTCGTCCCGCCCGGCCGGAGACCCGGTGCCGCCCCGGCCGCGATCGCCCACATCCCGCGCGGCCCCGCGTCAGAAGTAGTGACGCAGGCCGACCGTCGCACCGAGCTGCGTGGTGCCGGTGCTCGGCGCCTGCCCGTTCACGCCGACCAATTGCGCGCCGACCAGCCCGCCGCGGTAGATCGCGTAGTCGACTTCCGCATAGAGCATGCTGCGCTTCGACAGGCTGTAGCCGGCGATCACCTGGAACTGGCGCGCACGGCCGTCGAAATCCGCCGTATAACCGGACTGCTGCGTCCACCACGCGTTGACGGCCGCCGTGAACGCCGACGTGAAGCGGTAGGTCAGCCCCGCGAGCGCCATCTTGCGGCGGCGGAACCCGCCGGGCACGGTCGGGTCGACGACCTGCGCGGGCGAGATGATCCCGAGCCCCGCCAGATCGGTCGGGCTGAACGGGCCGTTCTCGAACGACGTGAAGTCGTTGTCGCGTGCGTTCTCGATGTAGCCGGCGTTGACGGTCGCGTTGCCGATGGTCACCGAGCCGCCGCCCGTGTAGATGTCGAATTTCCCGTGCGTGACGTCGTCCCAGCTGCGCATGAACGATGCGCCGACCGTGAACGGCCCCTTGTCCGGCGCATATGCGGCGGCCGCGCCGAGCTGGCCGCCGCGCACGCCGCCGCCCGGGTGGCCGCCCGGCGCGTATTGCGCGAGCAGGTAGAAGCTGCCGAGCTGCGCGCCGTACTGGATCATGTTGCTGGTGCGCGCGCCCGCGAGCATCGTCTGCTCCGGCTTGAACAGGTTGAAGTACGGATCCTGCGGTCCGGCCCACAGGTTCGAGCCGAAGGTCAGCGACGCCATCTCGAACGGCACGTTGTACTGGCGCCCGAGCGAGAGCTGGCCAAACGTAGTGGACGTCAGCCCCACGTACGCGACCTGGAAGAAATTCGGCGAGCCGGCCGGCACGATGGCGCCGCTGTTGGGGCCGAAGTGGCTTTCGACGTTGAACTGCGCGGACAGCCCGCCGCCCAGATCCTCGTTGCCCTTGAGCCCCCAGTAGCTTTCCGTCAGACCGCCCCCGTCGGCCATCGAGATCTTGCGGCCCGTCGACACCGGTGTGCCGTCGGCGCCGTACGACACGCCGTGCGTTTCGTAGCGGATGCCCGCATCGATCACGCCGTACAGCGTCACGTTGCCTTGCGCGTGCGCACCGGTACCGGCCAGGACCATCATCGCGCAGCACGCGGCGCGAACGCTATCGTGACGATTCATTCTTCTGGACTCCGCATCGAACAGGGGACGGACGGCTCGCGCCGTCGGGAACGACTGTAGAAAGCCAAATTTGCGCGGGCCAAGGCCGCGGCGGCCATTCTCGTGGTGCGTCGCGGCCACGGCATGGCGCACTGCGGTCAGGGCGCCGCGCCGGCCACGGCAGCGGGTGCCGCGCGCCGCAACGCCAGCTGCACGAACGGGGCGGCGGCCAGCACGGCCACGCACAGCACGTGTGCGACGCGCGTGCCGCCGAAGCGGCCGAGCAGCGCGCCCGACAGCGCGGTGCCGATGCCGGCCGCGAAGAACGTGATGACGAGCGTGCGCGCGACGAGCGAGCCGTCCGGGTCGACGTCGGACAGCATGCCGGTGAGGAACGGCACGATCACGAAGAACGCACTGTTCAGCACGAACTGGCTCAGGAAGTACGCGCTGCCGCCGCGCGCGCCGAAGAACCATTCGATCGACGCGATCATCGCGAGCTGCGCGGCCCAGATCAGCGCGAGGCGGTGCCGGTGGCTGGCCGGATGCGACGGAATCGCCGCGCCGACGAAGCCGAGCAGGGACGACACCGACAGCAGCACGCCGATCGTCGTGGGCGAGAGCCCGGCACGCTCGCCGACGAAACCGGCGATCGCCCATTGCGACGCCTGCACACCATAGACGAGCGCCGTCACGACCCAGATCGCGATCACCGGCCGCCACGGCAGCGTGCCGGCGCGCAAGCGGGCCTGCGCGGGCGCGCTCGCGAACGCGTCGATGCCGCGGATCGCGGGCGCCAGCACGGCGACGACGGCGGCCAGCAGCGCGAACACCCAGCGCCCGAGCCACGCGGTCGGCAGCGCGGAGATCAGCACGAGGATGCCGCCGTTGACGACGCCCGCGAGCAGGTTGATTTGCCCCCACAGGCGGTCGGTCGATGCGCGCTGCGACACGCCGGACGCGACGACGACGAACAGCATCCCTTCGAACAGCCCCGTCATCCCGCGTGCGAGCGCCGCCGACACGATGCCGGGCGCGACCGCGCCGAGGGCCTGGCCGGCGATCGTGCCGATCAGGCCGGCCAGCGTGAACGGCCGCGCGGCGCGCGCGATCCGGTGCGACAGCAGCGCGCAACTGATCGCGATGCCGAGGATCTCGGCGCTGACGAGCGCGGTCGCGGTGCCTTCGTCGAGCCGGAAGCGCGTCATCACCGCCGCGACGAGGAACGGCGACAGGATCAGGCCGTTGGTGGCGGCCGCGAACGCGAGCGCAAGGCGGACGACGGCGCCGGTCGACGGATCGGGACGCGACTGCGCGGCCGCGTGCAGCGTGGCTGTGCTCATGAGGCCTCCTGGCTGGATCGCGGCCGATCTTGCGCGACGCCGGCCGTTTCGTGCATCGGGTGTGTCCCCCGGCGGGCCGGTGTGGCGCTTGCGTTTGCGCCTGCGCTTTGCGGCAGGCCGAACAGCGTACGCAGGTACGGCGTCAGGAAGCGGCCGTGCGGGTCCATCCGCTCGCGCAGCGCGAGGAAATCGTCCCAGTGCGGGTAGCACGCCGCCAGCTCGGCGGCCTTCATCGCATGCACCTTGCCCCAGTGCGGCCGCCCGCCGTGATTGCGGCAGATGGCCTGCACGCCCGAGAAATACGCGTCGAACGGCATCCCGCGATACTGGTGCGCCGAGATGCGTACGCTGTCGCGCCCGTAGTCGGGGCTCAGCCAGATGTCGTCGCCGCGCACCCAGCGGTATTCGAGCGGGAACATCAGCGGGAAGCTGCGGCGCGCGATGAATGCGCGGATTTCGCGCAGCGCGTCGGCGCCGCGGTCGGCCGGCACCGACCACTCCATTTCGTTGAAGCGCACGCGGCGCACCGTCGACAGCATCGCGTAGCTCGCATCCACGTGCCGGCCGGCCGACACGGTCGATGCGCACAGCCGGCTCAGCGCCGGGCACAGCGCCGGCACGCGCCGGCCGAGCCCGCACAGCGCGCCGAACACCGTGTTCTCGAGGAACGACTCGGACGCGCGGCTCGCCCAGTGCACTGCGTCGGCCGGCTCGTCGGTCATGTCCCACGCCTTGGTCAGCACGGTGTCGGTGTGCGGGAACCAGTAGAACTCGAACGAGCGATGCCTGGCGATCAGCGCGTCCGCCTGAGCGAGGCAATCGTCGAGCCGCATGCCGCCGCGCTCGAGGCGCAGCTTGAACGCGGGCACGAGGCGCAGGCCGATCTCGGTCAGCACGCCGAGCGCGCCGAGCCCGATCCGGCCGCCGGCGAACAGCTCGGGATGCGTGTCGGCGCTCGCGCGAATCTCGCTGCCGTCCGCGCACATGAAGGTCAGGCTGTCGATCTGCGTCGCCAGGTTGCCGAGCGTGATGCCGGTGCCGTGCGTGCCGGTGCTGGTCGCGCCGGCGATCGACTGCACGTTGATGTCGCCGAGGTTCTCCATCGCGAGGCCGTGCGCGGCGAGCGCCGGGCCCAGCGCCCACAGCCGCGTGCCGGCATGCACGCGCGCGACGCGCCGGTCGCGGTCGACGTCGATCACGCCCTGCATCGCATCGAGCGACAGGATCACGTCGTCGGTCTGCACGAGCGGCGAGAACGAGTGCCCGGCGCCGGCCGCGCGCACGGTGGCGCCGGCTGCCGCCGCGTCGCGCAGCACCGCCGCGAGCGCGGCGTGCGACGCGGGCGTCGACACGGTTGCATCAGGACTGCAGACATATCCCGACCAGTTGCGCCACATGGCATTGTCTCCGTGGTTGTCGATCGAATGAGGTGAACGGTTTGAACGACGGGCCGCGCGGCCCGCTAGAAAAAGCTCTTGCCTTCGCCGCGATAGGTGGGCGCCTCGCCGACCACGCGGCCGCCGCGGATCAGCAGCAGCGTGTTGAAGCGTTCGCACAGTTCGCCGGCCTTCGCGTGGCGGAACAGGATCGGATCGCCGATCGCCGGTGCGACGCCGCGCGGCACGCGCACGGGCGTCTGCACCTCGCCCGCGCCTTCGTTGTCGATCAGCGTGCAGCCGGCCGGCAGCCACGGGCGGGGCAGCCGGCTCTTGCCGGCCGGGCCCGATGCGATATAGCCGCCGCCCGAGCAGGTCACGATGCCCGGCTGCGGAATCCGCACGACCGGCAGCGCGAAGCCGGCGGCGGGTTGCGCATGAAACGCCGCATAGTGATCGAACAGCGCCGGCGCGTAGAGGCCGGAGCCGGCGGCGAGCTCGGTGACCGACGCGTCGCCCAGCGTGCTTTCGAAGCTGCCGGTGCCGCCGCCGTTCACGAAGCGCAACGTGTGGCCCGCCGCCGCGAGCGCCTGCACGGCCGCGTGGCGGCGCGCGTTGATCTCGCGCGCCGAGCGGCGCTTCAGGTGGCGCACCAGCGCGTTGCGCGCGCCGCTGCCCGGCTCCGTGTCGGCCACGCCGGCGATCTGTCCTTCGTAACCCATCAGCCCGTCGAGCCGCACGTGCTGCCGCTCGCCGATGCGGTTCGCGAGGGCGAGTGCGGCGGCCACGTCGCGCACCGGCGAGCGGTACATGCCGAAATACAGGCCCGGATACGCGGACGACATGTCGAGATCGATCGCGAGCGGGATCGTCACGCTTTCCGCGCGTGCGAGGCGGTCGATCGCGTCGACCTGGGCGGCATCGTCGACCATCAGCGTGATCGAGCGGCCCCGCCTGAGCTGCGCCGCCACCGCGCGAAGATCGTCGGCTTCGACGGTCGGATAGGCGACGACGATGTCGTCGAACCCGCCGTCCGCAAGCCACGCGGCTTCCGCGGCCGAATAGCACAGCAGCCCCTGCATGAACGGGCCGGCGGCGAGCACCGCGCCGATCAGTTCGCGCGAGCGTACCGATTTCGTCGCGAGCCGGATCGGCAGGCCGCGCGCGCGGCGCTTCAGGTCGGCGAGGTTCGCGTCGAGGCAGTCGAGATCGACGAATGCGGCGGGAAGGCGGCGGCCCGCGAGCGCGTCGCGGTAGGCGGGATAGTCGTGGACGGCGGCGGGTGCGCGATGCGGAAGGTCTGCACGGCTCATGGAACGGGCTCGGCTGGGTGGGGTGTGTGCCGCGCCGACCGTTCGGCGCGTGTCGGAAACCAGCATAGGGCCGGCCAAAATGACGACCAAGCGCTCAGCGGGTCGTTCGACGGGTCTTATCCGGCCATCCATATCGGCCACGCGCAAGCGTGAGCGTCGCGCCCCGTGAAGGTGGATCGTTGCTTGCTTGGTGTCGCGGCGCACATCGCGTGTGCCGGCGCGAACCACCGCCGGACGGGCACGACGCTCGACATCACGCGCGTGCCGATGCGACAACGAAATGCGTTTCAAACGTCTTGCCGGCCATCGCCGCTGCGCGCAGGTTTAGTGCCCGCGTTCTAGTGCCGCTTTTGACTGCATGCCGGATTCGACCTAGAACCTACTCGCGGATGCACCGGCGAAGAACGGCATGACGTGACGAGGAGGCGACGTGAAGAAGAACAGGGCACTCTGGCGGCGCACGGGCGCGATCGCGGCGATCGGCGTGGCCGCCGTCGCGATCTGGCGATACGAAGCGGCGACACCGGCGCAAGCCGCGTCGTCCGGCACGCCGGTCGCGACGGCGGGCACGCGGTCCGGCGCGGCCGATACGTTCGGTACCGACGTCGGCGCCGCGACACCGGGCCCCGAGGAGCGACGGCTCGACGTCGACGCGCTGCGCCGCAGCCTTGCCGGGCGCCCCGATGCGGACGCGGAAGTGAAGCGCGTCGTCGCATTCGCGCGCTTCCGCGACGAGGTCGCCGCTTACGGCGATCGCCGCAACAGCCTGCCGCAAGCCGAGCGCGACGCGCTCGCGCGCCGGATTCTCGACGAACTTCCCGACCACGTCGCGCGCAACGAGATCGTGCCCGTGCAGGCCGAAGCGCTGAGCGCGGCGCTGCTGACCGACACCGAAGCCGACCCCGCGACGCGCGGCGCGGCGATCCGGTCGATGCGCGCGCAATGGGACACCTATGCGCAGCGGACGGTCGGCCCGTCGCCGGCGCAGGACCCGCGCTATCTCTCGTACGAACAGCAGAGCCGCGACGTCGTCCGGCAGGTTCAGGCGAGCATTCCCGATCCCGACCAGCAGCAAGCCGTCATCGCGCAACGCCTGCAGGCGCTGCGCGTCCAGCTGTTCGACGGCGCTTCACCGTCCGGCGTGCACTGAGCGCCGAATCCGCGCGGCCGGGGCGGCGCCCGGCGGCCGCGTCACGTCCATCGACAAGGAGGGGAGATGTCCACAGCACGATGCCTGCTGCGCGCGGCCGTTGCCGCGCTGCTCGGTTGCGCGGCACTGAACGGTCACGCGGCCGATACGACGATGCCGGATCCGTCGGTTCCTTATTATTCGTGGTACGAAGTGACGTTGCCCGAGAGCACCGGTGCATCGTGCGGCAACGGCACGCCGATGCGCTTCTACATCAATCGCGCGCAGTCGGACAACCTGCTGTACATGATGGAGCCGGGCGGCGCGTGCTGGGACTACGGCACCTGCACGCAGACGTCGACCGGTGCCGAGGCCGGCCTCGGCGGCTTCAACCCGGACGGCATCCCGCACAACTACATGAACGGCACCGCGAACGAGAGCCTGCTGTCGTCGTTCCTGTCGCCGCTGCTGACGCGCATGGATCTCGCGCACATTCTCGTCGGCGAGCCGAAGGTCGAAACGCAGCAATGGACACAGGTTTTCGTGCCCTATTGCACCGGAGATATCCACATGGGCAGCGCGGTGCGCAACTACACGTCGCCGTCCGGCGACTGGCGCCTGCAGCACTACAGCGGGCTGAAGAACATCCAGGCCGTCGCGCAGTGGCTGACGTCGCACGGCTTCGGCAAGCCGAACCGGCTGCTCGTGTACGGGATGAGCGCGGGCGGCTACGGCACGCTCGCGAACTACGCGACGCTGCGCAACACGCTGCAGCCGCAGGCGCACAGTTCGCTGCTCGACGACGCCGGCACGGTGTTCAACACGCCGTTCGATGCGGACGCGGCCACGCATCCGTCGGTCGGCCTGTACGACCGCGTGCGCACCGAGTGGGGGATGACGGGCCCCGACGGGATGATCACCGTGAACAGCCGCCTGACCAGCCGGTTCGACCCCGGCAACATGGGGAGCGCGTACGCGGCGCTGTCGGCGACCTTTCCGCATGATCGCTTCGGTTTTTCCAGCTACCAGCGCGACAAGATCATCGCCGCGTATCACTATCGCGCGTTCGTGCCGCCCGTGATCGCGGCGCCGGACGACGCGACGAAGGATGCGCTGTCGCTCGCGATGTTCGGGAAGGAGCTGGACGGGCTGAAGCAGACGCTGAACCCGCTGCCGAACTTCGGCTACTTCATGCCGTGGGCGCGCAACGACTTCATCGCCAACCATCAGGTGACGGCGGTCAGCTTCACCGGGTCGGGGATCCACGAGAACGGCACCGACGCGGATATCGGCACGTTCGTCGACAACCTGCTGAACCAGCAGGACCCGGCCGAGACGCCGGTGATGAAGGCGTTCCGCACGCAGCAGTGGTCGGATTTCACGTTCTCGACGTTTCTCGCGTGGATCGACAGCGTGTTCAACCTGACCGGCGAAGCGGGGCCGATCTCGGGGCACCGGGCGTGAACGGGTGACGGAGGCGCGGTGCGCTGCACTGCGCCGCGCCGACGTGCCGCTGTGTCGCCGGGCGTGTCCGTTCAGTACGAATCGTCGTCGAAGCGGGACGATGCCGGCCGGCGCTTCATCTCCTTCAGCCATTCCCTGACGTTGTCCGGGTCGTCGAATTCGCGCACCGCGATGGTCAGGTCCTGGTTGCTGCGCTGCATGCCGGCAATGTCGCGCGTCAGTATCCGCATGACCATATCGGGCGCGATCTTGACGGACGATGCGATGCCGTAGGTTCGGCGGAAGTGGGTTTCGACGTGCCGGATCTCCTGGTCCAGCTCGCGCACCTGTTCCTCCAGGATGCCGTTGTAGCGCATCAGCCGGTCTTCGCCGAGGCCGTCGATCGCGCGCCGGTCGATCTGCTCGATCTCCAGCTGCAGTTCCAGCAGTTGCAGCAGGTTGCCTTTCGCGTACGCGTGGTTGACCCGCTGCATCAGCACGGTCTTGCGTTCCTGTTCCTTCGGATCGGTTTCGCGATCGGGATGCAGCACGCTCGCGAGCTTGCGATAGACGTCGCGGATCGACTTGCTCGATTCGGCCTGCTCGGCTTCGCGCCTCGCTTGCGCCGCCGATTGCCGGGGTGTCTTCTTGCGCTTCGCGCGCTGTGCCTCGCGGGCCTCGTGTTCGGCCATGTCGCGCCTGAACTGTTCGTCCAGCTCGGCTTGCATGCGCTCGGCGAGTTCGTCGGGCGACAGCGTGTCGAGATCGTCTTCCGGCGCGGGGGCGGGCGCCGGCTCCGGTGCCAGCTTCGGCCGTGCGCGATCGGCTGCCGTACGGTCGTCGTCGCCGGATGCGCGGTGCCGGTTGTAGATGATCTTCAACTGGGCGTCGTCGCTGACGTCGAGCAGGTCGCGCGCCATGTTCACGATCACGTCGGACAGCGTGCGCTGCTCGGCCTTGCTCAAGCCCTTTTGCAGGAACGCGTCGTCGAGCCGGTTGAGCAAGCTGATCCGCAACGCCGTCGCTGCCTGCTCGAGCGGCAGCAGCCCGTCGACGAATTTCTTCTGGAAGGCCGGCGTCACGGCGTCCCATGCGCCGAGACGTTCGCGCCGCGTTTCTATCTGCTGGACGAGCGTATTGAACGTCTTCTGGGCTTTCGACAGGCTGGCTGTCTCGTGGCCGGGCGCGATGACGACCGCGGCACCGCGTCGTGCGGTCATGATGAATGTCCTCCGGCCGCGGCAGGACGCGCAGCAGGCCGGTATTCTAGCCGGATGTGCGGCCGGCGGCGCGCAACGGCCTGCTTCGCCGGCGCTTCCGGCCGCGCGTTACGGCCGCGGCGCGGCGACCGCCGGTGCGCCCGCATCCGTGCCCGGCGTGCCGCCCGGCCCATAGGCGGCAGCGGCGTTGTTGCGTGCCGCGAGACGCTTGGCGGTCAGGCGCTCCTGCGCGGCGACGATGTCGCCCGGATAGTTGTCCCCGTTGCTGGCGACCGGGTCGTAGCCGACGGCTTCGAGGTCGAACAGTTCCTGGCGTACCTGCGCACGCGTGTGCGTCGAGTGCGACGACGACTGCGCGTACGACACGGCCGGCGCGGCGAGCAGGGCCGTCGCGGCAGCGGTGGCGACGACGACGGTGGCGATGATCGATTTCATGATTTCCTCAGACGGTTGCGTGGCGGTTCAGCGAACCGACGAAGCAAGTTTAGGAATCCGTGCCGGCCGGATAAATGCCGATTCCGGGTGAACTGTGTTTCCGGAATGCGCCACAGTGGGCGACGGGCGTGCCGTGCCGCCGTGCCGCCACGTCGTCAATCGCCGAACAACTGCCCCTGCCCGGAGATCACGCGTTCGAAATCGTCGCGCAGGAACGGCAGGATCGCGTCGGCGACGGGCTGCAACTGGCGGCTCAGGTAGAACGCGTAGTCGATCGGCGAGCGCATCGTCTCGAGCGGCTCGGGGCCGGCCGTCGTCATCACGTAGCTGATCCAGCCGCCGCGCTGATATTGCAACGGCCGGCCCTGCGCGTGGTTGAACTCGTCGGCGATCCGCGCCGCGCGCACGTGCGGCGGCACGTTGCGCTCGTATTCGCGCAGCGGCCGGCGCACGCGCTTGCGGTAGACGAGCTGGTCGTCGAATTCGCCGGCCAGCGTGCGCTGCACGTAGTCACGAATGAAGTCCTGGTAGGGCTCGCGGCTGAACACGCGTCGATACAGCTCGCGCTGGAACTGCTGCGCGAGCGGCGTCCAGTCGGTGCGCACCGTTTCGAGCCCCTTGAACACGAGATCCTCGCCGCCGTCGGCCGCCGCGGCGAGGCCCGCGTAACGCTTCTTGCTGCCTTCTTCCGCACCGCGCACGGTCGGCATCAGGAAGCGGCGGTAGTGCCGCTCGTACTGCAGCTCCAGCGCGCTCTCGAGCCCGAACTGGTCGCGCAGGTGCGCGTGCCACCAGCGGTTCACGTGTTCGACGAGCGCGCGGCCCTTGGCGCCGGCTTCGTCGTCGTCGTGCGCGCGGCCGAGCCACACGAACGTCGAATCGGTATCGCCATAGATCACTTCGTAGCCCTGCGCTTCGATCAGCTCGCGTGTGCGGTGCATGATCTCGTGCCCGCGCATCGTGATCGACGACGCGAGGCGGGGGTCGAAGAAGCGGCAGCCCGTCGAGCCGAGCACGCCGTAGAACGAATTCATGATGATCTTCAGCGCCTGCGACAGCGGCGCGTTGCGCTGCCGCTTCGCATCGTCGCGGCCTTCCCACACGCGGCGCACGATATCGGGCAGGCAGTGTGCGGTACGCGAGAAGCGCGCGCCGAGAAAGCCGGGCACCGATGCGTCGTCGCCGGGATTCGCGAGCCCTTCGATCAACCCGACCGGATCGATCAGGAACGTGCGGATGATCGACGGGTAGAGGCTCTTGTAGTCGAACACGAGCACCGAGTCGTACAGCCCGGGGCGCGAATCCATCACGAAGCCGCCGGGGCTGTTTTGTCCCGTCACGTCGCCGAGGTTCGGCGCGACGTAGCCGAGCCGGTGCATGCGGGGCAGGTACAGGTGCGTGAAGGCCGCGACCGACCCGCCGGTGCGATCGGCCGCGAGGCCCGTCACGCTCGCGCGTTCGAGCGCGAAGGACAGCAGGTCCGCCTTGTCGAAGATGCGCGTGACGAGCTCGCAGTCCTTCAGGTTGTAGCGCGCGAGCGCCGGCTTGTCGTGATCGAAGCGGCGCTGGATCTCGTCCATTCGCTGGTACGGATTGTCGATCGACTTGCCTTCGCCGAGCAGTGCCTGCGACACGTATTCGAGGCTGAACGACGGGAACGTCCACGTCGCGGATTTCAGCATGTCGATGCCGTCGAGGATCAGCCGGCCGGCCGCGCCCGCGAAGAAGTGGTCCGGCTGCTGGCCGTGCGCGCGCCAGTCGAGTACGCTGCCGCCGCGCCCGAGCTTCAGCGGCACGCCGTATTGCTCCGAATGCGCATGCAGGATGCGCAGGTCGAACTGCACGAGGTTCCAGCCGATCACGGCATCGGGATCGTGAGTTTCGAACCAGTCGTTGAGCCGCGTGAGTATCGCGGCGCGACTGTCGCAATAGTCGAGGTCGAAGTCCCGCGTGCCCGCGTCGCTGCCTGCTTCGCTGCTTGCATCGCCGTTCGGCGGGCCGAGCATGTAGACCTGCCGCTGCCCGCAGCCTTCGAGCGCGATCGAATACAGCTCGCCGTGGACGCTGGTTTCGATGTCGAGCGACACGCAGCGCAGGGCCGGGCGATAGCCGGTCGCGGCTTTCAGCTCGGTGCCGGTCAGCGTGCCGTCGCGGCCGGGCCGGCCGCGAAACTGCACGCATGCCGTGATGAAGCGTTCCATCGCGTAGCGGTCGGGCGGTTGCACGTCGGCTTCGTAGACGTCGACGCCCGCTGCGGCGAGGCGCTTTTGCAGCCCGGACAGATGGCGATAGCGCTTGCAATAGAGGCCGACGACGAGGCGCTGCCGGAAATCGCGCAGCGTGAGCGGGCGCAACTCGGCGTCATGCTCGCCGGCCAGCGTGCGTTCGGCGAGCGCCTGCTGTTCGGCGGGGATGAACGCGACGGCTTCCTGCGGGCGCAGGCGCACGCGGCGCGGACCGTGTTCGGTTGCCAGCCAGAACTCGATCTCGATGCCGGATGCGGTGTCCCGCCAGTGGCGGGTGAGGATGAAACCCTGCTCGAACGCCGTCAAAACGCTTGCTCGTCGTGAATGCCCAGGCGGCGGATTTTAGCGCTTGAATGGCGGCCGTGCCGACGGGGCGCGCGTGGCAACAGGTGGCAGGAAGCCGGCGCGCGATGCGCGATCTTCCGCGTGCCGGCTGGCGCTCGGTTTTTTCGAGGCGATTGGCGTCCGGCGCGCGACGGAAAGAAGGCGACTACTCGCGACGCAGCGTTTCGAGCACGGCGGATGGCGGTCGCCGGCACGCGCCGTAACCGTTGGACTGCAGCCTGGGCATCATGCCGACGACGAAGTCGATGAACGTTCTCACCTTGGCCGGAACGTGGTTCCGGCTGGGGTAGTAGACATATAGCGGGAACGTCTCGTCGCACCAGTCCGTCAGCACCGGCTCCAGTGTGCCGGCAAGCAGGTGCGTGTCGATTCCGAGGTCGATCACCTGGGCGATCCCGAAGCCTGCAACGCAGGCGCCGATCTTGGTGCCCGCATCCGTGACGGTCAGGCTGCCGGTTACGGCCACTTTCACTTTTTCGCCGTCACGCCAGAACTCCCAGTCGAAGGGGCGGCCGGTAGCCGGGTCGATGGCCAGGATGCATTCGTGGCCGTCGTCGACCAGATCCTGCGGCGACCTCGGCCGGCCGTGTCGCTCCAGGTAGGACGGCGCGGCCACCGTCAGCACCCGCGGGCTGTACAGCCTTCGACAGACCAAGGTGGAAACGGATGGGGGGCCAAAGCGGATGGCGAGATCGAAGCCGTCGCTGACGAGGTCCGAGAGGTCGTTTCGGGTCTCCAGCTTCAGGTGCAGAGCGGGGTGTTCCTTCATGAACCGGGCCAGCTCCGGCGCGAGCACAAGGCGGGCGAATGCGGCATCGCACGCCACACGGAGCGTGCCGCTGGCGACCGAGGCCTGGCCGGACGTGCCGGCGGTCGCTTCCTCGATCCCCTGCAGTAACGGCAGCACCTTCGACAACAGTTCGTGGCCCGCGTCCGTCACTTCGACGTGCCGGCTGGTGCGATGCACGAGCTTCGCGCGCAGGCGATCCTCCAGCCGCTGGATCGCGCGACTGACCGCGGGCTGAGTCTTGCCGAGGCGGGAGGCCGCTCGACCGAAGCTCCCGGATTCGGCCAGGGCCGCAAGGACAAGCAAGCCGCTTACCAGTCCTCCGTCGAGGTCTTCCATGATCCATGTGTTCCTGTAATGGCAGCGATAACCGGG
Source organism: Burkholderia sp. LS-044 (assembly GCF_004803625.1). Taxonomy (NCBI): domain Bacteria; kingdom Pseudomonadati; phylum Pseudomonadota; class Betaproteobacteria; order Burkholderiales; family Burkholderiaceae; genus Burkholderia; species Burkholderia sp. LS-044. The sequence goes on from NZ_SSWO01000015.1 coordinate 39,079, forward strand.
TCGCCGTAGCCGAGGGCGGGGGCGATCGCTCACTATACGAGCGGTTCACTATCGAGGAAAGCCAGCCATGACCCAGACCCAGGCCGTAGTCGCGTTGATCGACGACTACTTCAATTTGGCTTATGAGCCGAAGAGCCGCGACTTCGACAAGGTTTTTCACCCGAGCTGCATGATTCAGTGGCTCGACGAAGGCCGGTTTCGCACGCTGGCGTCGCACGAGTATGCGGCGCTCATCAACGGGAGGCCGAGTCCGCGATCGACCGGCGCGCCCAGGGACGAGGCGATCCTCTCGATGGCGCATGTGTCGGACGGCCTTTCAACGGCTACGGTGCGGGTGCGGATCGGCAACCGGTTGTTCAACGATCACTTCGTCATGCACAAGGTGGATGGCAGCTGGTTGATCGCAACCAAGGCGTCCGCCGTGGTGCGTACGTTCGACTGACGCGCAGCGCGGCAGATGCGCAGCGGGTTCCCGGGGTTTTTTGTGTCGACGAAATGCGGCGTCTCGGCATCGACGGGGGAATCCGTAATGGGAACCTGCTCGAACGCTGTCGAGACGCCCGCTCGTCGTGGATGCCCGGGCGGCCGATTTCAGCGCTTGGGCGGGGCAGTGCCGGGACGGGGTGCGCGATACCGTTCCGGCATCCGGGCCGATGATCGTAAGATTCGGGCTCGATTGAACCCGTCAAGGATCATTGAATGAAACTCGCGATTGATCGCGTCGCACGTGTTGCCGGCTGCGTCGTCGTTGCGGCCTGCCTGTGTGGAAGCGGGCGTGCGATATGCGCTTCCCCGCAAGTGAAGGCATTGCCGGCGACCACGGAAGCCAACTGGATACAGGCGGTCAGGCAGCATCGGACAAAAGATGGCGCAACGGTTGCCGAAGTGCTGGCCTATGCGGAAAAAATGCGGCCGCGCATCTTCAAGGCCGGACGATTCGAAGTGGGTTACAACGGCGCGACCGGCGTTGCCGGCTCGGTTTCGATCGGCTACTGGATCGGAACGAAGCGCGCGCCGGACGATGCGTTCGTCGATCTCGGATATTCGATGTCGCCTGACGGCCGCGTGATGCCTGTCTCGCCGGACGCGCATACGGCCACGGCATTGGAGAACGGACGGAAGGCGTTTCTGCGTGCCGTCGACGACGCCTATCGGGACACATGCCTGTCCGATCCCGATCATCCGCCGGCATGCTGATGAATCCCGCCCGATTGACGTCACGGAATCATCATTCGTAGAATCGCCGGTCAAGAACAACATCATTCTGAGAGAGGCGCCATGAATGCGCACCGCATGATGGAAGCAATTGCGGAACGGCCGGCTCGGCAAGCATTGCTTGTCGCGTTCAATTCCTGGCTTGGCAATCGTGCTCCGATTCCCCACCGCAGGGCCGGGCAGTCCTGCATCGGTCGCGACGACGTGCCGACGCATCGCGCAAGCTGCGTGGGAGCGCATGACGCATGCCGACCTGACTTCGCCTGCCTCGTTTCCAGTCGCCGCGGGTGAAAGCCTCCATGCCGCAGTCGACCGGCCTGTCGCTCGACCTGAGCGAAGGCAATCGACCGCAAAACCGCACGCATCCACTGATCCCGATTGAATCCGGCTCGCTGTCGCTCGTCCTCGGGCTGCCGGGGCGGGCCCTTCTGCGTGACACGCTCGAGGGTCTTGGCCGGACAGCCGGTTCGCCGGAAACGGTCGCAACCGGTGCGTCGCCCCGATTGGTGCCGTGGGTCGCTGCCCGGAAGCACCGCACGAAACGCACACGCACATTTTCGCGGCGGATGCCCGGTCGTCCTGTTGCTGCAGGGATGGCGTGGCTGTCCGGTTTGCCTGGAAGTGCGGCGCCGCACGCATTGCCGATGAACCCATTTACCCCGGACTCCCCATGAACGCCTCCTCCCGGCAAATTTCTTTACCCGGTATCGCCGCGCTCATCGCGGCGGTCATTACCACGGCGCAATTTCTGATCGGCCTCTACGTGTGGTCGACGAAGTCTTCGCCGTCCGTGAATATGCTGGCCGTGCAACTGTCCACTTTCATCGGGAGCCTGGTGTTTCGAAGCGGCCTGGTGTTCCTGATCGTCCGCTGGCACGGAGAGTATCGGGACCAGCTTGCATTCCGTCGCCCCGCGTTGCCGCTGACGGCCTTTGCGTTGTGCCTGCTGGTCTGGCAGGCCGCGCAGGTACTGGTATTTCAGACGCTCGTGGGCATGTTGCGCGGCGGTTCCCTCAGCCTGACGCACATCGTGACGCTCATCGCGCCGGTGAATGCCGTCCTCTATGCGCTCGTCGCCTGGCTTGCGTGGTGGTTCGTCACCCACCTGTTTCGCAACGACGCGTTGCAAGGGGCGCCGCGCGGCAATGCGCGGCGGCGCATTGCGGGTCTCGCGGCCTGGTTGTTTGCCAGCGTATTGCTGCTCTTCATGACGCAGGCCGTGATGATCCTGCTCGACTATTTCGACGACGATCTCAAGCTCGTGATGCTGAACTACGTCGGGGGGATCGTCGTTCCCGCCGCGATCGTCTTCGCAGGCGCGATGCTCGGCCTGCCTCGCGATCTCGGTCGACTTCACGTCCGGCGTCTGCTGGGAGCGTCGCTTGCGTCGATGGCATCGGTCCTGCTGCTGGCTTATGCGGTGCTGCGCCTCGTGGGCGACGTGCTCGGAATAGCCAGCCTGATGTCCGGCATCATGCCGGTCGTCGTTCTCGCCGCAACCGGCGCGGCCTACTGGGTGTGGTTCCGCGTGTTCTATGCCGCTGCGCGTCGCGAGACCGCTGGACCGTCGCAAGGCATGCCGTCGGCGTGAAACCCGCAAGCGGATATGGCGTGATCCGCGTGCACGACAAGACGACCCGCGGCGATTCGGTAGCGTGCGCATCAGCGCACGCACCGGCGCCCTACACCCACGCGACATCCTGCTTCAAGTGCTCTGCCCGTTGCGGCCGCTGATACAGATACCCCTGCGCATACTGAATCCCGACCGTCTGCAGCGCGCGATGCTGCGCTTCCGTTTCCACGCCCTCCGCGATGATCTTCAGGTCGTAGTGATGCGCAACGGACGCGATTCCCTCGATCAATCCCGCGCTGCCGCCGTTCAGTTGCGAGACGAACTGGCGATCGATCTTCACGTAGTCGAACGGAAAACGCGACAGCATGTCGAGATTGCTGTGATGCGTGCCGAAATCGTCGATCGCGAATTTCGCGCCTTTCGCTCTCAGCGCATGGAAGATCGCGGTGGTCCGCGCGTTCTTCTCGAGCAGGATGCGCTCGGTGACTTCGAGCACCAGCGTAAAGCCGGGCGGCAGTGCGCGAATCGCATTCTCGACGATGGACACGAACCGCGTGCGCTCGAGATCCTTCGGCGCGATGTTGACGGCGATGCGCAGCGGCATTGACGGCGTCAGCGCGGAGAGTTCCGACACGGCGGTCCGCAGCACGAATTCGGTCACTTTCGGCAGCACCGCGCTCGATTCGACCTGCGGGATGAACACCGCGGGGCTGATGGCCCCCCACTTCGGATGCTGCCAGCGCAGCAGCGCCTCGACGCCGACGGTCCTGCGCGTCCCGACCTCGACGATCGGCTGGTACACGACATGGAGTTCGTCGCGCCTGAGCGCGTTGCGCACGGCCTTCAGCAGCAGCCGGCGTGGCGCCATCGCCAGCAGGTAGGCCGCCATCACGAGGCCATCCGCCAGCAGCACGATCGTGATGCCGATCAGCCGATAGTGGTGCCGAACCTGCGACGCGTAGTGAGGGGATGCCGCAACCGACACCGTGAACGGCCAGCGGGGCGACACGATCGTGCTGCCGCGTGCGGGTTCCGCGGCCGATTCCGGCGCAAACTTCCCGTACTGATCGAGATGGCCCGAACCCGCGATCGACAGCGTCGCGGTTTCCGTCCCGTAGCGGGCACCGTGCGCGAGTGCGTCGGCCACGTAGTCGCCTTCGACCAGGTAGAGCACGCCCGCGCCGGGCGCGGTGGCGTAAAACACGGGCAGCACCGGGATGCCCTGCTGGAACGGCGTCTGGCGCAGCAGCGTGACGAGCGTCGAACCCGGTTCCGGCTCGTGCGTGTACGCGCCCAGCGGCAAGTCGATTGCTCCCAGCGCCGACGAGCACATGACACGGCCGTCGTACACCAGCGCGACGGCGCGCAGGTAGCGCAGGCGCGTGCCTATCTCGGCGAGCGTCCGGAATACCGTCGCGCATGGCCGCCCGACGAGTGCGGTGAGTTCATCCACATGCCGCAGGCGCGCGCCGTCCAGGATGCGGTCGACCGATGCCACGATGTCGTTCGCCACGACGCGTTCATGTTCGATGACGGTATCGCGCGCATAGCGGTCGGCAAGCGCGATCGCGAATGCCAGCATGAGTACGCAAACGATAACGGCGACGAACAAGACGACCCGCGGCCAGGCGCCGCTGCGCTGGAAAACTGGTTTCGAGCCTGGCGTGAACGCCGACATTCCCGCGGTCGCCTTTGGTGTTGTGTGTTGGGAGAGGCAAGTCGAACCGGTCGATACATCGACGGCACGCCTGCGTCATGCGCGCCGCCATCTCGATGCGATCGATTCTACGGTCGCGACGGACATCCGTGACAGCCTCGTCGCAATTGGCCGTTCATTCCGAGGCTTGCCTCCATGAACATGCGCATCCGGCGCATATGAATTGGCGGAACGTACCGAAAAAATCCCCGGCCGCATGGTCTTGCGGCCGGGACGAAAAAACACCGTCTCTTGGCACGAGGATGGTGCGCGGCAAGTATAAGATGTGACGAGAGATTACGAAATATTGTTATTCAACAATTGGTGTAATTTTGTCATTGTGTCTCGACAGGAAACATTCTTTCGGGATGCTGTCTTTGCCGACCTGCCCGCGGCCCCACGTTCGGTCGCCGCGCGATACGGTCGCACGTCTCGCCGGAGCTTCGGGATGGAAGAAAATACCGTGCCCACGGTCATCGTGATCGATGGTGCAGCCGCAGCCGACGGCGGTTCGCTGTGGATCCGGATCGACGTAAACGGGCAGGCCCGCAATTACGTGCTCGATCGCGCGCTCGCTTCGCGCGGCACGCCGCGCTACAACACCATCAGCGGCGCACGGGGCCCGCTTTCGAAAGGTGAACGAAAGGAAGCGCTTGCGCTGCTGCGCAGCATTGCCGACCCCGCGATGTGGGCCGGCATGGTCGGCACGTTCACGCAGGTGCTGCAGGCGTCCGAAGATGAGTGAACGATGCGGTGCCCGCGCGTCGCGCGGGCCGCGTTCAGAAATCGTCGCGCATCTTGCGTAGCAGGTCACCGCCCGACTGATGCGTATCCACGGCGGTGAGGACGTCGGTCAGGAACCACGGCAGGTTCAGTTGCGTATTGGAATCGCTGACGCATACGCGGATCGGCGGCGCCTTCGACGGCGAGCGCGCGTCGGGCGTGGCGTTGCGGGACGGCACGCAGTTGTTCGCGTGCGCTTGAACGGGCGCCGGCCCGGCGCTGCCGGATGTTGCACCGGCGGCTGCCGGCAAGCTGACGGCGGCAAGCAGGGTCAGGACAGCGACAGCGGCAACGCGTTTCATGGGATTCTCCGGCGATGCTCGTTCGACCGCGCGGGCGGACGCGAGTTCGTCGGCGGCGCGGTTGCGCACCGCGCTCAGCCGCGCGCGACGCTCGCCGCCCGCGCCGGTTGCCGGCTGCGCCACTGCTGCGGCGATTCGCCGGCCCAGCGCCGAAAGGCGCGCGTAAATGCGCTGTGTTCCGAATACCCGAGCAGCCACGCGACTTCCGCGAGGGTCAGCCGTGGATCGTTCAGGTGGTCGATCGCGAGCCGCCGCCGCGTGTCCTCGCGCAGTGTCCGGAAGTTGAGCCCGAGTTCGGCAAGCCGCCGATGCAGCGTGCGCGACGACACATGCAGGTCCGACGCGATCTGTTCGATGCTCGCTTTGCCTTGCGTCAGCAGGCGCGCGACGGCTTCGCGCACCGACTGTTCGAGATCGTCCGTCTGCCGCAGCTCGGCCAGCAGCGCGCTTGCCTGGCGTTCCATCATCCGCAGCAGCGCGTCGTCCGGTTGGCGCAGCGGCTGGGTGAGCAGGTGCAGCGGGAACGCGAGGCGGTTCACCGGCTGGCCGAACCGCACCGGGCAGCCGAAATAATCGACGTAGGGCCGATCGTCGCCGGGCGACGGGTGCACGAAGCAGACTTCGTCGGGCCCGTCACGCGTGCCGGTGATGTTGCGTGCGAACTGGACGATGGCGGTGAGCGCGACTTCGTCGACGAGCGGGCCGAGCGGCTCGGGCGCGTCGTGCCATTCGATCGCGACCGACGCCGCCTCGATGCGCACTTCCATGCGCGCGACGTTCGCGATCAGGTGCTCGTATTGCTGCCAGCGCGCGAGTGCGGCGCCGGCATCGCGGCACGCATGCAGCGCGTAGCCGAGCGCGCCGAGATGGGCGGGCGTGATCCGCTGGCCGACGTGCAGGCCGAGCAGCGGATCGTCGAGCACGTGCACCGCGCATTCGAGCAGGCGCCGCCAGTGCGCGCTTGCGTACAGCGTGAGCCCGCGGTCGTCCTCAGGCGGCCGCGCCTCGCCCAGCACGCGCGCGGCATCCTTGCCCTGCTCGGACAGATAGTCGAACAGCAGCCGCACGTAGGTGCTCGAGTAGTAGACGCGCTGCGTCGAAAGCGGGGAGGCGGCGGGCATGGCGGAAAGTGTCAAGTAATCGTCGGCAAGTGTCAACGCGCAGCGACCCGCGCGCGACCATACTGCCGGCCAGTTCCTGACCGAGGCTGCGAACATGCCGACCGAGTTGATGACGTGGCTCCATGCGTTCCTGGGTAACGATGTGGACTGGAAGCAGGTGCTGCTGATCGGCATGACGCCGGTCTTCCTGATCGCGTTCGCGATCGAATACGCGGTGATGACCGGGCGCGGGCGCCGTGAGCCGTTTCGCTGGAAGGAGATCGTCGCGAACCTGTCGCTCGGCGCCGGCTATCAGGTGGCCGAGACCGTGATGGGGCTCCTGTTCACCGGTGCGATCTTCGCGTGGGTCTACCGGCACCGGCTGTTCGACGTGCCGGTAAACGGCCTCACGATCGTGCCGATCTTCGTCGTCGTGGAATGCTGCTACTACTGGTTTCATCGCACGTCGCACCGCGTGCGCTGGTTCTGGGCCGCGCACGTGCCGCATCACAGCGGTGAAGTGATGAACTTCACGACGGCGATGCGGCAGTCGCTGCTGAACGCGTTCGTCGGCGTGTTCCTGTTCTACCTGCCGCCAGTCTGGTTCGGCATCCCGCCCGCGGTCGTGCTGTTCCTGCTCGCGGTCGATCTCGTGTACCAGTACTTCGTGCATACCGAAGCGATCGGGCGGCTACCGCGCTGGTTCGAGTACGTATTCGACACGCCGTCGAACCATCGCGCACATCACGGCCGCAATCCGCGCTATATCGACAGGAACTACGGCGGCGTGCTGATCGTCTTCGATCGCCTGTTCGGCACCTATGTCGAGGAAACGGAGCCGGTCGACTACGGGATCACGCAGCAGATTCGTTCGTACAACTTCCTGGTGCTGAACCTGCATGAATTCGTCGACATGTGGCGTGACGTATTCGCGCCGGGGCCGATCCTGCAGCGGCTGAAGCATCTGTGGATGCCGCCCGAATGGGAGCGGCCGGGGCATCGGCCGATCCATACGTGGAGCGTTGAACGCAAGGGTGAGGGGGAGGCCGGGCCGGGGCCGCTCGTCACGCCAGGCGACGACGCACCGGCATCCGGCCGCAAGATCGTACAAGCCACCCCGACGCGATCCGGCTAACCTGCGTGCTTTCCTCGGCGAAAGGCGCGGCGGCGATGACGAAGAAAGTATTCTGGGACGATCCGTACCGGACCACGCTGGATACCGTCGTCACGCACGTCGACGGCGAATACGTGCGGGTGGACGCGACCATCTTCTTCGCGTTTTCGGGCGGGCAGGAAAGCGACTCGGGTTCGCTCGGCGGCTATCAGGTCATCCACGCTGAAAAGCAGGGTCTCGACATCGTCTACACGCTGCCGCACGATCATTCGCTGAGCGTCGGGGATCGCGTGACCTGGCGCATCGACTGGGTGCGGCGGTACCGGCTGATGCGTCTGCACTTCGCGGCGGAAATGGTGCTGCAACTGGTCTACCGGCTCCGGCCCGGTATCGAGCGCATTGGCGCGCATATCGGGCCGAACAAGGCACGCGTCGACTTCGCGAGCGACACGAGCCTGTCGCCGTTGTTTCCGGAGATCGAATCGGCCGCGGCCGATCTGTCGATGCGCGATCTGCGCATCGTGACCGACTTCAGCGATGTCGACGCGCAACGCCGCTTCTGGACGGTCGACGGCTTCGCGACGACGGCGTGCGGCGGCACGCATCCGGCGTCGACCGGCGAGATCGGTATGCTGACGCTCAAGCGCAAGAACACCGGGAAGGGCAAGGAGCGGATCGAGGTGATGCTGGTCGAGCCCGGGATGGCGGACGGGCGGGTTGCGTGAGCGTCGGAAGTGCATGCCCGACAGGGTGAGCGCCGCCGCCGATACGCGACTCGCCTGAGTCCGCGTTCTGCGCATGTATATTGGCGATCCATGCATCGAATGGCCGGCGATTTCGCGCGGCCTCGTTTGCAGGTCACCCTGCGCACGCATCGCCGACTGTCCGGATCGCGGCGCTCGCGGTGAACAATCCAGCGCAAGCATAAAAACAGCGAACATTCCGAGCCCGCACATGAGCGATACCGATATCGTGTTTCAACCGACGGTGGACGATCTGGTCCACGCTTACCGCCTGAATCTTTGGCGCAGATATAACTGGAAATATCTGCTCAAGGCATTCGCGATCACGTCGATAGCGTACGTCGTCCTTTTGTTCGGTGGTTTCCGGGTGGCAAGCGGCGCGTTTCCGGATTGGCGCAATGTCTGGTGGATGGCGGGAATCGCGGCGGTGGTCACGATCGGCGTGCCGCTGCTCAACCATCTGCTGTTGCGTCGTGCCGCTCGCAAGATCTACAGCCAGCAAAAGACCCTCCAGCAGCCGCACACGGTCATCTGGCGCAGCGACCATTTCGTGGTCGAATCCCCGACCTCGCACGAGGAATTTCGTTTTGCGGATCTCGTTCACTGGAGCGAGGATAGTTACGTGATCCTGCTTTGTCAGTCGGCGGTGATGTTCCGCCTCATCCCGAAGCGGGTGCTCGCGGCGTCGCAGGTGGACCTCCTGCACCGGACGCTGCTTCAGAACGGCGTCCGCAAGATCTAGCAGGCAGGCGCGCGCATGCTGAAACCCGGACGAGGTGCATCGTCCGGGTATCGAACGGGCTTGTCGCGCGCGGCGTTGCCCGCATCACGTCACTGATACCCGTAACACTGCTTCAACCCTGCGTAGTCATAGAAGTGACTGCCCGGCGTGAGCTTCGCGCCATCGCACGCAGCCTGGAAATCCGTTTCGCGCTCGTTGTACAGCATCTTCACGATGAGCCGCGATCCGTTGCGATAGACATCCCACTGCATGTTCGCGGCCATCGGCGACACCTGATCGCCGCGCCACGGGTTGTTCGCGTACGTGTACGTCTGCGCTTGCGGCGTCGGCACGAACACGTTCTTCAGGTTCATGATCGACGCGAACGGAATCATGATCTCCGCATGCGTGAAGCGCAGCTTCGCGGCGCGGGTCAGGTCGCCGCGCGCGATCGCATCGACTTCGCCGAAGAAATCGTCCTGCAGCACCTTCGCCACCCGGTACGTGACGGGGTTCGCTTCCTGGATGCCGGGCCCCTTCTGGTAGTAGTCCTCGGCATCCTGCAGATACGCGAGATACTGCGCGTGCTCCGCGCCGATGTACTTCTCCATCGTGACGCCGCCCGTTTCCGCCGTCATCGCGGGCGCGACCTGCAACAGGTTGTACAGCACGTTCACCGCATCGACAGCCGTCTCGATCTTCGTCTTGCCGTCGCCCTTCAGCGTGTTGGTGAACTTGCCGTCCGACGACGTGAACGCATAGGTGCCCGTGTTCGCGAACGTGTAGCCGCTGGTGCCGAGCTTCGCGATGAATGCCTGCGACACGAGCGCGGACAGTACCGTTTGCGCGACCTCGGCCGCCTGCGGCGCGGCCTTGATCGCGTTGAGCTTCGCGGCCACCGTCGCGTCGCTCGCATAAGCCTGGTAGGCCTGGCTCGCCTGGTAGGTCGCGTAGTACGGATTGCCCGTATCGGTCACGAGGTCGGTGGCCGGTTTCAGCGAGTGGAAGTACAGCAGGAAACGGTTGGTGCCGGCCGGCTGCACGACCGGCGCGCTCGCGGGATAACCGGACGGCGCGGCCGGCAGCGTGATCGCCGGGGCCAGTGCCGGTTGCGCGGCCACGAGCGACGCGGAGAAAAAGGTCGAACTGTCGACCGCGCGGTCCTGGCCCGAGTTGACGACGACGATCTGCCGGTTCCCGGCCGAGAACAGCGCGGGCAGCCGCTGCGCGAGGCGCGCGGCGAGTTGCTGGTGTTCACGGATGCCGGTTTGCGTGAGGTTGCCGTACCCGGGCGTGGAGATGCCCGCCACGCCATAGCCGAGCAGCGCATTGGCTTTCATCATCGCGTACGTATCGGCCTTGAGCTGTGCGCCGAGCGCGGTCAGGGCGCCGTCGGCTTCGGCCTTGACCAGCATCGCGTAGATCGCGCCGTCGTACTTGAAACCCGACAGCCCGCGCGAGCCGTGGCGCGCGACGAGTTCGGTGTAGACGGGCGCGTAGCCGGCGGGCGGTGCTTCGTACGTCGCGGCGTCCTGCTGCGGACGGTATGGCGTCTTCGTCTGGTAATAGGTCGCGGGTGCCGGCGTGGGCTGGGGTTGCGGTTGCGGTGCGGGCGTCGAGCCGCTGTTGTCGGCCGAGGCCGCGGGCGGCGTCGAATCGTCCCCGCCGCAAGCGGCGAGCAGCAGGCAGGTAACGGCGAGGGCGGCGGCGGTGTGGGGCGGGCGTGTCATCGTGGTGTGCAACGGGCGGGACGATGCGGTTTCGCGTCGTCCCGTTTCCGGGAGGGATGGGTCAAGCCCGGAAGTGTTGCAAGCGACTTTGACAGCAGAATGTCAGGATTCGGTCGGGCAATCGTCGGATGGCCGCCGAATCGAGGGTGGCCGGCCGTCGCCAGCCGGTGTGCCGGCAGTCAGTGCAGGCCGGCCGATGCGATCGAGCGCACGGTGTCGGTGATGTTCACGCAGCGCGACAGGCCGAAATGCTCGGCTTCCCGGCGCTCCGGTTCGCTGCTCGCGATCCCCACCGCGCGTTCGGGCGGTACGCCGAGTGCCTGCAGTGCGACGTCGAAAGGATGCTGTTTTGATCCGGAGTCCTGCTGATTGGCATCCGTGACGACGACCGAGAAGCGGTCGAGGTTCGCGCGGCCGAACTGGCCTTCGAACATGTCGCTGAGCCGTGCGGCCGGCAGCGTCGTGACGAGACCGAGTCGATATCCTTCTTCCGATGCCCGGTCGAGCCACTGGATGATCGCGTCGCGTTGATGGCGCGATTCATGCGAATCCGGTGTTGCTTCGATTTGCGCGAATGCAGCGTCGAGACGGGTGACGATGGCTTCGATAACCACGGTGATTCCTCTTCAGAAACGTGATGATCCGTTCGCCGACGGGAATGCCACACACCTTAGCGTCGTTCCTGAAAACACGACCAATTAATATTTTTATCAGACCTATACGATTCGACTAATGAATCGGGGTGTCAGCCAGAACCGGCGCGGGATGCGTGTCGCGCGACATTTTTCGAGCGACATGCATCGCATCGACTGTTTTCGATGTGACGCACCAAAGTCGCGCACGTTGTGGATGCAACCGTTATATGCATATAAAAAAACGGCATATCGAGCGATGGCCGCCCGATATGCCGTTGTGCGATGCTGCGTGCGAGTCGTCGCTCAGTGCAGCTTGATCGACGGCTGGTTGCGGCTTTGCAGCCAGTGGCTCAGCGACTGGAACAGCGCACGCTTCACGCCGACCACGCTGAACAGGTGCTTGCGATACAGGAACTTGTACAGGCCGATCGCGGCGAGCCCGTCGACGATCAGCGAGCGCGAACGCACACCGAGGTCGGCCTGGTACACGGCGCCCGCATGCCCGAGCGACACGACGGTGCCTGCATCACGGAACGTGAAGCCGGCCACCGGCTTGCCGGCGACGCGGCGCGCAAACGCGTTGACCAGATACACGGCCTGCTGGTACGCAACCTGCGCGCGCGGCGGCAGGAAGCCGCTCGCACCGGCCGTCGGGCACGCGGCGCAGTCGCCGAACGCATACACGTGCGGATCGTCGGGCGTCTGCAGCGTATCGGTCACGATCACCTGGTTCGCACGATTGAGCGCGATGTCGCCGATTTCGCGCAGCATCGCGGGGCCCGCCACGCCGGCCGCCCAGATCGTGATGTCGCTCGCGAGCCGTTCGCCGGTCGCGGTCGTCACGGCATCCGCGCCGACTTCCGCCACGCGGGTATCAGTCTGCACGTCCACGTTCAGCGCGCGAAGCTGCGCGTGCATCTTGCCGGACAGCCGCGCGTCGAGTGCCGGCAGGATGCGCGGGCCGCCTTCGATCAACCGGATGTGCACGTCGCGTGCGGATACCAGCGCCTTGAAGCGGTACGTCGTCAGCTGCTGGATCGCATGCCGCAATGCCGCGGCCAGCTCGACGCCCGTCGCACCCGCGCCGATCACGTTGATGCAGATCGGCGCCGCGCGCCGTGCGGGTCGCTGCTCGGCCAGGTGATTCGCCTTCGTGCAGGCTGCAAGGAACTTCCGGCGGAAATCCTCGGCCTGGTCGAGGTTTTCGAGCGGCAGCGCATGGCGCGCGGCGCCCGGCACGTTGAAGAAGTTCGTCACGCTGCCGACGGCGAGCACGAGGTCGTCATAGTCGAGCTCGCGCTGCGGCAGGATTTCCGTGCCGTCCGCATCCTGCACGGCCGCGATCGTTGCGGTGCGTGCCGCGCGGTCGACCCGCTGCAGCGCGCCCTGCACGAAACGGAAACCGTGGCGCTTTGCTTGCGCTGCGTACTCGATCGTGTGCGATGCCGGGTCGCGATGGCCCGAAGCGGCTTCGTGCAGCAGCGGCTTCCAGAAGTGCGTCGGGTAGCGGTCGACGAGCACGACTTCGGCTTGGCCGCGGCGTCCGACCGTATCGCCGAGACGCGTGGCGAGGTGCAGGCCGCCGGCGCCGCCGCCGACGATCACGATGCGCGGCAGGCGCGGTGCGCGGTCCGTTGCAAGGTTGGGCGTGGTGTTGTCCATGTGGGGCTCCCGCTGAATGACGATTCGGATGACATTGCTCGAGAACCGACGATATAGTTTCGAACCCACTCGAACAATTTAATGTTTATAAGCGACTCATATGTATTCACTTATAGGAAAGACCGCGACGTTCCGGCAGCTGAAGGCGCTGGACATGATTGCGCGGCTCGGCAGCGTGTCGCGGGCGGCCGAGGAGCTGAACCTGACGCAGCCGGCCGTGTCGCTGCAGGTTCGCCTGCTCGAGGAGGCGGTGGGCGCCGCCTTGCTGCAGCGGGTGGGGCGCGGGGTACAGCTGACCGCGGCCGGCGAGATCGTGTCGCGCTATGCGCGCGAGATCCTGCATCTGTGGAGCGAGGCCGGCGACGAAGTGGCCGCGCTGACCGGCGATCTCGGCGGCACGCTGCGGATCGGTGCGATCACGACGGCCGAGTACCTGATTCCGCCGCTGCTCGTGAAATTCACCGCGACGCGTCCGCATGTGAAGACATATTTCAAGGTTGGAAATCGCGACGACATCATCCGCATGCTCGCCACGCATGAAATCGATCTCGCGGTGATGGGCAGCGCGCCGAAGGAATTGCGTACGCATGCGGTGGAGTTCGCGAAGCATCCGATGGTGTTCGTCGCGGCGCCTGGTCATCCGCTGATGCAGCGCAAGCGCATCTCGCTGAAGGATCTCGAATCCGCGCACCTGCTCGTGCGCGAACGCGGCGCGGGCACGCGGTCGACCGTCGAGAACCTCTTCAAGACGGCCGGCCACCGCTTCCATGTGGGCTCCGAACTGTCGAGCAACGAGGCGATCAAGCAGATGGCCGAAGCCGGGCTCGGTGTCGCGTTCCTGTCGTTGCACGCGTGTGCACTCGAATTGCGCACCGGGCTGCTCGGGCAACTGCCGTTCCCCGGCAACCCGATCGAACGCGAATGGTATGTGGTCACGCTCGCCGACCGGCGCATTTCGCAGGTCACGGGGCTGTTCCGCGATTTCCTGATCAAGCAGGGCGCGCCGGTGATCGACGGCGCGACGGTGGCACCGCACGAGCGGCGGCGCAAATAAGCGGCGCAAATGAGCGTCCGACACCGGCCGTGCGGCCGGTCAGACGAGCCCGAAGTCGTCGTTGCTGTCGGGGATCGACGCGAGCAGCCGTTCGAGCCGGTACCAGCCCACGATGCGCAGGCACCGGGCGGCTATCGTGGTGCGGTCGTTGCGGGAGCGGGGGCCGGACGAGGGGCGGGTGGCGGCGGGCGACGGCGCGGTGAGCGCGGTGCGTTGCGCAAGGCAGTGAGGCATGACGGTCTCCGTAGGTGTCGGATGGGGCCATCGTAAGCGGCACGGCGCCCGCCGGCGCACACGCAAGGATGGCCCCGAGCAGAAACGGATGATCTTTTTCTGCTCGGCCCGGGTGAGCAGCCGGCAGGTCCGGCAGGCGGGCCGAAAACGCGTCACAATGCGCGTTCGATATTCCCATTCACCGGAGGAAGGCCATGAGCGATGCGATTCTCGCGGCGCCGACGGACAACGGCGTCCCGGTCAGCCTGCGCTCCAGCCGCGGGCTCGGCTGGCAGGGCTTCGGCGCGTCGCTGCTGGAAATCCGCGCGGGCACCTACCGGATTCCGGCGGCCGAGCATCATCGGATCGGCGTGCATATCGGCGGGCCTGTTCGCGCGGATTGCGTGTGCGACGGCGAACGCGTATCGCGCATTCAGGCGCATGGCGACGTCGATGTGATTCCGGCGGGCTTGCCCGGCCAGTGGACCGACAGCGCCGACTGCCGGATCCTGCACATCATGCTCAGCGACACGTTTGTGCGGCGCACCGTCGAGCAGCTCGAACTGAAGCCGTCGCAGGGGCAGATCCGCCGCCGGCTGCAGGTGCGTGACCCGCGCCTTCAGCACATCGCGTGGGCGATGGCGGCCGAACTCGAAGCGGACGACGCGTCGGATCCGCTCTATGCGGAAAGCCTGTGCACGGCGCTCGTCGCGCGGCTGGTCGACGGCCAGCCGGCGTTTCGCGAGCGCCGCCGCACGCTCGCGCCGAAGGCGGCCGCGCGCGTGATCGACTATGTCGAAGCGAATCTCGAGCGGCGCATGACGCTTGCCGAACTCGCGGCGCTCGTGTCGATCAGCGTCCCGCATTTCAAGGTGCTGTTCCGCGAAACGCTCGGGATGCCCGTGCATCAGTACGTCGTGCGGCGCCGGGTCGAGCGGGCGAAGGCGTTGCTGCTCGAAGGCCGGCTGAGTATCAGCCAGATCGCGCTCGAAGCCGGGTTTGCGCACCAGAGTCACATGGCGAACTGGATGAATCGCGTGGTGGGTGCGACGCCGACGGAGATTGCGCGATCGGGGGAGCGGGGTGGGTTGAGGCTGGCGTATGAGGGCGTGGAGGACGCGAAGCCCTCGCGTCGCTAGCCTCGGCAGCGTGACGGGTGGGCGGGGCGCCGCGCGATCCGTGCGCGGCCCCGCATCCCGTCATCCTTTCCTGCTGTATTCATCCCTCCCTGCGCGCCGTTCCCTCCGCCCAACCCGACAATCACCCCACCTTCATCCCCCCAGGAGCGAACCGTGTTCGTGATCTTCGGAGCATCAGGCAACGTCGGCCAGTCGACCGTGGAGACCTTGCGCAACGCCGGCCATCCCGTGCGCGCGGTGTTGCGCGACGCACGCCATCGTGAACGCTTCGCGCAGTTTGGCTGCGATGTCGTGATCGCCGAGCTGACGGACGCGAACGCGGTCGCATCCGCGATCGACGGCGCACAGGCCGTACAGATACTGTGCCCGGTACCCGTAGCCGACCCCGATCCGGCCGCGACGATGGCGCGGACGATCGACGTCGCCACCGCCGCACTCGCCGCAAACCCGCCGCCTGCGCTACTCGCCCTGTCGGATTACGGCGCGGAGCGCGAAGGCAACACGGGCATCACGCGTCTGTTCCATTACCTCGAGGAACGGCTGAGAACGATCCCGACGCAATTGACGCTGCTACGTTCGGCCGAGCATCTGCAGAACTGGGCGCGCGTGCTGCCGGTCGCGCTCGGCACCGGCGTGCTGCCGAGCTTCCACCATCCGGTCGGCAAGGTGTTCCCGACGGTCTGGGCGCCCGATGTGGGCGTCGTCGCGGCGCGGTTGCTGCTCGATGCGCCCGAGGGCGGCAACGGGCCGCGCATCGTCAGCGTCGAAGGGCCGCAGCGGGTGAGCGTGACGACCATTGCGGATACGCTCGGCGCGGCGGCCGGCCGTGCCATCGTCGCGCATGAACTGCCGCGCGACACCTGGGCCGCGACGCTGCTGCGCGCGGGCCTCAGCGAACGCCATGCACAGTTGATCGTCGATCTCTACGACGTGCACAACGCCGGACAGATCGACGTCGAGGAGGGCGTATCGGAGCGGCTTTACGGGACGACGGCGCCGGCCGATGCACTTGCGCAGCTGTTGCGCCAGCACGCGCGCTGATCGACGCGGCGGCGAGCGTTGCGCGTGTTGCGCATCACGCCTGTCGCCGCACCTTGTTCAGTACCGCATACGAAAACGATCCGATCACGATCCCCCAGAACGCGGAACCGAGCCCGAGCCACGTCATGCCCGACGCGGTCGCGAGGAACGTGATCACCGACGCCTCGCGGTGATTCTCGTCCTCGAAGATCCCGTGCACGTTCGCGCCGATCGCGCCGATCAGCGCGAGCCCCGCGAGGATCGCGACGAACGCCTTCGGCAGCGCGAAGAACACCGTGACGATCGTGCCCGCGAAGAGCCCGCCCATCAGGTAGAACGCACCGTTCGCGAGCCCGGCGACGTAGCGCCGGCCCGCATCCTCGTGCGCGTCCTTGCCGGTGCAGAGCGCGGCCGTGATCGCCGCGACGACGATCGTGATCCCGCCGAAGCACGCGACCACGAGCGACATCACGCTGGTCGCCGTGATGATCGGGCGCGCGGGCGTGTGATAGCCGGACACCCGCAGGATCGTCATGCCCGGCAGGAACTGGCCGGTGAGGCTGACGACGACGAGCGGCAGCGCGAGGCTCAGCGTCGTGCCGAGCGTCCATTCGGGCGCGATGAAGATCGGGTGCGCGATGCTCGGCGACACGTTGCCGAGATGCGTCATCCCGAGCGCCGTCGCGAGCGCGGCGCCCGTCAGCAGCACGAGCACGATGCTGTAGCGCGGCAGCAGGCGCTTGAAGATCACGTAGGCCGCGATCATCCCGAACGCGAGCGCGGGCTGCTCCGATGCGGCGGCGAACGCGTGCGTGCCGAACGGCAGCAGGATGCCGGCCATCATCCCGCACGCGATGCCGCGCGGAATGTGACGCACGAGCCGGTCGAAATAGCCGGTTACGCCGATCAGCAGGATGATCAGCGCGGCCGTGATGTAGGCGCCGACGGCCTGGTTGAGCGTCAGTTGCGGAAACAGGCCGACGAGCAGCGCGGTGCCGGGTGCCGACCACGCGGTGACGACCGGCACCTTCAGCTTCCAGCTCGCGAACAGGCCCGAGATGCCCGCGCCGATCGAGATCGCCCAGACCCACGACGACACCATTTCATTGGACACGTGCGCGGCCTGCGACGCCTGGAAGAAGATCGCGAGCGGGCCCGCGTAGGAAATCAGGACCGCGAGAAAGCCCGCGGTGATCGCGGAAACGGACCAGTCGTTGCCGATCGCGCGGATTGCGCCGGGCGGGGTGTTCGATTGCATCGTCGTGGGGGCGTGCGGCGCGTGGCCGGGGGCAGAGCCGGGGCGAATGATTGTTGGAAGCCCCGGACGAGCCGCCATTCTGGACATTGGCGGCGCAATTGGCAATGCGCGGGCACGAGCGGTATCGTCGGCATTTCGTAAGAAAAATGCGGCGCGGCGGACGAATCGCCGGCCGTACGGCCTGACGCCCGCGTCGCTGAATCCGGCTGCTTCACGAAGCAGTGCGGCTCCGCCGCACGTCACGTACTGATCTGCAGCACCTTGTCGACCACCGCCACCTTTACCCCGCTCCCCGTCGACAGCGACGCCGTGCCCTGGTCGAACGGATGCACGGGCGTATCGGTCGGCGTCCACGCATGGCGCGCGAGCAGCTCGCGATACCCGCCGCGGATCACGAAACCGCCGCATTTCTTCGCATACGCGTCGCGCCGCATCCGGTACGCGCGCGGCAGGTCGTACCACGGCAGCTTCGGCAGGTCGTGATGAACGAGGTGGTAGTTGTTGTTCAGGTACAGCAGCCGCATCGCGAAGCCGGCCTCGTTGATCGTGATGCGCGCCTTCGGGTGCCGCGCGGCGCGGTGCTCGTACAGCGAGCGGATCATCGCGAGCGACAGCGCGGGCCACGTGACGGCCAGCAGGTAGTACCACCACGGCACGCCGATCTCGCGTTGTAGCCATGCGAGCAGCACGACCACGCAGGCGGCGTGCATGATCCACATCGGCAGATGGCGGAAGTCGCCGCGCCGGAACCTGGCGACCGCATCGGCGACCGTCGCGGCGATGGCGAGCGGCGGCCCCACGACGATTCGTCCGATGAAAGTCTTGCGCGCGACCGTCAGCGCGCGACGCCAGCGCGGCAGCCGCGCCCAGCGTTCGCGCGTTACGTAGTTCGTTTCGGGATCGACGCCCGGCACGGTCAGGTCTTCGTCGCGGTGATGGTCGAGGTGCGTGTCGCGATACAGCGTGTACGGATACCAGACCGTCAGCGGCGGATAGCCGAGCAGCTTGTTCATGAACGCGGAACGTGTCGGATGGCCGTGCAGTAGTTCGTGCTGCAGCGACATGTGCCATGCGCCGAGCAGGATCAGCGGCGGCGTCGCGGCCGCGAGCGACAGGTGCCCGTCGCGCACGAGCAGCAGCACGGCCAGCCAGCCGCCGTAGATGACGGCGACCAGCAGCCAGGTCGGCCACTCGGTGCGGGCGGTGAAGCGGGCGCCGAGCGCGGCAATCGCGCGCGCGTGATCGACGTCGAAGTATTCGGCCATGGCGTTGAGGCGGATGGATCGGGCAGTGCGGGGAACGAGCGATGGAACCGGTGCGCTCGGCCCGGTGCGCAGGTGTCTCGCGGATCACGGTCGGCCTGTCCGGCATTGCGCAAGGTGGCAGCGCCGGCAGGCCTTCGAACGGTACCGGGGCAGCGCTGCAGCGCCAACCAATCGATTCGCATTTGCTTATCGTGACGAGGCCGATAAGCATCGGGGCCGCCGCCGGTGCGTAGAATGCCCGCATGAACCCATGGATCGCAGTACTGCCGATGTACAACGTGACGCCGCGCCACGCCGCCCTGTGGCGCGCGTTGTTGCGCGATGCGCTCGACGCGTTCGCGAAGGCGGGCGGCCCTGCCGGCGTAGCGCTGCCCGATGCGCCGTTCGACGACCTGCATGCGCTGTGGCGGCGCGACGATCTGCTGCTGTCGCAGACCTGCGGCTACCCGTACCGGATGCTCGGGTTGCGCGGCGTCGTGCGTTTGATCGCGACGCCTGCTTTCGACGCGGACGGCTGCGACGGGGCGCGTTATAGCAGCGTGCTGGTCGTGTCGGCGCGCGTGCACGCGGGCGGCACGACGACGCTCGCCGCCTGTCGCGGGCTGCGCGCCGCACTCAACGGCGACGATTCACACAGCGGGATGAACGCATTCAGGCACGCGGTCGCGCCGCATGCGCATGACGGGCATTTCTTCGGGGCGGTCACGCCGGTTGGCTCGCACGTGAACGTGCTGCGTGCGCTGGCGTCGGGCGATGCCGATTGCGGGGCGATTGACTGCGTGACGTTTGCTTATATCCGCGACGCGTTGCCCGATCTGCTGAAGGACATCCGGGTCATCGGTACGACGGCTTCCGCGCCGGGATTGCCGTTCATCGCGTCGCGCGCGCTGCCGGAAACACAGGTCGGTGCGTTGCAGGACGCGCTCGATCGTGCGGCGGCCGCCGACGCGCAACGGGCGCGCGTGCTGCGGCTGAAGGGCTTCGAACGGCTGCTGCCGGCCGACTACGACACGATTGCACGGTTCGCGCAGGACGCGGCCGCGCACGGTTATCCCGAACTGGCCTGAGCGCCGCGAGCATGCCGTGAAGCGCTAGAACGGCAGCGTGCCGGGCGGCGCGTTGCGCACCACCGCGAGCGTCGTGCCGATATGGTCCTCGAGCGCGAGCGCCGCGCGCGCATCGGCGCGCCGCATCGCGGCGTCGAACAGGCACGCATGTTCCGCATGCACGTCGCGCTTCGAATCGCCGAGCCCAATGCACACGCGCCGGTACCGTTCGCTTTGCTGCGAGAGCATCCGCAGGATCAGGTAGGTCCACGGCGTCGCGGCGGCCGAGATCAGCGCTTCGTGAAAGCGCCGGTTGCACGCTTC
Organism: Burkholderia sp. LS-044; assembly: GCF_004803625.1. Taxonomy (NCBI): domain Bacteria; kingdom Pseudomonadati; phylum Pseudomonadota; class Betaproteobacteria; order Burkholderiales; family Burkholderiaceae; genus Burkholderia; species Burkholderia sp. LS-044. The sequence continues at coordinate 59,672 of NZ_SSWO01000015.1, forward strand.
CCACGCGGTCCGGTGCGCGATCGACACCGGTTGTTCCCACGCCGACAGCATCTCGAAGCTCTGGCGCACGCGCTGTTCCCATGCGTCGTCGCCGCGTCGCACGGATTCGCGCAATGCATCGACCTCGATGTGGATGCGCAGCCGTGTGATCGCTTCGAGATCGTCGACCGACATCGGCGTCACGCGAAAGCCGCGCTGCCCTTCGGCGACGACCAGCGCATCGCTGACGAGCCGCGTGAGCGCTTCGCGCAGCGTGCCGGCGCCGACGCCGTACACGTTCTTCAGATGCTCGACGCGCAGCTTCGCGCCCGGCGGGTAGTGGCCTTCGACGATGTGCTGGCGCAGCTGATGGTATGCATGCTCGCTGAGCGTGCGGGCATGCGGCTCGACGGTATCGTCGGTCGCCGACGCGTCGTCGGGCAGCGTGTCGGTGAACGGGGGCGCGGGCAGGATGGTGTTCATGTCAGGCGTCCTCCTGATCGTGTTTGCGATTGAGGCGGTAGCTGAGCTGCGCGCGTGTCACGCCGAGCAGGCGTGCGGCGGCCGACAGGTTGCCGTTCGCGCGGTCGACGGCTTCATGCAGCAGCGCACGCTCGAGGCCGTCGAGCCCGCCGCCGCCCTGCAACTGGTCGAGCAGCGTCGCGCAGTCGATCGACAGCGCGGCCGCCGGGCGAATCTGCCCCGCACGGTCGACCGTCGCGCCGCCGGGCAGCCCGACGCCGGGGAACAGGTCCTTCGCGTCGACCGGCCGGTTCGGGCGCGACAGGATCACCGCGCGCTCGATCAGGTTCTCGAGCTCGCGCACGTTGCCGGGCCACCGGTAGCCGCGCAGCGTGTCGTACGCATAGTCGGTCAGCGTGGGCGCAGGCTTGCCGTGCAGCGACGCGAAGCGTTCGAGCATCGCGTCGGCGAGCAGCGCGATATCGTCCTGCCGGTCGCGCAGCGGCGGGATCAGCACCGGGTAGACGTTGATCCGGTAATAGAGGTCCGCGCGAAAGGTGCCGTCGCGCACGGCCTGTTCGAGGTCGCGGTTGGTCGCCGCGACGACGCGCACGTCGACCTTCCTGCCTTCCGTCGCGCCGAGCCGCTCGACTTCGCCCTCCTGAAGCACGCGCAGCAGCTTGGCCTGCACGTCGAGCGGCAGTTCGCCGATCTCGTCGAGGAACAGCGTGCCGCCGTTCGCGCGCTCGAAGCGCCCGGCGCGCGTGGCCTGCGAGCCCGTGAACGCGCCCTTCTCCGCGCCGAACAGTTCCGATTCGATCAGTGCGTGCGGAATCGCCGCGCAGTTGATCGCGACGAACGGCTTCGCGGCGCGCGGGCTGAGGCTGTGCAGCGCGCGGGCGAACCGTTCCTTGCCGACGCCCGTCTCGCCGGTGAGCAGCACGGCGACCTTGGTCGGCGCGGCCGTTTCGAGCAGCGCGTATGCGGCGCGAAACGCATCGGAGCGCCCGACGAGCTTCGTCCGGCTGTCGTCGGGCGCGATTTCGAGGCGCAGCGATTCGACCTCGGTCTGCAGGTCGCGGATCGTATTGATCAGCGAATCGGCCTTGAACCACGACGAGATTTCCTCTGCATCGGGCCATTCGTCGGCCGGCTTGCCGACGATCGTGCAGTGCGGATCGTGCATGCCGACACAGGACGTTTCCTTGAACAGGATGGTCCGGCCGATGAACGCGCTCGTATAGCCGGTCGCATAGCCGATCAGCATCCAGCACACGGGCTCGGGCTGCGGGCCGAACGTGCGGCGGTGCACGTCGGCTTCCCAGGAATGCTCCCACCGGTACTCGCAATAGAACGCACCGGTCGCAGGGTCCGCTTCGAAACGCAGCGGCGTGACCTGCACCGCGCCTTCGAGCATGTGCAACTGCGGGCCGACATGAAACATGTCGAACAGCGATGCGCCGCTGCGGATCTCGCGCGCGAGCGCGGCGTCCCGTTCGCCGGCGGCAAAGCCGACGCGCGTGAAGAATCGCCGCGTCTGCGCCGGGCCGACGCTTTCCATCAGTTCCTGGCGCAGCGTCGCCAGCGCGCCGGCATGGAGCAGCACCATCCGCTGTCCGGCGAGCCAGATGCGGCCGTCGCTCGCCGAAAAATGGATCAGCTTGCGCAGGTCGGTGTCTGGCGGCAAGGGGGGCAGGCTGGGCCGCGTCATGTCTCCTCCGTCGAGATTTCTCGTGATTTTCGAAATTTCCGCAAGCGGCGCCCGGGGACACGTGACGGGTTGATCATTTGATCAAATGCGCGAAACCGGATTGATCAAATGATGAAGGAGTCCGTCTGATCAGGGGTTCGGCGCGATAGTCCGGGCGCGGATCGCGTTCTGGTTAACCGCCATTGTGGATCTCGAATTCAAACTTTACGTCAGGGCTTTCCCTGAATTATCGAGATTTTTTGCCAAGCCGGCCGAGTGTGGCACGGATGCTGCATTGAAGGACGGCATGGAGGCGACACCGAACATGAATCCACCCGACACCGATCTTTCTCCGCTCGACCCGGGCCGCAAGTGCGTCCGCGTGACCGGCACGAACTCACGCGGCTTCGTCGAATTCGAGCTGTCGATCGGCGGCGCGCCGGAGCTGTGCGTCGAGCTGACGTTGCCTCCTGCCGCCTTCGACGCGTTCTGCCGCGAACAGCAGGTCACGCGGCTGGACGTCGAAGCGAACCCATGACCTTGAGGAGCAAGAAGTGACCATCGAGCTGAAGACAGTCGACATCAAGCCGCTCCGGCACACCTTTGCGCACGTCGCGCAGCACATCGGCGGCGACAGGACGGCGACGCGCTACCAGGAAGGCATGATGGGCGCGCAGCCCCAGGCGAACTTCCATTACCGGCCGACGTGGGACCCCGATCACGAGATCTTCGACGCGTCGCGTTCGGCGATCCGGATGGCGGACTGGTATGCGCTGAAGGACCCGCGCCAGTTCTACTACGCGTCGTGGGCAACCGCGCGGGCGCGCCAGCAGGACACGATGGAAGCGAACTTCGAGTTCGTCGAATCGCGCCGGATGATCGGCCTGATGCGCGACGACGTCGCTGCGCACGCGCTCGACGTGCTGGTGCCGCTGCGCCACGCGGCGTGGGGCGCGAACATGAACAACGCGCAGGTCTGCGCGCTCGGCTACGGCACGGCGTTCACCGCCCCCGCGATGTTCCATGCGATGGACAACCTCGGCGTCGCGCAGTACCTCACGCGTCTCGCGCTTGCGATGGCCGAGCCCGACACGCTCGATACGGCCAAGGCGGCATGGCTGACCGGCGCCGCGTGGCAGCCGCTGCGCCGCTACGTCGAGGACACGCTGGTCGTCGCCGATCCGGTCGAGCTGTTCGTCGCGCAGAACCTCGCGCTCGACGGGCTGCTTTATCCGCTCATATACGACCGCTTCGTCGATGAACGGATCGCGCTCGCGGGCGGCTCGGCCGTCGCGATGCTGACCGCGTTCATGCCCGAATGGCACACGGAATCGAACCGCTGGATCGACGCGGTCGTGAAAACGATGGCGGCCGAATCGGACGACAACCGCGCACTGCTTGCCCGCTGGACGCGCGACTGGTCCGCACGGGCCGATGCGGCGCTCGCGCCGGTGGCGGCGCTGGCGTTGCGGGACGACGGTCGTGCGGCGCTCGACGAAGTGCGCGAGCTGTTCCATGCGCGCATCGCGAAGCTCGGCATCGCGTTCTGACGACGGGCGTCAATCACTCAAACAGGGAAACCAGCATGTCCAACGTATTCATCGCCTTCCAGGCAAATGAGGAATCCAGACCGATCGTCGAGGCGATCGTCGCGGACAACCCGCTCGCGACGGTGGTCGAGTCGCCCGGCATGGTCAAGATCGATTCGCCGGACCGGCTGACGATCCGCCGCGAAACGATCGAGGAACTGACCGGCACGCGCTTCGACCTGCAGCAGCTGCAGGTGAACCTGATCACGCTGTCGGGCCACATCGACGAGGACGACGACCAGTTCACGCTGAGCTGGTCGCACTGAACGCCGCGCACCGCGCACCGACAACACCGGAGACACGAATGGATACGCCTACGCTCAAGAAAAAGCTCGGCCTGAAGGACCGCTACGCGGCGATGACGCGCGGCCTCGGCTGGGAAACGACCTACCAGCCGATGGACAAGGTATTCCCGTACGACCGCTACGAGGGCATCAAGATCCACGACTGGGACAAGTGGGTCGACCCGTTCCGCCTGACGATGGACGCGTACTGGAAATACCAGGGCGAGAAGGAAAAGAAACTGTACGCGGTGATCGACGCGTTCACGCAGAACAACGCGTTCCTCGGCGTGACGGACGCGCGCTACATCAATGCGCTGAAGCTGTTCATCCAGGGCGTGACGCCGCTCGAATACCTCGCGCACCGCGGCTTCGCGCACGTCGGCCGGCATTTCACCGGCGAGGGCGCGCGCATCGCGTGCCAGATGCAGTCGATCGACGAGCTGCGGCACTACCAGACCGAAACGCACGCGATGTCGACGTACAACAGGTTCTTCAACGGGTTCCATCACTCGAACCACTGGTTCGATCGCGTCTGGTACCTGTCGGTGCCGAAGTCGTTCTTCGAGGATGCGTATTCGTCGGGGCCGTTCGAATTCCTGACCGCCGTGAGCTTCTCGTTCGAATACGTGCTGACGAACCTGCTGTTCGTGCCGTTCATGTCGGGCGCCGCATACAACGGCGACATGTCGACCGTCACGTTCGGCTTCTCCGCGCAATCGGACGAATCGCGTCACATGACGCTCGGCATCGAGTGCATCAAGTTCCTGCTCGAACAGGATCCCGACAACGTGCCGATCGTGCAGCGCTGGATCGACAAGTGGTTCTGGCGCGGCTACCGGCTGCTGACGCTCGTCGCGATGATGATGGACTACATGCAGCCGAAGCGCGTGATGAGCTGGCGCGAATCGTGGGAGATGTACGCGGAGCAGAACGGCGGCGCGCTGTTCAAGGATCTCGCACGCTACGGCATTCGCGAGCCGAAGGGCTGGCAGGACGCATGCGAAGGCAAGGACCACATTAGCCACCAGGCGTGGTCGACGTTCTACGGCTTCAACGCGGCGTCCGCATTCCATACGTGGGTGCCGGGCGAGGATGAGATGGCGTGGCTGTCCGCGAAGTATCCGGATTCGTTCGACCGCTACTACCGCCCGCGCTTCGATTACTGGGGCGAGCAGGCGAAGGCCGGCAACCGCTTCTACATGAAGACGCTGCCGATGCTGTGCCAGACCTGCCAGATCCCGATGCTGTTCACCGAGCCCGGCAACGCACGCAAGATCGGCGCGCGCGAATCGGATTACCTCGGCAACAAGTTCCATTTCTGCAGCGATCACTGCAAGGAAATCTTCGATCACGAGCCGCAGAAGTACGTGCAGGCGTGGCTGCCGGTGCACCAGATCCATCAGGGCAACTGCTTCCCGCCCGATGCGGACCCGACGGCGGAAGGCTTCGATCCGCTCGCCGCGGTGCTCGACTACTACGCGGTGCGGATGGGCCGCGACAACCTCGATTTCGAAGGCTCGGAAGACCAGAAGAACTTCGCGGCCTGGCGCGGCCAGGTCACGAGCAACTGATCAATACGCAACCTTGAACGAGACCGGCGCACGCGCGAAGGCGCGAACGCCGGCCGACAGGAGACAAACATGGCCGTCATCGCGCTCAAACCCTACGACTTCCCGGTGAAGGACGCGGTCGGGAAGTTCCCGGCGCCGCTGCTCTACGTGTGCTGGGAAGACCACCTGATGTTCCCGGCGCCGTTCTGCCTGCCGCTGCCGCCCGACCTGCCGTTCGGCGCGCTCGTGCGCGACGTGCTGCCGCCCGTCTACGGCTACCACCCGGATTTCGCGAAGATCGACTGGGATCGCGTCGAGTGGTTCCGCTCCGGTGAGCCGTGGACGCCGGATCCCGCGCAGAGCCTCGCCGGCAACGGCCTCGGGCACAAGGACCTGATCAGCTTCCGCACGCCGGGCCTCGACGGCCTCGGCGGCGCGAGCTTCTGACCGCCACGCGGACGAGCGAACCATCATGAGCCACCAACTTACCATCGAGCCGCTGGGCGTCACGATCGAGGTCGAGGAAGGACAGACGATGCTCGATGCCGCGCTGCGCCAGGGCATCTACATTCCGCACGCGTGCTGTCACGGCCTGTGCGGCACCTGCAAGGTCGCCGTGCTCGACGGCGAGACCGATCTTGGCGACGCGAACCCGTTCGCGCTGATGGATTTCGAGCGCGAGGAAGGCAAGGCGCTCGCATGCTGCGCGACGCTGCAGGCCGACACCGTGATCGAGGCCGACGTCGACGAGGAGCCCGACGCGGAGATCATCCCGGTCAAGGACTTCGCGGCCGACGTCACGCGCATCGAGCAGCTCACGCCGACCATCAAGTCGATCCGCCTGAAGCTGTCGCAGCCGATCCATTTCCAGGCCGGCCAGTACGTGCAGCTCGAAATCCCCGGGCTCGGGCAGAGCCGCGCGTTCTCGATCGCGAACGCACCGGCGGATGTGGCCGCCACCGACGAGATCGAGCTGAACGTGCGTCAGGTGCCGGGCGGCCTGGGCACCAGCTACCTGCACGAGCAGCTGGCGACCGGCGACCGCGTGCGGCTGTCGGGCCCGTACGGCCGTTTCTTCGTGCGCCGCTCGGCCGCGCTGCCGATGATCTTCATGGCCGGCGGCTCCGGGCTGTCGAGCCCGCGCTCGATGATCGCCGACCTGCTCGCGAGCGGCGTTACCGCGCCGATCACGCTGATCTACGGCCAGCGCAACGCGAAGGAGCTTTATTACCACGACGAATTCCGCGCGCTGGCCGAACGCTACCCGAATTTCACGTACGTGCCGGCGCTGTCGGAAGGCGCACCGGACGCGGGTGACGGCGTCGCGAACGGCTTCGTGCACGACGTCGCGAAGGCGCATTTCGACGGCGACTTCTCCGGCCATCAAGCCTACCTGTGCGGACCGCCCGCGATGATCGACGCGTGCATCACCGCGCTGATGCAGGGGCGCCTGTTCGAGCGCGACATCTATCACGAGAAGTTCATTTCGGCGGCCGACGCGCAACAGACGCGCAGCCCGCTGTTCCGGCGGGTGTGACATGGACGCGGGCCGCGTGTGCGCGACGGTGACGATCGCGCAGACCGACGAGCGCTACGCATGCGGCGCCGGCGAATCGCTACTGGCCGGCATGGCGAAGCTCGGCCGGCGCGGCATCCCGGTCGGCTGCCTGAACGGCGGGTGCGGCGTGTGCAAGGTGCGCGTGCTGCGCGGCGCGGTGCGCAAGCTCGGACCGGTCAGCCGCGCGCACGTGAGCGCCGAGGAGGAGGACGACGGTTATGCGCTCGCGTGCCGCGTGACGGCCGACGGCGACGTCGAACTGGAAGTGGCCGGCCGGCTGAAGAAGCCGTTTTTCTGCGGATCGGCCTGTGCCGGGACGCCGGAACTCAACAAGTAACCAAGGAGGAGACTCACCATGAGTGTGATGCGTATTGGTCATGTCAATCTGAAGGTGATGGACATGGAAGCGGCGCTGCGTCATTACATACGCGTGCTCGGCATGCAGGAGACGATGCGCGACGCGGCCGGCAACGTCTACCTGAAATGCTGGGACGAATGGGACCGCTATTCGCTGATCCTGTCGCCGTCCGACCAGGCCGGGCTCAAGCATGCGGCCTACAAGGTCGAGCGCGATGCCGACCTCGACACGCTGCGGCAGCGGATCGACGCGTACGGGATCAAGACCGAGATGCTGCCGGAAGGCGCGTTGCCGGCCGTGGGCCGCCAGCTGCGGTTCCTGCTGCCGAGCGGGCATGAATTGCGCCTGTTCGCGCAGAAGGAGCAGGTCGGCACGGCCGTCGGTTCGCTGAATCCCGATCCTTGGCCCGACGACATTCCGGGCTCGGCCGTGCACTGGCTCGACCATTGCCTGCTGATGTGCGAGCTGAATCCCGAGACCGGCGTGAACCGTGTCGAGGAGAACACGCGCTTCATGGCCGAGTGCCTCGACTTCCATCTGGCCGAGCAGGTGATGGTCGGCCCGGGCAACACGATTCGCGCCGCGACGTGGATGTTCCGCAGCTCGACGCCGCACGACATCGCGTTCGTCGGCGGCCCGCGCAACGGCCTGCATCACATCGCGTTCTTCCTCGACGACTGGGCCGACGTGCTGAAGTCGGCCGACGTGATGGCGAAGAACAAGGTGAAGATCGACGTCGCGCCCACGCGGCACGGCATCACGCGCGGCACGACCATCTACTTCTTCGATCCGAGCGGCAACCGCAACGAAACCTTCGCGGGGCTCGGCTATCTCGCGCAACCCGATCGCCCGGTCACGACCTGGACCGAGGACGAACTCGGGCGCGGGATCTTCTTCCACTCCGGCGAGCTGAACGAAGCGTTCACGACCGTCTACACCTGACCCGCGAAGGAGCACAGCGTCATGGCACGGAATGATTCGACCCGCAGCGTCGCGTTGCGCACGATCGACTGGCCGGCCGCCGCGCGCGTCGCGCACGCGGCGGCAGAAGCGGCCGAACGGCTCGGCGTGCGCGTGAACGTCGCGGTGGTCGATGCGGCGGGGCTGCTCGCGGCCTTCGTGCGGATGCCCGGCGCGCCGCTGCATTCGATCGACATCGCGATCGACAAGGCGTACACGGCCGCGAGTTTCGGCGTGCCGACCGGCGGCTGGCACGACGCGCTGGCCACGCATTCGGACGCGGTGCGGCAGGGGCTCGTCTTGCGCGCACGCTTCGTCGCGTTCGGCGGCGGCTTGCCGATCGACGACGACGGCGTGCGGATCGGCGGCATCGGCGTGTCGGGCGGCAGCGAGGCGCAGGACGAACAGTGCGCGCACGCGGGCCTCGCTGCCGCCGGCTTCCGCGCGCGATGACGCACGGCACGCGAACGCGCGGAACGAACCCACCGGATCACGGATTCAAGACACTCGACAGACACATCATGTACGACACCGAACCCATCGCCGCGACGCGCGGCCCCGCCGGCGGGCAGCCGGACGTGCGGCTCGTCCGCAATTTCATCGACGGCAGCTATCGCGCCGGAGAACGCTGGTTCGACAAGCGCTCGCCGCTCGACAACGCGGTGATCGCGCGCGTGGCCGAAGCGAGCCGCGCCGACGTCGACGCGGCCGTCCACGCGGCGCGCGCGGCGCTGTCGGGGCCGTGGGGCGGCATCACGGTCGCACAGCGCGTCGAGATCCTGTACGCGGTAGCCGATGGCATCACGCGCCGCTTCGACGATTTTCTCGAGGCCGAAGTGGCCGACACCGGCAAGCCGGTGAGCCTCGCGAGCCATATCGACATCCCGCGCGGCGCCGCGAACTTCAAGGTGTTCGCCGACATCGTGAAGAACGTGCCGGGCGAAACCTTCGAAATGGCGACGCCGGACGGCGCGGGCGCGCTCAACTACGCGATTCGCCGCCCGGTCGGCGTGGTCGGCGTGATCTGCCCGTGGAACCTGCCGTTGCTGCTGATGACGTGGAAGGTCGGGCCGGCACTCGCGTGCGGCAACACCGTGGTCGTGAAGCCGTCGGAGGAAACGCCGCAGACGGCTGCGCTGCTCGGCGAAGTGATGAACGCGGCGGGCGTGCCGCGCGGCGTCTACAACGTCGTGCACGGTTTCGGGCCCGATTCAGCCGGCGAATTCCTGACGACCCATCCCGGCGTGAACGCGATCACGTTTACCGGCGAGACGCGCACCGGTGCGGCGATCATGAAGGCGGCCGCCGACGGCGCGCGGCCAGTCAGCCTCGAGATGGGCGGCAAGAACGCGGCGATCGTGTTCGCCGATTGCGACTTCGACGCGGCCGTCGAGGGCACGTTGCGCTCGTGCTTCGCGAATGCCGGGCAGGTGTGTCTCGGCACGGAGCGCGTGTACGTCGAGCGCCCGCTGTTCGAGCGTTTCGTCGCCGCGCTGAAGGCAGGCGCCGAGGCGCTGCGGCCGGGCCGCCCGGAAGCGGACACGACCGGCATCGGCCCGCTGATCAGCCAGGAACACCGCGACAAGGTGCTGTCGTACTACCGCAAGGCGACCGAACTCGGCGCGACGGTCGTGACGGGCGGCGGCGTGCCCGACCTGCCGGACGACCTGCGCGGCGGCGCGTGGGTACAGCCGACGATCTGGACCGGCCTCGGCGACGATTCGCCGATCGCACGCGAGGAAATCTTCGGCCCGTGCACGCTCGTGATGCCGTTCGACTCTGAAGCCGAGGTGATCGGCCGCGCGAATGCGAACGTGTACGGGCTGTCGACCGCGATCTGGACGACCAGCCTGGCCCGCGCGCATCGCGTCGCCGCGTCGATCGACGTCGGCATCGCGTGGGTCAACTCGTGGTTCCTGCGCGACCTGCGCACCGCATTCGGCGGTGCGAAGCAATCGGGCATCGGCCGCGAAGGCGGCGTGCATTCGCTCGAGTTCTACACGGAACTCCGCAACGTCTGCATCAAGCTTTGATTCCCCCGTTACCGACCGGAAAACGCTTATGGACTCCACATTGATTACCACGCTGGGCGACCGGCTGTACGACGCGATGACGTCGCGCGTGCCCGTCGCGCCGCTGACGTCGCAGCACGAGGACCTGTCGATCGACGACGCGTACCGGATCCAGCAGCGCTTCGTGCAGCGCCGCCTGGACGCCGGCGAGACCGTCGTCGGCAAGAAGATCGGCGTCACGTCGAAAGCCGTGATGGACATGCTCGGCGTGTACCAGCCCGATTTCGGCTACCTGCTGTCGGGCATGGTGGTCGGCGAGGGCGAATGCATCGCGCTCGACACGCTGATTCAGCCGAAGGCCGAAGGCGAGATCGCATTCGTGCTGAAGCGCGACCTGCTCGGCCCCGGCGTGACGAACGCGATGGTGCTGGCCGCGACCGAATGCGTGATGCCGTGCTTCGAGATCGTCGATTCGCGCATTCGCGACTGGAAGATCCGCATCGGCGACACGGTGGCCGACAACGCGTCGTGCGGCGTGTTCGTGCTCGGCGACCAGGCGGTGAGCACGCGCCGCGTCGATCTCTCGACCTGCGGGATGGTGCTCGAGAAGAACGGCGACGTGATCGGCACCGGCGCCGGCGCGGCCGCGCTCGGTTCGCCGGTGAACGCCGTCGCGTGGCTCGCCAATACGCTCGGCCGCCTCGGCATTCCGCTGAAGGCCGGCGAGGTGATCCTGTCCGGCGCACTCGCCGCGATGGCGCCGGCCGGGCCCGGCGACAACTTCCGCGTGTCGATCGGCGGGATCGGCGCGTGTTCGGTGCGGTTCGCGTGAGCGGCGCCGTTTCCATTCAATCGCAAACGAGGACATCCCCATGACCCGAAAGATCCGTTGCGCGCTGATCGGCCCCGGCAACATCGGCACCGATCTGCTCGCCAAACTCATGCGCAGCCCCGTGCTCGAACCCGTCTGGATGGTCGGCATCGATCCCGATTCAGACGGCCTGAAGCGGGCGCGCGAACTCGGGCTGAAGACGACCGCGGAAGGCGTCGACGGCCTGCTGCCGCACGTGCAGGCCGACGGCGTGCAGATCGCGTTCGACGCGACGAGCGCGTACGTCCACGCGGAGAACAGCCGCAAGCTCAACGCGCTCGGCGTGCTGATGATCGACCTGACGCCGGCCGCGATCGGCCCGTACTGCGTGCCGCCCGTGAACCTGAAGGATCACATCGGCTCCGGCGAGATGAACGTCAACATGGTCACCTGCGGCGGCCAGGCGACGATCCCGATGGTGCGCGCGGTGTCCCGCGTGCAGCCGGTCGCATACGGCGAGATCGTCGCGACCGTGTCGTCGCGCTCGGTCGGCCCCGGCACGCGCAAGAACATCGACGAATTCACGCGCACGACGGCGGCGGCGGTCGCGCAGGTCGGCGGCGCGCAGGCCGGCAAGGCGATCATCGTGATCAACCCGGCCGATCCGCCGCTGATCATGCGCGACACCGTGCATTGCCTGACGGAAAGCGCGCCCGACGAAGCGCGCATCGTCGAATCGGTGCACGCGATGATCGCCGACGTGCAGCGCTACGTACCGGGCTACCGGCTCGTCAACGGGCCGGTGTTCGACGGCAACCGCGTGTCGATCTACCTCGAGGTCGAAGGCCTCGGTGACTACCTGCCGAAATACGCGGGCAACCTCGACATCATGACGGCCGCCGCCGCGCGCACCGCCGAGATGTTCGCCGAGGAACTGCTGGCCGGCCGCCTCGCGCTCCAGCCGGTTGCGCAGGCAGCCTGACGCGCGCTTCTCCCATGACCGGACGAACAAGGAAACGGCAATGAATCTCAAAGGCAAGCGAATCACCGTCCACGACATGACGCTGCGTGACGGCATGCACCCGAAGCGTCACCGGATGACGCTCGACCAGATGCGCGCGGTCGCGACCGGGCTCGATGCGGCCGGCGTGCCGCTGATCGAAGTCACGCACGGCGACGGGCTCGGCGGCTCGTCGGTCAATTACGGCTTTCCCGCGCACACCGATGCCGAATACCTCGGCGCGGTGATCCCGCTGCTGAAGCGCGCGAAGGTGTCGGCGCTGCTGCTGCCGGGCATCGGCACCGTCGATCACCTGAAGGAGGCGCATGGGCTTGGCGTGCAGACGATCCGCGTCGCGACGCACTGCACCGAGGCCGATGTGTCCGAGCAGCACATCGCGATGGCGCGCAAGCTCGGCATGGATACCGTCGGCTTCCTGATGATGAGTCACATGAACAGCCCGGAAGGGCTCGTGAAGCAGGCGAAGCTGATGGAGTCGTACGGCGCGAACTGCATCTACATCACCGATTCGGCCGGCTACATGCTGCCCGACGACGTGAAGGCGCGCCTCGCCGCGGTGCGCGACGCGCTGCAGCCGGATACCGAACTCGGCTTTCATGGCCACCACAACCTCGCGATGGGCGTCGCGAACTCGATCGCGGCGATCGAGGCCGGCGCTAACCGGATCGACGGCGCGGCGGCCGGCCTCGGCGCCGGCGCCGGCAACACGCCGCTCGAAGTGTTCGTCGCCGTGTGCCAGCGGATGGGCATCGAGACCGGCGTCGACGTGTGGAAGATCCAGGACGTCGCCGAGGATCTCGTCGTGCCGATGATGGATTTCCCGATCCGCGTCGATCGCGATGCACTGACGCTCGGTTATGCGGGCGTGTACGGGTCGTTCCTGCTGTTCGCGAAGCGTGCGGGCGACAAGTACGGGATCCCGGCGCGCGACATCCTCGTCGAGCTGGGCAGGCGCGGGATGGTCGGCGGCCAGGAAGACATGATCGAAGACACGGCGTTGACGCTCGCGAAGGCGCGCGCGGCGCAAGCGAAGCGGGAGGCTGCATGAACCTGACCAACGAGACTGTCGAATCGCTCGCCGCGCATCTCGACGACTGCATGCGCGAAGCGCGCGACACGCCGAAGATCACCGACCGGCATCCGGAAATGGACTGGGACGACGCATACGCGGTCCAGGACGCGATCCGACGCCGGCAGCTCGCACGCGGCGCACGGATCGTCGGCTACAAGGCCGGCCTGACATCGCACGCGAAGATGCGCCAGATGGGCGTCGATACGCCCGTGTTCGGCTTCCTCACCGATCTCTACGACCTGCCCGACGGCGGCGAGTGCGACACGTCCGCGCTGATTCACCCGAAGGTGGAGCCCGAGATCGCGTTCGTGACGAAGGCCGAGCTGAAAGGCCCCGGTTGTCATATCGGTGCGGTGCTCGCCGCGACGGATTTCGTCATTGCCGGCATCGAGGTGATCGACAGCCGTTACCGCGACTTCAAGTTCGACCTGAAGAGCGTGGTGGCCGACAACACGTCGGCCGCGCGCTTCGTGGCGGGTGGGCGCCCGTTGCCGGTGGACGGCGTCGATCTGCGCACGCTCGGCGTCGTGCTCGAGAAGAACGGGCTGCCGGTCGCGTTCGGTGCGGGCGCGGCCGTGCTCGGGCATCCGGCCGCCGCGATCGCGATGCTCGCGAACCATCTCGGCGCGCGCGGCGAATCGATTCCGGCGGGCAGCCTGATCCTGTCGGGCGGCATCACCGAGGCGGTGGCCGTCGCGGCCGGCGACAGCGTGACGCTGCGCGTGCAGGACATCGGGTCGGTCGGCCTGCGTTTCATCTGACGGGGAGGCCGATCGTGCCGGTTGCTCATCTGTACATCCTGGAAGGCCGCAGCGACGACAAGAAGGAACGCCTGATCGCCGAGGTCACCGAAGCCATCCATCGCTCGCTCGACGCACCGGTCGAATCGGTGCGCGTGATCATCACCGAGATGCCGAAGGCGCATTTCGGGATCGGCGGGCAGAGCGCGAAGCAGCGCGGGCGCTGATGCGCCGCGTCTACATGAATCGACTGGGGGAGCGTCATGTCATCCAATCCTGAAATCGGCCGCCGGATCGTCGCCGGCGGCATCGACACGAATTATCACGACGTCGGCGACGGCCCGCCCGTGCTTCTGATCCACGGCTCGGGGCCCGGTGTCACGGCCTATGCGAACTGGCGGCTCACGATGCCGGCGCTTGCGCGGCAGTTCCGCGTGATCGCGCCGGACATGGCCGGCTTCGGCGAAACCGAACGCCCGGCCGGATACCGTTATTCGATGGCGCACTGGGTCGATCACGCGTTGGGCTTGCTCGATGCGCTCGACGTCGAGCGCGCGCACGTGGTCGGCAATTCGTTCGGCGGCGCGCTCGCGCTGGCACTCGCGATCCGCGCGCCGGAGCGGGTCGGCAAGCTCGTGCTGATGGGCGCCGCCGGCACGCGCTTCACGCTGACCGAAGGGCTCGACGCGGTGTGGGGTTACACGCCGTCGATCGCGAACATGCGCGCGCTGTTGGACATCTTCGCATTCGATCGCACGCTCGTGAACGACGAGCTCGCGAAGCTGCGCTACGACGCGAGCGTGCGGCCCGGCTACCAGGAAGCGTTCGCGAACATGTTTCCCGCGCCGCGCCAGCGCTGGGTCGATGCGCTCGCGAGCGACGAGACGCAGTTGCGTGCGCTGACGCATGACACGCTGATCGTGCACGGCCGCGAGGACCGCGTGATTCCGCTCGAGAGTTCGCTGAAGCTGATGGAATGGCTGCCGAACGCGCAGCTGCACGTGTTCGGCCGCTGCGGGCACTGGACGCAGATCGAGCATGCCGCGCGCTTCAACCGGCTCGTGATCGACCACTTCAACGAGTAACGCATCGGCAGGACAGGCAGCGCAGGACGACCACAATAAATCAAATCAGTAGAACGAATATTGGAGACATCGATGAAACGAAAGGCTGCATTCGGACTGATCTCGCTCGCGGCTTGCGCGGGCATGGCGCTGAGCACGGGCGCACGCGCGACGGAGGGCGGCGGCGACACGATCGGCGAGGGCGCGGAAGCGTTCTTCGCCGGCGCGCTGCCGCCGGCCGGGCTGTACGCGTTGCTGTACTACACGCACTACCATGCATCGCGCTTCAACGATTCGCACGGCAACGGCTCGGTGCCGGGCTTCAAGCTCGATGCGGACGTGCTGATTCCGCGCGTGGTCTGGATGTCGAACCTGTCGGTGCTCGGCGGGCGCTACGGCGCGTATGCGGTACTGCCGATGCAGCATCTTGCGCTCGATGCGGGCGGCGCGTCGTTCGACCGCACCAACCTCGGCGACCTGATCGTCAGTCCCGCGCTGATCGCATGGGGCTCGGGCGCGTTGCGCACCGTCGCGGCGGTCGAGTTCGTGTTCCCGACCGGGCAGTACGACGCGCAATCCGCGCTGAACACGGGCAAGAACTACTACACCGCGCGGCCGGTATTCGGCGTGTCGTGGCTGCCGAACGACAAGGTCGAGGTATCCGCGAAGATCACGTACAGCTTCAACTCGCCGAACAACGACACGCATTACCACTCGGGGAACCTGTTTCACGTCGACTATTCGGCGAGCTATGCAGTGACACCGAAGGTGCGGGTCGGGCTGTCGGGCTACTTCGTCAAGCAGACCACCGACGACATGCAGAACGGCCAGCCGGTCGCGGGCGACGGGTTTCGCGGGCAGGCGTTCGCGATCGGGCCGGGGGTTCGCTATCAGTTCAGCAAGATCAGCGTGGAAGCGCGCATCGTGAAGGAGTTTTTCGTCCGCAACCGGCCGGCCGGCGAGGCCGTGTGGGCGAAGGCCGTCATTCCGTTCTGACCTGACGGCGTGGGCCGGCCATCGGTTGCACGCGTGATGCCGCCATCGCCGCGCGTCACGCGCCGCTTCATCGCGCGTTACCGCGCGAGCGCGGCGAGACGCGGGAACAGCGGCAGCGCGTTCGCACGGTTGAGCGCGGCATGCCGGTCGGCGCTCAGCGCCGCATACGCATCCTGCGCATGGGTGAACGACGTGCTGACCGACGGCGGCGCGTACGGGAAGTCGCTGCCGTACAGCACGCGATCGGGTTGCGCGAACGCGGTGAGGCTCGGCAGCGCTGACGGCGACGACAACGCGGTATCGAAGTAGAACGAGCGCAGCAGGTCGAGCAGCCCGTCGCGATCCGGCACGTCGTTGCGCACGCCCGGCGCGAGTTCGGCGAAGCGGTACGCGGTGTACGGCAGGAAGCCGCCGGCATGCGACAGGATGATGCGCACGTTCGGGTGGCGCGTGATCACGCCGTTGAGGACGAGCTGCAGCGCGGTGCGCGTCGTGTCGAACGGGTAGTCGAGCAGCGGGCCGGGCATGCCGGGCAGCACGTCGATCGCGGGCTTGGCCGGGTGGATGAACACCACCGCGTGGCGACGGTCGAGCGCGGCCCACACGGGTTCGAATGCCGCATCGCCGAGATAGGTGCCGCCGTAGTTGCTGAGCAGCACGACGCCGTCGGCCTTCAGCGTGTCGAAAGCGTGGTCGATTTCGGCGAGCGTGCCGTCGACGTCGGGCAGCGGCAGCGTCGCGAAGTTTCCGAAGCGGGTCGGCCATTTCGCGACGAGGCCGGCGACGTACTCGTTCACCTGGCGAGCCATGTCGCACTTCGCCTGGCCGTTCCAGCCCTGTACGCCCGGCGCGGTCAACGACAGCACGCCGGTCTGGATCTCCAGCGAATCCATGAATGCGATGGCGCTTTCCGGGCTCCACGTCGGGCTGCCCCAGCCGGACGGGTCGCCGCCGTGAGCGGGCAGGGCGGCGGCCCAGAACGGCGGGACGACATGCTGGTGAACATCGATGCGGTTGCGGTCGGACATGATGCGGCTCCTGTGAAGGTGCGCTGCGGTGCAGCGCCTGACCGTCAGGATGCGCGCGCTTGATTTTTCAATCCAATAGATTAAATTTCGATATTGATCGTTTTGAGTGATTAATCTGCCCCATGGATCTTCGTCATTTGCGCTACTTTCTCGCGGTTGCCGAGGAAGGGCATTTCGGTCGCGCGGCGGAGCGGCTGCATATCGTGCAGCCCGCGTTGAGCCAGCAGATCCGCGCGCTCGAGGAGGAACTGGGCACGCCGCTGTTCGAGCGCAGCACGCGCAAGGTCGCGCTGACGGATGCCGGCCGGCTGCTGGTGATCGAGGCGCAGCGCACGCTCGAGCAGGCCGAGCGCGCGAAGACGCTGGTCCAGCGCGCGGCGCGCGGCGAGACGGGCATCGTGCGGATCGGTTTCGTCGGGAATGCGGTCGCGACGGGGCGGCTGTCCCACGATCTGACCGAGTTTCATGCGACCTGGCCGGGCGTGGTGCTCGACCTGCACGAAATGGCGCCGGCCGCGCAGCAGGATGCGATTCTCGCGGGCCGGCTCGACATCGGCTATTGCCCTGCGTTCGGCGTGGCCTTCGACGCGAAACTGGCCGTGCGGACGGTCGGCAGCTGGTCGTGGGAAGTCGTGATGAGCGATCGGCATCCGTTCGCGAAGCGGCGCTCGGTGAGCGTTGCCGCGCTCGCGGACGAACCGTTCATCCTGTATGCGGCCGACGGCGACGACGAAGGGCAACTGGCGATCCTGCGCCAGGTGCTCGGGCGCGAGCCGCGCATCGCGCACCAGGTGAGCAGCACGCTGTCGGTGCTGGCGCTGACGGGGGCCGGCCTGGGCGTGTCGATCGTGCCGGCGCCGCTCAGCCGGATCGCGGCGCCGAACGTCGTGTACCGGAAGCTTGCCGGCGATACACCGCGGTCGGAGCTCGTCGCGCTCAGCCGGCTCGGCGCGGAATGGGGGGCGGTACAGCAGTACCTGACGATGCTGGGCGAGCGCGCCGCGCAGGGGTAGCGGCGCGCGCGGGGCTTACTCCTCGTCCATCAACCGGACCTTGACCCGCTTGCCCTTGATCTTCCCCGCATTGAGCTTGCGCAGCGCGTCGCGCGCGACGCCGCGCTCGATCGCGACATAGGTCGAGAACTCGGTCACGTTGATCTTGCCGATCTGCTTGCCGTCGAACCCGGCGTCGCCCGTCAGCGCGCCGAGCACGTCGCCCGGGCGGATCTTGTCCTTGCGTCCGCCGAGGATCTGCAGCGTTTCCATCGGCGGCGTCAGCACGCCGTCGTCGGCCGGCTTCAGTTCCGCGAGCGGATGCCATTCGACGTCGCGCTTCTGCGCCTGCTCGATCGCACCGACGCGGCCCATCTCGTCCATGCTCGCGAGGCTCAGCGCCCAACCGTCCTGATCCGCGCGGCCCGTCCGGCCGATGCGGTGCACGTGCACTTCGGGATCGGGCGTCACGTCGACGTTGATCACGGCTTCGAGCTGCGCGATGTCGAGCCCGCGCGCCGCGACGTCGGTCGCCACCAGCACCGAGCAGCTGCGGTTCGCGAACTGGATCAGCACCTGGTCGCGCTCGCGCTGGTCGAGCTCGCCGTGCAGCGCGAGCGCGTGGAAGCCCTGCGCGTGCAGCACGTCGAGCAGGTCGCGGCACTGCTGCTTCGTGTTGCAGAACGCGATCGTGCTCACCGGCCGGTAATGGTTCAGCAACTGGCCGACCGCATGCAGGCGCTCGTTCTCCGTCACTTCATAGAAACGCTGGCGGATCTTGCTGTTGTCGTGACGCTCCTCGAGCTTCACTTCCTTCGGATTGCGCAGGAACTGCTGGCTCAGCTTCGCGATGCCGTCCGGATAGGTCGCGGAGAACAGCAGCGTCTGGCGCGTGGTCGGGCACATCCGCGCGACCTTCGCGATGTCGTCGAAGAAGCCCATGTCGAGCATCCGGTCGGCTTCGTCGAGCACCAGCGTGTTCAGCGCGTCGAGCTTCAGGTTGCCGCGATCGAGGTGATCCATGATGCGGCCCGGCGTGCCGACGACGATGTGCGCGCCGTGCTCGAGGCTCTGCGCCTGCGGGCGCATCGGCGTGCCGCCGCAGAGCGTCAGCACCTTCACGTTCTCCTCGGCGCGCGCGAGGCGGCGCACTTCCTGCGCGACCTGGTCGGCGAGTTCGCGCGTCGGGCACAGGATCATCGCCTGCACGTCGAAGCGGCGCGCGTCGAGGCGGGCCAGCAGCGCGAGCGAGAACGCGGCGGTCTTGCCGCTGCCCGTCTTCGCCTGCGCGATCAGGTCCTGGCCGGCCAGCGCGACCGGCAGGCTCGCGGCCTGGATCGGCGTCATGTCGACATAACCGAGCTGGGCGAGGTTGGCGAGCGTGGCCGGCGTCAGCGGCAGCGCGCTGAAGGGCGTGGCGGTCGGCTGGGTCATTGGAGGTCTCCGAGGTAAGGCTTGCCTTCCATCTGTTCGTAGACGACGTTGCCTTCATCGTCCTCGAAGCGCTCGAGGTAGTTGCGGGCGCCGCACAGCGGGCAGCGGAACAGCAACCCCTGGCCTTCGTCCTTGATGACGACGTCGGACTGTTCCCACTGCGTGCCGCAGCTCTGGTTTCGGCAGGTAAACACGGATTTTTCTCCAGCTGAATTCGGTTGGGCGCCCCGGCATGTCGGGTAAGGGCGCCGGTATTGCGCGGTCGTGGCGCGCGGCGTCCGCGCGAAAGGGCGGGGCGCGGTGCAGCCGTTCGCGTGATGGTTCGTCGGGGTGGATGATGGATCGGGGCGCGATCACAGGACAGGAACGCGCGTGGCGCAATTCTAGCGGATACGTGGTGGCGCAGGCAGTTTCGCGACGGGGTGCGGCGTTACTACGTGTCGAACCTGCGTTCCGGCGCAGCGCGAGTTGCGTAGGCCGGCGAGCGCGTTGGCGCATCGAGAACAGCATGCACTGGGTGCCGGCATTGGTTTTCGGCGGAGACCGATGCTGGATTCGCATTGACCACGCGGTACGAAATTGGCGATCTTGCGGCGCTTCTGCTCGAATCCGTTCAGATACTTGTCTCGG
The DNA here is from genome assembly GCF_004803625.1 of Burkholderia sp. LS-044. Lineage (NCBI taxonomy): Bacteria > Pseudomonadati > Pseudomonadota > Betaproteobacteria > Burkholderiales > Burkholderiaceae > Burkholderia > Burkholderia sp. LS-044. The sequence continues at coordinate 79,902 of NZ_SSWO01000015.1, forward strand.
CACCGTTCTTTGTCTGTGACCTTTCATTCGACCGGCCGTGGTTTAGTTTCGAATGCAACTGTTTTCGGATTTGTCCCATAGACGCGAGTGTGGCAATAGATAACTATCGCTGCCGGACGTCCAGCATGCGCTGTCATACACCATCGACTCTCCTGAGAGACTACGTTGCATCACTGATGCGAGTCACCGGCTGGAGGATCGCGCTTCTGTCTTCCAATGCCGCTGACCAGGGCAGTTGTACAGCCTGTCAAGGTAGGAAGTTCATGGATGTCCGTCTGCGACGGCCGGTTCGGCGAAAGTTCCGCGCTGGCTTGTACGTTTGCCATTCATTCGCCACCGCCTATCGGGCGACGCAAGACGCGATAGGTTTGTTGTGGCAGAGAGCTCACGATACCCATGCAATCCGACCTGCGCTTCACCTTCACCGCCGGCGACGAATTGTTCGAAGTCGTTGAATTCACGCTGCACGAAGGTTTATCCGAAACCTTCCTGTTGCAGGTGGAACTGGCGAGCGCGAATCCCGCCATCGACTTTGGCGAGGTGCTCGATCGCAACGGCCTGCTCACGATTGGGCAGGGCGGGCAGCCGGTGCGTTACGTGCATGGCGCCATCTCATCGTTCGTTCAGCGTGACACGGGCTTTCGACGTACTCGCTATTCCGCGGTGGTCGAGCCGCGTTTGGCGCGTCTGAAGCTGTCCTCCGACTGGCGCATCTTCCAGACTTTGAGCGTGCCCGAGATCGCCACGGCCGTGCTCAAGGCACACCATCAAACGCTGGACTACGAGCAGCGTGTCACCAGCGAGCATCTGGCGCGCGAGTATTGCGTGCAGGCAGGCGATACCGACTACGATTTCATCGAACGTATCTTGCGCGAGGAAGGCTTCTTCTACGCCTTTCAGCACCGCGCCGACGGTCATCGGTTGATCCACTGCGATCGGCTGTTTATCTTCGGTCGTCAGCAGGGCGAGCCGGTGATCTACAACCCCACGCCCGGCGGCGACCAGCCGCAGCCATGCCTGCGCACCTTCGCCTATACGGAGAACGTGCGTACCGCGCGTCAGGTGCAGCGCGACTACACGTTCAAGAGTCCACGCTATCCGCACGAGTACCCGCGCGAAGGCACCGACCTCGATCACCAGGGTCGCGGCTACGCGCGCTACGACTACCCGGGCCGCTACAAGCATGAAGCCAGCGGCAAGGCCTTCACGCAGGACCGCCTGCGTGGTCACCGTCGCGATGCGCGAGTCGCGCGGGTTACCGGCGATGATGCGCGCCTGCAACCCGGCATCGCGTTCGACCTCACCGGCCACCCGCGCGAGGACATGAACCGCGGCTGGCGCCCGGTGAGCATCGTGCATCACGGCGTGCAGACCACCAGCCAGGCGGAGGAGGGCGCTGACGCGCAGCAGGGCACGCACTACCGCTACGACGCGGTGCTGGTGCCCGACGATGCCGAGTGGCGCGCCGAGCCGCTGCCGCGCCCGCGCATTGACGGCCCGCAGCCGGCGACCGTGGTCGGCCCCGAAGGCGAAGAGATTTACACGGACGAGTACGGCCGGGTAAAGGTGCAGTTCCCGTGGGATCGCGAAGGCAAGCACGACGAGCACAGCTCGTGCTGGATCCAGGTCGCGCAGAACTGGGCCGGCGCGACCTGGGGCCACATGGCGATCCCACGTATCGGGCAGGAAGTGATCGTGGTCAACCTGGATGGCGATCCGGACCAGCCTCTCATCATCGGGCGGGCGTACAACCGGCTGCAGTTGCCGCCGTACGAGCTGCCGCGGCACAAGACGCGGATGACGATCAAGAGCCAGACGCACAAGGGCGAGGGCTACAACGAACTGCGCTTCGAGGACGAGAAGGATCAAGAGGAAATCTACGTCCACGCGCAGAAGGACCAGAACATCCACGTCAATCACGACGAAACCACCTTCGTCGGCAACGACCGCAACGAACAGGTCGAGCACGACGAAACCATCGCCATCGGTAACGATCGCAAAGAGACCGTTGGGCGCGACGAGCAGGTCACCATCGGCCAGGACCGTCGCCACGATATCGGCCAGGACGACTTCTTGACCATCGGCCGCAACCACACGATCCACACGGGCAAGGACCGTACCGAGGAAGTCGGCAACCATCGTCGCGACAAGACGGCGGCTAACCACACGGCAGATATCGGCGGGCATCTGACGCAGCGCGTGCAGGGGCGTGCCGAGCTGGAGGCGGGACAGGCCATTCGGCAACGCACCAAGGTCTATGAAATCCATGCCGCTGAAGTCCTAGAAGTCAAAGGCCCGGGCGGCACTGTGCGCATCGATGGCGGCGGCATCACGCTGGAAGGCGTGGCGATTCGTACGAAGGGGCCGATGACCCAGCAGAGCGGGGGAGCGAGCAATCCCTTCGCCATCACGGGCGCACCGGCCTCCGGCAAGCCGCTCGATCGGCGGTGCGGCCGCCGTCCGGATGGCACATGTCCGCTCGCTGATTGCACCTGCCTGGGGGGACGAGCGAAATGATCAATACACCGGCGTCGCCGCTGCTCACATGGCAGCGCCTGGACCTTCCTGTAGACGCGCTACCCGACAGCCCCTTCCGCCATCTTCTGCTGATGACCGTGCCCTTGCAGAACTGGGTCTACCGCCCACCCCCGCAGCAAGGGGAGTGGCAGCCCGCCTACGCGCCCGGGGTACTGGATCTGGTCCAGGAGTGGGACCCGTTTCCGCATCGCGCCTGGCTCTGGCAGCACGGCTCGCTCGACGATATCTACGGCCAAGGCCCCCTGTTGGTGGACGCCACCGCGCAGCATGCCCTGATGCAGCACGCGCTGGCGGAATGGGTGCCCATCGGAGGTGCCGTCGTCATCGGCGCCGACGCTGACCTGGACACGCTCACCACCCATCTCAGCAGCCTCGTGCAGATTGCCTTGCCGGACGAGAGCCAGGCGCATCTCGACATCCAGCCTCACCACCTCGCCGCGTGGCTCGACGCCCTCGACGAGGATCAGCGCAACGTATGGCTCGGTCCCATGACCAGCCTGCTTTGGCGTACCCACTGGGGGCCGGTCAAGGCGTGGATGCGCCTGGATCGCACAGCCACGCCCAGCCGTGACGACAACGCCGCGCCGTTCACCTTGCGGCCACACGAATGGACCCGCTTCGACGCCAACACCAGCGAGCACTTCCTGCTCAGCCGCAGCTACGAAGTCCAGGCACTGCCGCAGCACGCGCGTCGCTCCCTCGATGACATCCGGCAGTGGGTCGCTCAACTGTTGCAGGTCGCTGCCCAGCTCTACATCAGCGACGACGACGTGGCGAGACGCTACGTCGACCTGGTGGCTCGTCATCCCTGGTTGCTCGAAGACAGGGAAGCTGTCGCCATCCTCAACGACCTCACTGAATCTCCGCAGGCGCGGGTGCGCCAGCTCGCCGCCTTGGCGAACACCAAGGAGTCCTCCCATGACTAAGCCCACGGCCGGCGGCTCGTCCTCGGCTCCTTCGTGCAGTTCGCGCGTGCCCATCCTGCCGATTCGCTATGCCATCGTGCCGCGCGACGACAAGGCACCGTTCTACCGATATGCCGACGCCGGCTTCAAATTGGAAAAGGGCTTCAAGCCCCTCAAGCGCTCGGCCTACACCCTGCGCGCCCTGCGGCCGGGCTACGTCTACGTGTTCATGAAAGGAACGAAGGGCGAACAGCTGGTCATCCACGAATACGACGGTGAAGGGCGCTACAAGGAACTCAAGTACGGCAGCCTCGAGCAGTACCACCGCAAGGATCGTTACAAAACCGGAAACAGCATGGGTTGGGTGTGGGCCGACACCTGCCAGGACAAGGCCAAAGAGGTCTGGATCGGCTACAGCCCGCACCTGTGGACCAACGCCATGACCACCAGGATCACGTCCGACCCGGCCATGCGCCAGCGCCATATGCGCCGGCTCGACATGGCCGAGCTGACCTCCGGTGAAAAGGCCCCGTCCAGCCAGCCGCACGTGCTGCCCGCCAGTGCCCTGAGCAAGTGGGTTGAAGACTGCAAGCCCAAGAGCCAGCGCATCGCCCTGAACTGGAGCAGCCACGCCAGCAAGGACGACTTGCCCGTCAGCACCTTCCTGGCCCAGGGCCAGCACTATCGCTTCACCCAGCCGCGCGTGCCCGTGGTGGTCGTGCTCAACGACGCCGAAGGCATCAGCCTGGATCTCGGCCTGTCGGTTGCCGCCTATCAGCATCAACTGCGCGACATTCTGCCGACGCAGCAGGGTCAGGCTGCCGCGGGCCAAGGCAAGGACCAGCCCCAAGCGCCCAGCGTGCCCGCTTGCTTCCGCGTGGATGTGGAAAAACTCAGCGCTCAGAGCAAGGGCTACCACCACAAGAACCTCGTTGCCGCGGTGCTGGAGCAAACGTTGCAAAGCATGTACCCCGCCAACCAGCCCAAGACGGAAGTCTTGGTCAAGCTGCGCGAGGAGCATCAAACCAAGCAAGTGGGGGGCAAGCGCCGGGCGACGCCCTCCGAGCTGCGTTACCAGGTACTCACCGACAAGGGGGTGTCGCCCATCGGCAACCGCCTGGGTGATCGCATCGATACCGCCAAATACCACCAGTTCCTGGCCGAACGCGATCAACGCGAAGCGCAACTACGCACCCACCTGCGCACCGCGCTCCTGGCCTGCACCGACCACGACCAATGGCTGGCCACCGCCGAATCCCGCCATCGCAACGAGCCCACCAGTCTGGCTGCCGCCCTGGCCACCTATGACCGCGATGAGCAGTCGTCCGCCCGGGGCCTCGAAATGACCCTGGCCTTGATGCTCCATCCCATGAGCCAGGCCCTGCCGGGTACGGACGACGAGGATGCGCGCTTCCAACGGTTGAGCGCCTGGCTGGACCAGCACGACAGTCCGCTCTATCTCGCCCTCGCCCCATACAACCCGTTCAAGCAGAAGGCCGATGCGGTGGGCGTGCTGCTGGGCGCTGCCGATGGCGTCATCGAGGGTCTGGCCGGGCGCTTCCCGGCCGCCGCTGGCATCACCGATCTCACCGCCGAAGCGGTGACCACCGTGACGCTCAAGCGCCTGCAGGGCAAGACCCGCTGGGACGCCAGCCGCAACCTGCGTCAGCAGGTGCTCGCCGCCGCTGCCGAAGCCAATGCAGAGAAGGCCTTGGGTCTGCTAAGCGCACGCTACGGCGTCACCAATACGAAGTCGCTCACCGATCCCCTCAGCAAAGAGGTGGACAAGTTCGTGAAGTCCGGCATGGCGGACTTCGAGGAGATCAAGCGCGTACGTGTCAGTGGCAGCCGTACCGTCACCGTCGAAGCGACGGTGATCAAGCGGGTACGCCCAAATATCGCTGCGCTGGCGACCACTGCCGGTGGCGGCGTTCTGAACGTCGCCATGCTTTACTTCAACGTCATCGCGCTCAAGAGCGCTTACGCCAGCCTTTGCAGCGACCCGGCCTTCGAAAACGCGGCGGGCTTCGCTTCTGCCATCTTGGGTGTGACTGGAGCGTTGGTGGCAACGGGCGCCAGCGCACGCTCCGCCTATAAGATCATCGTGCTGCGCTACACCGCCAACGCGCCTGGTATGGCGTTCGGTAACGGCGTGATGAGTTTTATTACCGGCAATCTGTTCAGTCGGTTGTTGGGGTATCCGACGATGTTGGCGGGGTTTGCGTCTGATGTAGCAAAGGTTCAAAGGCAATCCGAAAACGGGGACGACATAGCAGCTGCCTACACGGCAGGAGGTGGCTTGCTGGTTTTGCTTGGCGGCGCTGCGATTTTGGAAGGTGGCTTGGCCATTGCAGGTCCGACAGCCGTGGTTCCGGTAGCTGGCTGGGCTGCCGCTGCGATTGTGCTTATCGGGGCAGGCGTTCTTGCCGGCGGGGTTTGGCTCCACTCTCAGTCAGATGCGCGCCGCCATAGCCCCATCGAACTCTGGGCGGCACGCGGCATCTTTGGCAAGCGCCTGAACGATGGTGAAAAGCGCGATGACATCAAGCTGGACGCCAACGGGAAACTGCCGCCGTTTCCCGGCGTCCACGAAGAAATCAAGGCCTGGTACGCCGCCTATTACGCCCCTGTGCTGCTGACCAAGAAAGACGCCGAGGCCATCGGGATCAAAGGCATCGACAGCACCTGGCACCGCAAACTGTTGAAGTGGTCATACCCGGATTGGGGCAGGATCGCGACAAACCAGGTACCACAAACCACGACCACTGTGGAATTCGCGGTCCTGCTACGCGGCTATGTCATGGGGCAAAGCCATTGGTCCGAGATATTGGAGCAAGGCAACATCTGCGTTGTCGGTAACCCGACCTGCTATGACACACGCAGTGGCTTGGTCATCCATTTCAAGAAGGAAGTCACGGAGGTCTACCGGATGGCTTTGCGCATCTACTACAAGCCTAATCAGGGCCTGGATGAAAGCGCGCAGGCCACCGAGCAATTTCAATTGGAGCGTTGAACCGATGGCGATGACATGGCGATTTTCCCGACAGACGCGAACTGGTGTGGCGCCGGCCATCCGCGATCAATTGGTTAGCATTGGCCGGGACCTGTTGTGTTTGCGAAATCCATGGGTGGCGGATTCGGTATTCATGGGGAAAATGTATTCATCCCTTAACATTCCAATGTTCGGATATTTGTGTTTGGTACTAATTGGGAGAGAAAGATTCGGAGTACTTTTCTGGACACTTCTGGCTTGCGTCATCGTGTTCGGATTATTTGCGATCGCAATCTCCGGGTATCGCATCTTCTTCATCAAGCACCTATCCAACTTCTACTTCAATCGCAAGACGCGTAAGGTCTACTACCGGCGCAACAAGACCCTGATTGCGTTCGACTGGGCGCAAACCGAAGGCGCCGAATTCGTGCGCAACGAGTTCGGTGGACGGTCCTTCAGCACGAATTTCGCATTGGCCCTCGGCCCACGGCCGGCGCCCGGTGACGAGAAAGATCGCATCGTTCTCTGGGTCGACAGCAATGCGCCCAATGACCCCGACCCGCGCTACATCGCTGAGGTGTGGGAATACATCTGCCAGTTCATGGAGAAGGGCCCGGACCACTTGCCGCCGCCCGGCGAGCCCAACTGGTGGTACGTGCCGCTACACCGCATCTGCCTGACCCCGGCCGAAGCCTGGCGCCACTATGCGCCATGGCGCAGCGGCGAGCCGGGCGAATGGCAAGGCAAGAAGAACTGGCTAATACCGATGTGGCTGATCCTGTTCCCGTACAACCTGTTCTCCGCCCTGTGCTGGTATGTGGTGTGCCGCGTGTTCAACGTGCGCAGCGCACCGCCGCCGGCGGAAGCCTTGGAGCGTTGAATCGATGGCGATGACATGGCGATTTTCCCGACAAACGCGAACTGGTGTGGCACCGGCCATCCGAGATCAATTGGTTAGCATTGGCCGGGACCTGTTGTGTTTGCGAAATCCATGGGTGGCGGATTCGGTATTCATGGGGAAAATGTACGCCTCGTCAATGCTGATGCTCCTGCTGCTGGATATCACAATATGGAGAGACTCTAACATTTGGCGTCTGGCAGACCTCTTTGACCTCTTATTATGCGTAATGGTGGTAGTAGGCCCTTTTTTTGCTGCGCCTTTTCTTTGGTACCGCATCTTCTTCATCAAGCGGCTTTCCAATTTCTACTTCAACCGCAAGACGCGCAAGGTCTACTACCAGCGCAACAAGACCCTGATCGCGTTCGACTGGGCGCAAACCGAAGGCGCCGAATTCGTGCGCAACGAGTTCGGTGGCCGATCCTTCAGCACGAATTTCGCATTGGCCTTCGGCCCACGGCCGGCGCCCGGTGACGAGAAAGATCGCATCGTTCTCTGGGTCGACAGCAATGCGCCCAATGACCCCGACCCGCGCTACATCGCTGAGGTGTGGGAATACATCTGCCAGTTCATGGAGAAGGGCCCGGACCACTTGCCGCCGCCCGGCGAGCCCAACTGGTGGTACGTGCCGCTACACCGCATCTGCCTGACCCCGGCCGAAGCCTGGCGCCACTATGCGCCATGGCGCAGCGGCGAGCCGGGCGAATGGCAAGGCAAGAAGAACTGGCTAATACCGATGTGGCTGATCCTGTTCCCGTACAACCTGTTCTCCGCCCTGTGCTGGTACGTGGTGTGCCATGTGTTCAACGTGCGCAGCGCACCGCCACCTCCGGAAGCACTGAATGGGGGAGAGCCGACGCGCTGCACGAGGTGAGGCGACGCGATTATCCACACTATCGAACGACCGGAAACACAACATCACACCCCAACGGTCTCGAAGCTGCCGATCAAATATTTTCTGGAGTGCGCTTGCATGAACAACCCCAGCCTCGAAACGGACACCAACGGAGTCAACGACCTACCTAACGTGGTTATCTACACCAGATGGCACCAGGTCGCCCCGCTGTTGGCGCTTTTTTCTCCCCTGCTCGTCGTGGCGATACTCGCGCTATTCCCATCGCTCACCGAAGTATCTCTTCTTGCCATCGCGGCGCTGATAGTCGTCTGTATCGCCACTCCGTTGATCCTGGCCCACGTGGTGTACCCGCCTGCCAAAGACGTGGTGTACATCACACCCGATTCATTGGTCTTCAAGCGCTATGGAACAGTCCCCTTTGACAGTATCACCGCGTATACCTTGGACGGACTGATCCGACTCACGCGCCGGGAGCAGCCAACGCTCGCGTTGCTCGGTAACCGCAAGACACCCGGCTACAAGGACTTCCAGGCGGCGCTTGGGCCAGCCATGGCGACGTGGCGGTCGCACCACCCGACGGTGCCGATCAAGCAGAGCCATTTCCAGGGCACGTGGCTAGCAAAGGTGCTCGGCGCGCTGATCGTGGTCAGTTGCGTCGGTCTCACCATTACCGTCGTGACCATGAAGCTCGCCATGGCCTCGTTACCGGCCTTGGCGATCGGCATCTTCGGTGGTCTTCGCCTGTTAGCTAGTAAGCGTCAGGATATTCAAAAGTAGTCCAAACCATAAGGAGCTTGATATGCGACCTATCGTACTCGTCGGCCACCGACACAGCTGTCCTATCCACGGTGAAGGTGTCGTCATCGGCGGCTCCGAGTCCGCCGCCATCAACGGTCGAGCCGTAGCGCGCGTGGGCGACCGCATCAGTTGTGGCGCGGTGATTCAAACCGGCTCGTCCGGCGCGGAGATCGAAGGCCAGCCGGTGGCGCGCGAAGGCGACACCACGAGCCATGGCGGCACTCTGGTCGAGGGCGAAGCAGGATGGCAGGTGGAGTGACAGCGGCTGTTGAAATCAGTCGGAAGTTATCTGTTCGAAGGTCCCGATGGCGGGCAGGTACTCGTCTCGGAGTCAGGCAACATGAGTGGGAATGTCCCGGCTCCGCCGTGTGCAAATCGATGACCTGCGCCAGGTTATACGCCAAGAAGCCGTGCAGATCCACGACACGATCTCGCATACCATGCATTTCGTGGAAAATGGCGTATTCGGATACCTGCAACTTGCGGCATCAACCGGGATTCCTGTCGCGTCATCTGGTGACGCTGCCAGACGGCACCTATCTCGACCTTCTGTTCGCTACCAGCCAGCAGTCTGTTTGGGACATCTGCGACGGCTGGCGGGGGCCGCCGCAGTGCGAAGCCTTCCTCGCACTGATCGAGCCTGAGTCGGTCACGTTCGCCAACGTCCTGGAGTCCTGCGGCAAGGACCACCATGCAGGAGGCGCGGCCCGCGCACGTAAAAACGGCCATCCTCGCGGATAGCCGTTCAAATCGCGCGTTGCCGCTCAGCGCATCAGAGCGCCATGTCGGCCGACGCCTTCGCGGGGCGTGCCGGGGCCGTGCCCGTCGCCTGCGACGGCGTCGCCATGTCGATCTTCGGCGGCGGCGCCAGTTGCAGCACGTCGCTCGTGTAGGTCCATTCCTCGACGACCTTCGCCGGGCTGTCGTTCAGCTTCGTGCCGTAGCTCGGCACGATCTGGCGGATCTTCTGCTGCCACTCGGGCGTCGCGACCTTGTCCTTGAACACCTTCTTCATCAGGTTCAGCATGATCGGCGCGGCCGTCGACGCGCCCGGCGACGCGCCGAGCAGGCCCGCGATGCTGCCGTCCTGCGAGCTGACGATCTCGGTGCCGAGCTTCAGCACGCCACCCTTCACCGGGTCGCGCTTGATGATCTGCACGCGCTGGCCGGCCTGCCACAGGCGCCAGTCTTCCTTCTTCGCGTTCGGGAAGTATTCCTTCAGCGCGTTGAAGCGGTCGTCGTCCGACAGCATCAGCTGGCCGGCGAGGTACTGGACCAGCGGGAATTCGTCGACGCCCACGCGCATCATCGGCGCGACGTTGTGCGTGTTGGTGCTCTTGAGCAGGTCGAAGTACGAACCGTTCTTCAGGAACTTGGTCGAGAACGTCGCGAACGGCCCGAACAGGATGATCTTCTTGCCGTCGATGATCCGCGTGTCGAGGTGCGGCACCGACATCGGCGGCGAGCCGACCGACGCCTTGCCGTACGCCTTCGCGAGATGCTGCTTCACAACCTCGGGGTTGTCCGTCACGAGGAACGAGCCGCCGACCGGGAACGCGCCGTAGTCCTTCGCCTCGGGGATGCCCGACGCCTGCAGCAGGTGCAGCGCACCGCCGCCAGCGCCGATGAACACGAACTTCGCGTCGACCGACTGCGCCGGTTCATCCGAGTGCAGCTTGACCCACGTCACGTGCCACGTGCCGTCGGCATTGCGCGTGATCTCGCGCACTTCGCTCGACAGCGACAGCGTGAAGTTCGGCTGCGTCTTCAGGTAGCCGACGAACTGGCGCGTGATCTCGCCGAAGTTCACGTCGGTGCCGATCGGCGTCCACGTCGCCGCGACCTTCTGGTTGCGGTCGCGGCCTTCCATCATCAGCGGCACCCACTGCTTGATCTGGTCGTAGTCTTCCGAATACTGCATGCCGCGGAACAGCGGGCTGGCTTGCAGCGCCTCGTAGCGCTTCTTCAGGAAGCGCACGTTGTCGTCGCCCCACACGAAGCTCATGTGCGGCGTCGAGTTGATGAACGAGTGCGGGTTCTTCAGCACGCCCTGCTTGACCTGCCACGCCCAGAACTGGCGCGAGATCTGGAACGACTCGTTGATCTCGATGGCCTTCGAGATGTCGACCTTGCCGTCCGCCTTCTCCGGCGTGTAGTTGAGTTCGGCGAGCGCCGAGTGGCCGGTGCCGGCGTTGTTCCAGCCGTTCGAGCTTTCCAGCGCGACGCCGTCGAGGCGCTCGACCATCGTCATCGACCAGTCAGGCTGGAGCTCGTGCAGCCAGACGCCGAGCGTCGAGCTCATGATGCCGCTGCCCACCAGCAGGACGTCGACCTTCTTCGTATCGGCGGCGTGCGCGGACGACGCGGCGACGCACAGCGCGAGCGCCGACAGTATTACCCGTAACGTTTTGATCACAGCAGATCCCTTTTTCAACTTGGATGCATCGGTTTGCCAAGCCGCCCGGCGCGTGTGTCGACCGCGGTGAAACGTCGATCTGGAGATCCGGATCGCGAATCCGGAATTCCGGATCGACGCCGCGCCGCGTTGCATTTGCGCACGCGAAACCGTCGGGAAGGACACCTTCGGATCGGCTTCCCGCGGGCAGGCAAGCGCCTGCGTCACAGTGGCGCACGACGCGCCCGGGCCCTTGCGGCAAGCCTTGGCGGAAGGCGCTTCAGGCTGCGTGGAAAGAGGCCGCGCGCGACGCGTTTTGCGGGGGGCGGGGTGGCAAGGGGCGCGTAATGTAACCGAACTCGTTTGCTGTGTCACAAACGAAAAATACCGTTGTTTTCGTGGGGTTTTTTGTGTGTCCGGGTTTCCGGAATGACGGTCGGCGGAACCGGGAAACGTGTGGATAACTGCGCGGGATCGCGAGGGGTTTTCGGGAGCGTCTTGCTCGTGTCTCGTCGTGTCGCGGCAGTGTGCCGCGACACGATCGCGCGACGTCACGTCACTTTACTTGGCGGCACCGTTCCGGCAGAACTGGTCGTACGCTTGCGCCGAATTCGCGAAGCCCTTCTGCTTCGCGAGTTCCCACGGGCGCTCGCATCGTCGGGTCGTTTCGCACCACGAATAGCCGGCCGAGCCGATGCAGCCGTGCGCGTCGCGATCGCTGCCGACCATCGGCGGGGCCGGCGGCGCCGACGATTGGGCCGGCGGCGTGGATGGTGCGGCACAGGCGCTCAGTGCGAACGCGCAGGCCAGCGTGGCGGCCAGCGACAGGGAAGGGACGAAACGCTTCATGGGTGGTGCTCCATGGGATGAGTATTCGGAGAATCGGCTGACGGCCCCTGCGTTCGCCGCGTCGTTCAGGCGCCCGGCACCGGCACGCGCGACGAGAACTTCACTTCGCGCAACGCGAGGCTCGACTGGATCGACGAAACCCCGGCCTGCTTGCGCAGCACGCGCTCGACGAATTCGGCGTACGCATCGAGATCGGCCGCGACGACCTGCAGGATGTAGTCGGCCGCGCCGGTGATCTTGTGGCACGACGTCACTTCGTCGTGCCGTCGCATCACCTCCTCGAAGTGATCGGAATCCTCGTCGGAATGCATGTTGAACGTCACCTGCACGAACGCGAACACGTTCATGCCGAGCGCGCGCCGGTCGAGATTCGCCTGGTAGCCGGTGATGACGCCTTCGTCCTCGAGCCGCTTGCGGCGGCGCCAGCAGGGCGTGACGCTCAGCGACAGCTTCTCGCCGAGCGTCGCGTTCGACAGCGCGCCGTCGTCCTGCAGCAGGCGCAGCATGGCGCGGTCCACGCCATCCAGTTCGACCGAAGCGCGAATTTTGCTCATTTCTTGGATTCCGTAGGCGGTTTTCTCAAAATTGTACGAAAGGCGCGCGTCGAAAGCAAAGTTATTGCCGCCTGCGGTCAATAAACTGTTGCCACCCTCACCGCAACAGTCAACCATGCTCACGGTCTACAGCAGCGATCACCAATTGCATCGCGGCGTCGAACTGAAGGACGGCGCGATCACCGATTCGTTCGAAAACCCCCTTCGCGCCGAGACGGTGCTCGCGCAGGTGCGTGCCGCTGGACTTGGCGACGTCATCGCGCCGAAACCGTTCGACCGCGCGCACTACGCGGCCGCGCACAGCGCGCGCTACGTCGATTTCCTCGCCGGCGCGTGGGACGAGTGGACCGCGACGGGCCGCACCTGCCAGGCGTTGCCGCTCGTGTGGCCGGTGCGCGCGATGCCGGCCGCCGCGACGCCGCCCGCGTTCATCGACGGCAAGCTCGGCTTCTACGCGATGGACGCCGGTGCGCCGATCAACGCGGGCACGTGGGACGCCGTGAGCGCGAGCGCGAACTCGGCGCTCACCGGCGCCGACCTGCTGTCGAGCGGCGCGGCGCGCGCAGCGTTCGCGCTGTGCCGCCCGCCCGGTCATCACGCGGGCCGCGAGTACATGGGCGGCTATTGCTACCTGAACAACGCGGCGATCGCCGCGCAGCACTGCATCGCGCAGGGCGCCGCGCGCGTCGCGGTGCTCGACGTCGATTTCCACCACGGCAACGGCACGCAGGACATCTTCTACGACCGTGCGGACGTGCTGTTCGCATCGATCCACGGCGAGGCGCCGGTGTCGTACCCGTACTTCTCCGGCTACGCGGAGGAGCGCGGCATCGGCGCGGGCGAAGGCTTCAACCTGAACCTGCCGCTGCCGAAGGGCACGCTGTGGGACACCTATTCGGCGGCGCTCGACCAGGCGGCAACCGCGATCGCCGCACATGCGCCCGACGCGCTCGTCGTCTCGCTCGGCGTCGATACCTTCGAGCACGACCCGATCAGCCATTTCCGGCTGCGCTCGCCCGACTACCTGCGCATCGGCGCGGCGCTCGCGCGCCTGAACCTGCCGACGCTGTTCGTGATGGAAGGCGGCTACATGGTCGACGAGATCGGCATCAACGCGGTGAACGTACTGCTGGGATTCGAAGGGCGCGCGTGAGCGCATGCGCGGCCTTCGACGAACGACGAATCCGAACACGAACGAAGTGCGACAAAGGAGGAGACAGGCATGAACCGGCATCACAAGACGGCACTCGCCACCGCGGCCGCATTGACGTGCGCGCTGGCCGCATGGCCCGCGCACGCGGACGAGATCGTGCGCATCGGCCACGTCGCGCCGCTGACCGGCGCGATCGCGCATCTCGGCAAGGACAGCGAGAACGGCGCGCGCCTCGCGGTCGAGGAAATCAACGCGAAGGGCCTGACGATCGGCGGCAAGAAGGTCACGCTGCAGCTCGACGCGCAGGACGACGCGGGCGATCCGCGCACCGCGACGCAGGTCGCGCAGCGGCTCGTCGACGACAAGGTGATCGGTGTCGTCGGCCATCACAACTCGGGCACGTCGATTCCGGCGTCGCGCGTCTATCGCGACGGCGGCGTCGTGCAGATCTCGCAGGCCGCGACCAACCCGACCTACACGCAGCAAGGCTTCAAGACGACCTATCGCGTCGTCGCGACCGACGCGCAGCAGGGGCCAGCACTCGCGATGTATGCGGCGAAGAACATGGGCATCAGGACGGTGGCCGTGGTCGACGATTCGACCGCGTACGGGCAGGGCCTCGCGACCGAGTTCGAGAAAGCCGCGAAGGCGGCCGGCATGAAGGTCGTGTCGCGCGACGCGACCAACGACAAGGCGATCGACTTCCGCGCGATCCTCACGAAGATCAAGGGCGCGAACCCGGACGCGATCATGTACGGCGGCATGGACGCGACGGGCGGCCCGCTCGCGAAGCAGGCGCGCCAGCTCGGCATGCGGGCGAAGATCCTCGCCGGCGACGGCGTGTGCTCGACCGACCTGCCGAAGCTCGCGGGCCCGGCCTCCGACAACGTCGTGTGCTCCGAAGCCGGCATCGCGCTCGAGAAGATGCCGGGCGGCGCGGCGTTCGCGAAGCGCTACGAAGCGCGTTACCACCAACCGATGCAGGTGTATGCGCCGTTCTCGTACGACGCTGTCCACATCATCGTCGACGCGATGAAACGCGCGAACTCGACCGATCCGGCGAAGGTGCTGGCCGCGATGCCGGCCACCGACTATCGCGGCGTGATCGGCGAAACGAGCTTCACGCCGCAGGGCGACCTGAAGCACGGCGCGATCTCGGTGTTCACGTACAAGAGCGGCAAGAAGGCGCTGCTCGATATCGTGAAGATGTGACGCGGCGGTGATTTTGCGTTGGTGTTGCGTCTGATGTCGCGGGGGCCGCGAAGCGGAACAGGCTTCGCGGCCTTCGCCGTTTACAGCGCGCGCGCTCGCGTGCTGTCGGCGCGGCGCTCCGCGTCGTGCACGATGTGCAGCTCGCGTGCGCGGATCGGCAGCACGCAATCCGCATCGGCAAGCGCCTTGCGCACCTGGCGCGCGAGGCGCCAGCGCATCGCCCAGAACTTGTCGGTGTGCGTCCATACGCGCATGTTCGCGACCGCCGTGCTGTCGTCGAAGCGCATCACCATCACGTCCGGTTCCGGCTCGCGGAGCACGTCGGGATCGGCGAGCGCCAGCTTGCGCAGCGCATCGAGCGCACGGTCGATGTCGTCGTGTACCGATACTTCCACTTCGAGATCGAGGCGGCGTGTCGGGTTGCGCGTGTAGTTGCGAATCGAGCTGCCCCACAGCGCGCTGTTCGGCACGTACTCGCAGATGCCGTCCGGTTTCGTCAGCCGCGTCATGAAGAGCCCGACCTCGTCGACGGTGCCCGCGACGCCCGTGCCGCCGTCGATATAGTCGCCGACCTTGAACGGCCGCAGCAGCAGGAGCATGATGCCGGCCGCGATGTTCTGCATCGTGCCTTGCAGCGCGAGCCCGATCGCGAGGCCTGCGGCGCCGAGCACCGCGACGATGCTCGCGGTTTCGATGCCGAGCTGCGACAGCGCGCCGACAATCGCGACGATGCGGATGCCCCACACGGCCACGTCGCAGAGGATCGGCCGTAGCGTGTCGTCGACGCGCTCCTTGTTCGAGAGCAGGCGGTTCAGCCAGTTGCCGATGCGTTTCGACAGCCACCAGCCGACGACGAGCAGCGCCAGGCCGGCACATAGCTTGATGGAGAGGGTGGACAGTGCGTTCCACAGGAACGTCCAGCGTTCCGGGTGTAGTTGGTCGAGAAACATGAAGGGATTCCGGGTTGAGGAAGCCGTGCGCGATGCGACGCGAACGTGCCGTGGTCGGGCACGCTCGCGCTCACGCGCCGGCAGCGTTCGACTGTATCTGCGGCACGATGGTTCGCTCGCATGGGTGGGGTCAAATGCCGCACAGCCGTGCCGCCGGTGCACGACATCGCGATTTCGATCTAGTACGAAGCGACTTTTCCAGTAACTGAGACTTGTCCTATTCAGCTGCTTCGATCGCGCCGATACACTCGTCTTCACGTTGCCGGGTCGCGACGATCGTTCCTCCGCGATACCCGGTTCTTTCCCGATTTTTCATTGACAGACAGCGAGTGACGACGTCATGCGGTTAGACCTGCGTTTCCGTCTCGCACGCGAACAAGGTCTATCCGCGCTCCGCGGCGCTTGCGGTTTCCCGATGCGCCGCGCGCTGCTGCGCGGTGTCGTCGCGGCCGCCTGTGTGGCGGGTTCACCGGGTGCATCGGCGCATGTGTCCCACGACACCGCGCCGTTCTCGCCCGTGACGGCCGACCTTGTCGACGTGCCCTTTTTCGATGCCGCGCGAACGACGTGGGGCGGCTTGCATGCATCGTCGGCAGCGCCGCTCGACGTTGCCTACGCGTTGCCTGCGTCGAACGTGCCGAGCGCGCGTGAACGCGATGGCGCCGTTGCGCGCTTCGGTGCATGTGTGGCCTATCGCGTGCTGTGCGATGCGGCGCGCGGTGCGGTCGAACGCGCGTACGCGTCGAGGTTCGATTACGGTCTTGCATCGGCGTTGCCCGCGATGGGTGAACGGGCCGCGTACGAACGGCGTCCCGTCGATCTCGCCGCCGCTGAACCGTTCGTGCTCGAAGAGGCCGAGCGCGGCGCGCGTGGCGGCGCGATCGTCGGCAGCCTGCGGGCGTCGCTGGCGCGCGCCGATCTGCCGGCCGGCGTTGCCGAGCAGGTCATCCGCATGCTCGCCGGGCGCATCGAGCTGAAACAGCACGGCGCACTCGGCGACACCTTCCGCGTCGCATACGAACCCGACGACAGCGCGATGCAGCCGGGCGGCACGCGCGTGACGGCGCTCGAGCTTCGCTTTCGCGGCCAGTACGTCGCGGGCGTGTGGTTTGCGCCCGCTGACGGCGCGTCGGGGGGCTATTACGACTTCGACGGCGTGCCGCTCGCCGGTTCGCGGTTTGCGATGCCGGTCAACGCAACGCGGATCAGCTCGCATTTCGGGGCGCGCGTGCATCCGGTGACCGGCGCGCGTCATGTGCATTCCGGCGTCGATCTCGCGGCACCGGCCGGGCGCGCGGTTCATGCGTCGGAACGTGGGGTCGTGACGTTCATCGGCACCGAGCCGCGCGGCTATGGCAAGTACGTGGTGATTCGCCATGACGGCGGTTATGCGTCGTACTACGCGCACCTGTCGGCGTTCGAGCCGACGCTGCGAACCGGCATGCGGGTCGCGCGCGGCCAGCGTGTCGGCGCGGTCGGCAGTACGGGGACGGCCACGGGGCCGCATCTGCATTTCGAGGTGCGCAGGCATGACCGTCTCGTCGACCCGGTCGCGCTGGTACAGGCGGGCGACGCGGCGAAGCTGAAGGGCGAGCGGCGCGTGGCGTTCAACCAGGTGGCGCTCGGTGCGCGCACGCAGCTCGCGTCTGCCGACTGGCTGCGGTCGGTTGCGATGTCGACGCTTTCCCCGTTGCACGATGGCTGACCCCGCGGATTTGCAATGTGGGAATTAGATCGTTTGGTTAACTGACGAATCGCAAAGACGTCGCCTTAGAGTCTGAAGGAAGCGTGTAGAAGACGAATTGACAAACGGAAGCCGGATACCCGGTTCACCTGGCCTGACGAGAGGTACCTGATCGGGGCGCGTGGCCGGCAGCGGGCATGTCGCTTTGTCGCAGGAGTCGCAATACATGCGGATGGTCACGTGCCCGGAGCGCGCCGACCGGAAGGACTCGACAGGTTTGATGGTAGTTAGCAAATTTGCTAATATCGCGATGAAGAAGTGGACGATCCTGTACTACGACGAACGGGTAAAGCGTGATGTGTTCGCTTTGCCCAAGGGTATTCTGGCTGGCTACCTCCGACTGATCGAGGCGATGGAAGAACACGGTGCGGATCTGCGGATGCCGTATTCGCGCGCGATAGGGGAAGGATTGTTTGAATTGCGCCCGCGAGGCCGTGAAGGCATCGGGCGTGTGTTCTATTGCATCCGGGTGGGATATGAACTCGTCGTCCTGCATTCCTTCGTCAAGAAGACGCAGGAAACACCCAACGACGAGTTGCAAATCGCCCGCAGGCGAATGAAGGAGGTACGTAACAATGGCTAAGGCTCGCCCCGCACATACAAGCGAGGAGCGGTATGCACCGGTCCGACACACTGCCGAAGACACCGCACGTCTGCTCACCGATCCGGCCATCAAGGCGGAATACGATGCACTGGAAGAGGAGTTCACCGCGCTTCGTGCGTTGCTCGACGCGCGCAAGGATGCGGGCCTGACTCAGGCTCAGGTCGCCGAACGAATGGGCACCACGACGTCGGCCGTATCGAGGCTCGAAGCTTCGTTTTCGAGCGAGAAGCACTCGCCGTCGTTTGCGACGCTGCGCAAGTACGCCGCAGCGTGCGGCAAGAAGCTCGTCATTTCGTTCGCGTGAACACGCTGGCGTCAGGCGCTGATTTCGCAAACGAACTTCGTCGGGAGACCGCATACGCGGCCACGATCCTGACTGTGAATCCCGCACCTCGAGAAACTGCAGCCCGTCCGGTTCATCGTGTGGGCACTTCGTAGTCGAACACATTGGCTGCAGAATCAGTGTGGTCCGATTGTTTGTCACGTTCGTTCACGTTAACGCCACAGGTTCGACCGGCAACCAGATTTCCAGCACGCCGGCGCCCGTCACCGGATCGTAGTCGTCGCTGTAGCGCTCGAACTCGGGTGCGTCCACCGCCTTGAATCCCGACGTCGGCAGCCAGCCGTTCCAGATGCTGTAGAAGGTCTGGTGCAACGTCGAGATATGCCCGGCGTGTTCGAACACCGCGTACCGCTGTGGCGCCAGTTCGACCCAGCGAAACGGCGCGGGCAGCCGGTCGCGGCTCGTGACTTCCACGCCCGCGATGTATTCGAAGCTGCCGTCCGCATCGGGGTTGCAGCACACGCCGTACGTCACGTCCCCGACCTGGCCGGGAAGGGTACCGATGTATGGGATGAACGCTTGCCAGAGCGCTGGAATCCCTTCGTTGGTGTCAAACGTATAGCGGTCGCTCATGCCCGCGATCAGCCGCTTGCCGGCGGTTTCGAAGCGCGACGGCCTCACGTCGATGATCTTCAGTTCTTTCATGCGCAGCGGCTCCACAAGAGACAATCCGTCGAGGGTGCGCCGTGCCCGCACGTCCTCGGGCGTGACGCCGAAGAGATCGCGGAAGGCGCGCGTGAACGCCTCATGGGAGCCATAGCCGGCATCGAGCGCCACGTGCAGGATGTCCGGCGCGCCTTGCGCGAGTGCGCGTGCCGCGCGCGTGAGCCGCCGCGACCGCACGTAGCGCATCACCGGCCAGCCGGTATTCATCGAGAAGAGGCGCGAGAAGCCGAAGCGCGACATGTCGCAACTGGCGGAGATCCTGTCGAGCGTCAGTTCCGTGTCTAGCGTGGTTTCGATAAACCAGAGTGCTTGTCCTACCGGATTCATGGCGTGCCAATGAGTGTGTCGGCCGGACTATATGGTATCGGCGCCGGGGGCATTTGATCGTTCTTGCGGCGCGGGCGGGGCGTGCGCCGGCTGACGCACTGGAACGGATCGCCACGCCGGGCGGCGTGGCGACGGCGGGCAGGGCGGTGCTACTCAGCCCAGCGGCCAGTTCAGGAACACGATGCCGTCGTTGTAGTCGTCGTCGGCGCCGTCTTCCGAGCCGACGATCCCGAAATACGACTTCTTGAAGATATCGACCTGCCGTGAGCCGAGCCGCGACGGCTTGCCGTTCGCCATCACGATCACGCGCACGCGTCCCTTGCCGGAATCGAGCACCTTGGTGCCGAGGTTCTGGTCCTGCGCGCCGGCGCCCTTGAACGTGGCGGCCGGTTTCGGGTTGTCGTCGACGTAGATGTCGATCGTCTGGTCGTTCGCGGCGTTGGTGAGCGCTGTGACGCCGAACTTGATGTTCGGCGGCAGGTTGAACGTGCCGTCGCGCTCGCCGCCGCCGATGCTGCCGGCACCGCTGCCGCTGTCCGTACCGGTTTCGCTGCCGCCGCCGGCGGGCGACGACGACGCCGCCGCCGTTTCCCCGATCGCGGACAGGCTCGCGTACGAGTCGATATGCATCGCGCTGCCGCGCACGCTTTTCCACTGGCCCTTCACGAACGTGACGCCGGTGCCGACGTCGATCGTCGCGACGAGCGTGAACGGCATGCGCCCGGTGCTTTCGGGCACCTTCGACGAATAGGTGAAGCAGCCGTCCGCGACGACGCCCTTGTCGGTCGCGATCGCGAAATAGATGCCGGGGAAGTTGTTGCCGGTCGCGTACGGCGTCGGCACGTTGAGGATGACCTGCAGTTTCCCGTTTCGAATCTCTGCCTTGGCGATGTCGATGTACAGGCCCGGGATGTCGACGTAGGTCTCCGAGGTCGCCACGGGTGCACTGATGATCGAAGCCGAAAGGAGGGGCATGGATGTCTCCGTTGGTAGGACGGGTTTCTGTGGAGTGCGGCGCGAGGCGCCGCTGAATGCGGTGCCCAACCGCCGGCCGGCCCGGAGGCGGCCGGCGGTGGTCGGTCGTCGGCCGTGCGTCAGGTCAGCCGATCGGCCACTGGAGCACGACGATGCCGTCGTTGTAGTCGCTGTCGTGGCCGTCTTCCGACACGACGATCCCGAAGTTGACCGTGTACGGCGAGCCGTCCGATTTCTTGCCGTTGATCGGCGCGAGGCGCGCGTCGGTGGCTGACGGCTTGCCGTTCACCGACACTTCGAAGCGGATCTTGCCGTTGCCGGAATTCAGCGTC
This sequence comes from Burkholderia sp. LS-044, assembly GCF_004803625.1. Classification (NCBI taxonomy): domain Bacteria; kingdom Pseudomonadati; phylum Pseudomonadota; class Betaproteobacteria; order Burkholderiales; family Burkholderiaceae; genus Burkholderia; species Burkholderia sp. LS-044. The sequence goes on from NZ_SSWO01000015.1 coordinate 100,993, forward strand.
GCTTCACGCGGGCCGTCGCGCGTCGTCAGCTTGTGATATGCGGCGGGTTCCTTGCTGTCGCCGATGAACAGCTTGATGTGCTGTTGCTCGGCGGCATTCGCGAAGAAAATCGCGCGGAAATCGGTATTCGGCGGAATCGAAAACTCGCCGGCGCGATTGGAAGACGTTTGAGAATCGGCCATGCTCTCCTCCTGATGAATGATGGGTAAGGCTTGGAGCTGTGTCGCGCAAACGTTTGCGGTTTGAAATGCGACGCATCGAGCATGCCGAAAAATAAATCAGAAAATATTCGCCGAGGAATGGCTATTGTTCAGTAAATCGAAAACCAAGGTTAATCGATTTAATGAAGCGTGTTTAATTGGCGCTATTTGCAGATATTCGAGAAACTATATCGGCACCCATATCGCTTTTCTGAACGATGCGCGATAACGCCGGCGGGGAGGCAGGGGAGGCGACAGCAATCGGGTTTCGGCGCGGACGTTCGGCGTTCGCATATGGCAGCGTTCGTTTCAACATCAGCATCTCGGTCATGGCCGCGCCCACCGGCCACCACCGAACGCCCGCGCCGAAACCCGATCGCGATGGAAATGGGGTGCGGCAACCGGCGAAGTGGATTGACCCACTCACTCCGAACGTGAACAGGGCTCCACCGGCGCCGCACCCATGAAGCATATCGACGGGGCTGCGCGACGCCTATCGGACAGGACTGATTCTGAGCGATCAAATTCGGTGCCATTTGCGCCCGGCCCGTTGACAGCCCACGTCACCCTGTGATCTGATTCCGGCCATGCAAGCCGCCCAGCCCCTCTTCTCGCTACGACTACTAGCCCGTTTTTCCGGGCTGGGTCTGCGGCTGCGCGCTTTCCATCTGCTTCTTTCCTGAAGCGCCAGATTTCCCCCGCATCACCGACCTGGCCCCGGTTGTCGACCGGCGCCTGAGTTCGTCTTTCTTCCGAATCGTTCCGCTCCGTCCCGGTCGCTCAACCGCCAAGGCCGTCGTTCGCCGTACCGCTTTGCCGTTGTGCCGCTTTCCACCGTTTTCACCGCTGTGCGCGCAGCCTGCCACCACGACGGATGGCCATCGCGCCGCGGTTTCCCGACCAACCGACCGAGGACCGAACATCATGATGCTGAAGAACCCCGCGACGAAGTACCGACCGTTCACGCCCGTCAACCTGCCGAACCGCATGTGGCCGACGCGCACGATCACGCAAGCACCGATCTGGATGAGCACCGACCTGCGCGACGGCAACCAGTCGCTGTTCGAGCCGATGGACGCGGCGCGCAAGATGCGGATGTTCAAGATGCTGGTCGCGATCGGCTTCAAGGAGATCGAGGTCGCGTTTCCGTCGGCGTCGGAGACCGACTTCAACTTCGTGCGCGAACTGATCGAAGGCGGCCACATTCCCGACGACGTGACGATCGAGGTGCTCACGCAGGCCCGCGACGACCTGATCGAGCGTACCTTCGACTCGCTGCGCGGCGCGAAGCGCGCGATCGTTCACCTGTACAACGCGACCGCGCCGGAATTCCGCAAGATCGTGTTCGGCCTCGACCGCGACGGCGTGAAGGCACTCGCGGTGAACGCGGCGCGCACGATCAAGCGCTTCGCCGACGCCGCGACCGACACGCATTTCACGCTGCAATACAGCCCGGAAACCTTCACGGCGACCGAGCTGGATTTCGCGAAGGAAGTCTGCGACGCCGTGTTCGACGTCTGGCAGCCGACGCCGGAGCACAAGGCGATCGTGAACCTGCCCGCCACGGTCGAAGTCGGCACGCCGAACTTCTACGCGGACCAGATCGAATGGATGCACCGCAACCTCGCGCGCCGCGATGCGCTGATCGTGTCCGTGCATCCGCACAACGACCGCGGCACCGCGGTCGCGGCGGCCGAGCTCGCGGTGATGGCCGGTGCGGACAGGATCGAGGGCTGCCTGTTCGGCAACGGCGAGCGCACCGGTAACGTCGATCTCGTCACGCTCGCGCTGAACCTCTACTCGCAGGGCGTCGATCCGGGCCTCGATTTCTCGCAGATCAACGAAGTCGCGCGCACGTCCGAGGAATGCACGCAGTTGCCGATCCACCCGCGCCATCCGTATGTCGGCGACCTCGTGTTCACCGCGTTCTCCGGCTCGCATCAGGACGCGATCAAGAAGGGCTTCGCGGTACAGAAACCCGACGCCGTATGGGAAATGCCGTACCTGCCGATCGATCCGAGCGATGTCGGCCGCACGTACGACTCGATCATTCGCGTGAACAGCCAGTCGGGCAAGGGCGGTATCGCGTACCTGCTCGAGCAGAGCTATGGCGTCGCGCTGCCGCGCCGCCTGCAGGTCGACTTCAGCGCGGCCGTGCAGCGCCTGACCGACGACAGCGGGCTCGAGGTGACGAGCGCGCAGATCTGGTCGCTGTTCCAGCAGGAATACGTGGAAGGCGATGCGCCGCTGCGTTATGTCGGCCATGAGCTGAGCGAGCGCGACGGCCGCGAGACGATCGTGCTGACCGCCGACGTGCACGGCGAGCGCCGCGTGCTGCGCGGTGAAGGCAACGGTCCGCTCGACGCGCTGATGCACGCGCTGCGTACGCCGCTGCGCATCCAGCACTACGAGGAGCGCGCGCTGTCGCAAGGCGCCGATGCGAAGGCGATCGCGATCGCGGAGCTGGCCGGGTCGGGCGTGCGCGGCAGCGCGTTCGGCGTCGGTATCGACGCGAACCTGACGACCGCGTCGATCCGCGCGGTGATCAGCGGTGTCAACCGCGCGTATGCGCGCGCGGACGAAGCGGTGCAGGCGACGTTTTTTGGCGCGCATTCCGCGGTGAAGGCTGTCGCGTAAGCGGCGTCGTGGCGGCTGCGCCGGCGGTGTCCGGCGCGGTCGCGTCGCCGCCGCCTTGGTGGCCGTCCCGGTGGCCGCTGCGCGGCCCGGCAAGCGCATCGCGCAGTTCCACCTTCATGAAATCCACCCACGCGCGCGTCTTCGCGTCGATGTGCCGGCGTGACGGGTACACCAGAAACACGCCCACGTCGTCCGCCCGGTAATCGGGCAGCACGCGCACCAGCGCGCCTGAACGCAGATCGTCCGCCGCGACGAATTCCGGCAGCAGGCCGATTCCTGCCCCTTCCCGTACCGCGATCGCGAGCGATGCCGCGACGTCGGCCGTCATCGCCGGCTCGAACGCGACCGTTTCCGCATCCGCACCGCGCGTCAGTGTCCATTCACCCGCCGGGTAGGCCGGTGCGACCAGCTGCAGGCAGCGATGCCGCACGAGCGCGCGCGGCGTATCCGGCATGCCGTGATGCGCGACATACGCGGGCGCCGCGCACAGCACGCTGCCGATTCGCCCGACATCGATCGCGACCTGATCGGAGCTCGGCAGGTTCGGCATCGCGATGATGGCGACGTCGTAGCTGTCGCGGATCAGGTCGGGCACGTGCGGTGCGAGCGTCAAATCGACGCTGACTTCCGGATAACGCGCCTGGAAGCGCGCGACCAGCGGAATCACGAAACGGTTCGCGATGCTGGCGCTGCAGTGCGCGCGCAGTCGTCCGTATGGATGCAGCCGCGCGCCGCGCGCTTCGCGTTCGCTCGCGTCCACTGCGAGCGTGATGTCGCGTGCGCGGGCCAGATAGCGTTCACCGGCTTCGGTCAGGCACATCGAGCGCGTCGTGCGGTTCAGCAGCCGGATGCCGAGATGCGTTTCGAGCGACGCGATCGCGCGGCTGACATACGCGGTCGTCAGGTTGAGCCGCTTGCCGGTTTCGGTGAAGGTTCCCGCGTCGGCGAGCGTGACGAAAACCTGCATGCGTTGAATCAGATCCATCGGCGGAGCGCGAGTGTCGTGCGATGCCGCCACTGTAGCGGGCCACACGTTGCGCCGCGCACGCGCGGCAGCGCTCGATCGTCGCGAAACGGACAGCGCTGTTTATCGCCGCCGGAAGTATTCGCTCGGCGGCACGCCGAGCGCCTTGCGGAACATCGCCGCGAACGCGCTCGGGCTGTCGTAGCCGTGCTCGAGCGCGAGTTCGAGGATCGGCGTGCCGGCCGCGAGGCGCGGCAGGCTCAGCAGCAATCGCGCATGGCGGCACCATGCGCCGTGCGTCATGCCCGTCTCGCGCTTGAACGTGCGTGCGAGCGTGCGCTCGTTCATGTGGGCATCGCGCGCCCACGACTGCAGCGTGACGGCCGCCGACGGGTCGTTGACCAGCTGCGTGCACAGCGCGGCGAGTGCCGGATGGCGCGGCATCGGCACATGCAGCGACAGCAGCGGCGCGATTTCGATTTCGTCGAGGATCAGCGCGAGCACGCGTCCCGCGCGATGCGAAAGGTCGTAGTCGGCCGGCAGTTCGCACGCGGTCACGATCAGTTCGCGCAGCAACGTGCCGACCTCGATCACGCGGCATTCGCCCGGCAGGCTCGGCCGCACTTCGCGCGCGACGAACACCGAGCGCATCTGCACGTCGCCGGCCATCCGGATCTCGTGCTGCGTGCCCGCCGGCACCCACACCGCGCGCCCGGTCGGCACGACCCAGCTGCCGGCATCCGCATGCACGAGCATCACGCCGGAAATCGCGTGAATCAGCTGGCCGTGCCGGTGCGAATGCGGCGGATACAGGACGCCGGACGCCGCGTCGGACACGGCGACCGCGATCTGCTTGTGCTTGTCCTTGCGCTCGAGCGCGCTGAAAAATGGGTCCACTTGTCCTTTTCTCGACGACGAATGCGCTTTGCGCGCGAGATCGACTGAATGTGCCGAAATTACCATAGGCCTATCGTTTGTTCGACTGCCACCGCACGATGCGCGCTTCCTTCCTTGCTTCGCTTTCCTTCGATTTACCCGTTGCCGCCTCGTCTTGCGCGCCGCGCATCGCCGCCACGCTGCTGAGCGCGGCGATGCTGGGCGCGTGCTCCGTCGGCGAGCCGTATCGCCCGCCGTCGATCGATGCGGCACATCGCGCGCCGTTCGATGCCGCGGCCGATGCGCCCGTCGCGCCGGGCGGCGCGTTGCCCGATCGCTGGTGGCAACTGTTCGACGATCCGGCGCTGGACGCACTCGTGCGCGAAGCGCTCGCGCAAAACCGCGATCTCGCGGTGGCCGCGGCACGCGTCGAGCGGGCGCGCGCCGTGCTCGACGAAGCGGGCGCCGCGCGATTGCCCGATACGACGGCCGGCTTCGGCGTCGACTACGGCAAGCACGCGCCCGACCAGATCGTCGCGAGCGCGAAGGGCACCGATGCACGTACGCGCCGGGGATTCGCGCCGTCGTTCGCGCTGTCGTGGGAAGTCGATCTGTGGGGGCGTGTCGGTCATCTCGTCGATGCCGCGCGCGCCGATTCGGAGGCCGTGCAGGCGGCATCGGATGCGATGCGCGTCACGGTGGCCGCCGAGACGACAGCCGCCTACGCGCAGGCGTGCGCGTACGGCGAGCGGATCGACGTGGCCGAGCGTTCGGTCGCGATCGCCGACCGCCTCGCCGCGCTGACCGCACGGCAGCGCACGCACGGTCTCGTGTCCGATCTGGAAGTCGCGCGGTCGCGCGCGTTCGCCGACGATACGCGTGCCGAACTGCCGGCGCTGACTGGCGCGCGCCGCGCCGCGTTGTATGAGCTGGCGGTGCTGACCGGGCACGCGCCCGGCGCGATCCCCGACGCGGCCGCGCGCTGCCATGCGACGCCGGCACTGGCGCGGCCGTTTCCGGTCGGCGATGGCGCCGCGCTGCTCCGGCGCCGGCCCGACCTGCGCGAAAGCGAGCGCCGGCTCGCCGCGTCGAACGCGCGGATCGGTGCCGCCACGGCCGAGCTGTATCCGTCGATCGTGCTTGGCGGGTCGGTGAACTGGCTGTCGACGACCGGCGATCCGTCGTCGCTCGGCGACAAGTACGCGATCGCGTGGGGCGTCGGGCCGCTGATTACCTGGCGTTTTCCGAATCTCGCGGTGAGCCGCGCGCAGCTCGCGCAGGCACGCGCGGACGATGCCGCTGCTCGCGCGTCGTTCGACGCGCAGGTGCTGCGCGCGCTGAAGGAAACCGAACAGGCGCTCGCGCGATACGGCGCCGAGTGGCGCCGCAAGGCCGCGCTCGAAACCGCGCGCGCCGAGCACGCGCGCGCTTTCCGGCTCGCGGAACTGAACTACGACGCGGGCGCGCTGGATTTTCTCGGCGTGCTCGACGCGCAGCGCAGCCTCGTCGCGGTCGATGCGGCGCTGGCCGCGTCGACGCAGCAGGTCGCGCTCGATCAGGTTGCCGTCTTCAAGGCACTGGGGGGCGGCTGGCAGCGTCAGGGCCAGCGCAAGCCCGTTATTGACGTGAACGGGCCCTGACCGGCCGTTCGTGAATCCGCACGCACTCAACCCTTCCGATTCCGATCATGAGCACCACAGCCGTACCCGAGAAATCCGCCCGTTTCGCGCGGCGCCACTGGATCGCCGCCGGCGCCTTCATCACCGTCATCGTGCTGGCCGGGTTCGGCTGGCGCTGGTGGACGGTCGGCCGCTTCATCGAGCACACCGACGATGCCTACGTGCGCGCCGACATCGTGACCGTCAGCCCGCGGGTGGCCGGTTATGTCGCAAGCGTGGCCGTCGACGACAACCAGCCCGTGAAGCGCGGCGACGTGCTCGTCACGCTCGACGATCGCGACTATCGCGCGAAGCTCGACGACGCGCAGGCGGCCGTTGCCGCCGCCGATGCGACGTTGCAGGCCGAGGAAGCCGCGGCCGCGACGCTCGACGCGCAGGTCGGCCAGCAGCGCAGCGTGATCGAGCAGGCGCAGGCCGACGCGGCCGCCGCGCGTGCCGAGGCGACCCGACGCGACGCGGATGCGGCGCGCTACAAACAGTTGCTCGCCGAATCGGCCGCCAGCGGGCAGCGCTGGGAACAGGCGCACGCCGATGCGCTGAAGGCGCGCGCGGAACTGGCGCGCGCCGGCGCGGCCGTGCGCGCGCAGGACGACCAGCAGACGGTGTTGCGCCGGCGCCGTGCGCAAAGCACGGCCGCGATCGAGCAGGCGCGTGCGCGGCTCGCGGCGTCGCGCGCGAAGCTCGCGCTGGCGCAACTCGATCTCGAGCACACGGTGATCCGCGCGACACGCGACGGCACGATCGGCCAGCGGGCGGTACGCGCGGGCCAGTATGTCGAGGTCGGGATGCCGTTGCTCGCGGTCGTGCCGCTGCGCGACGTGTACGTCGTCGCGAACTTCAAGGAGACGCAGCTCGGCGCGATGCGCGACGGGCAGCCGGTCGAGATCGACGTCGATACCTACTCGGGCCGCACGCTGCACGGCCGCGTGCTCGGGCTCGCCCCGGGCTCGGGCGCCGAATTCGCGCTGCTCCCGCCCGACAACGCGACCGGCAACTTCACGAAGATCGTGCAGCGCGTACCCGTGAAGATCCGCCTCGATGCGCCGCCGCCGGGCCTCGTGCTGAGGCCCGGCATGTCGGTGATCGCGCGCGTCGATACGCGCGGCACACCGGGAGCCGGATCGTGACGGCCGCGGCATCGCGGGCCGCGCAGGCCGCGCACGACGAAACCGTTTCGCTGCGCGCGTGGGTCGCGGTGCTCGGCGGCGTGTTCGGCTGCTTCATGGCGGGGATGAACGTGCACGTGACGAACGCGTCGCTGCCCGACATTCGCGGGTCGTTGGGCGCGAGCTTCGAGGAAGGCTCGTGGATCTCGACCGCGTACCTCGTTGCCGAGATCGTCGTGATTCCGCTCACCGGCTGGCTCGTGCAGGTGTTCTCCGCGCGCCGCGTGCTGCTCGTCGGCGCAACGGGGTTCCTCGCGTTCTCGATCGCGTGCTCGGTCGCGCCGACCATTTCGACGATGATCGTCGCGCGCGCGCCGCAGGGCGCGTTCGGCGGCGTGCTGATTCCGCTGTCGTTCCAGCTGATCGTCACCGAGCTGCCACCGTCGAAGCATCCGCTCGGGATGGCGCTGTTCGCGGTCGCGAACAATGTCGCGCAGGCGGCCGGGCCGTCGCTCGGCGGCTGGCTCACCGACATGTATTCGTGGCGCTGGATCTTCTATCTGCAGATTCCGCCCGCGATCGCGCTGATCGCGGCGATCGCGTGGGCGATCCGCCCGGTGCCCGTGCAGTTGGCGAAGCTGCGGCAGGCCGACTGGTTCGGGATCGCGACGATGGCGATCGGCTTGAGCGCGCTGCAGATCGTGCTGGAGGAGGGCGGGCGCAAGGACTGGTTCGCGTCCGACCTGATCGTCGAGCTGTCGATCGTCGCGGTGGCGGGGCTCGTCGCGTTCGTCGCGATCGAGCTGCGGCGCGAGGCGCCGTTCATCAACCTGCGGCTGCTCGGCCGCTACAACTTCGGGATCGCGAGCCTGATGCAGTTCCTGTTCGGCGCGGTGGTGTTCGGCGTCGTGTTCCTCGTGCCGAACTACTTCGCCGAGCTGCACGGCTACAGCGCGCGCGACATCGGCCTCGCGATGATCCCGTACGGGCTCGTGCAGTTCGTGATGTCGTTCCTGACGCCGCCGCTGATGCGCCGCACGAGCCCGCGCGCGACGATCGTGCTCGGCTTCGCGCTCGTCGCGGCCGGCTGCCTGATGAACATCCACCTGACCGCCGACGCCGCGTCGAACGTGATCGTGCCGTCGCTCGTCGTGCGCGGGATCGGGCAGTCGCTCGTCGTGATCGCGCTGTCGGTGATGGCCGTCGACGGGATCGAGAAGGCGCAGCTCGGTTCGGCGTCCGGCGTGTTCAACATGGTGCGCAACGTCGGCGGTGCGATCGGCATCGCGGTGGCGAGCCAGATCGTCGTCGAGCGGCAGAAGCTGCATGCGATGCGGATCGGCGAGGCCGTGACGCCGTTCTCGGAAGCGTTTCAGGAACGCATGGCGATGCTGGTGCGGCTGCTGTCGCGCGTGCATGTGCCGCGTGCCGATGCGTTGCCGGGTTCGGCGACCGGCGGCGTGCACGAGCTGGCGCTCGCGCTCGTGAACCAGCGCGTGATGCGTGAGGCGCTGTTGATGGCGTACAGCGACACGTTCCTGATCGCGGGTGTTGCGATGGCGGGATGTACGGCGGCGGCGCTCCTGTTGAAGGGGAAAAGGACAGCGTGATGGGGACGGACGCCCGATATCGAAGCCTGACATACCTGACAGGCGAAGAATTCCTGCAATGGGCGTATCGTTCACCCGGCGCAGGCGGGACGACCGGCCTGCGGCCGATATCGTGAGCCAGGCCGGCGCATGTCGCCGGCCTGTCGTTCGTGGTGGCCACGGACGACAGGGTCGCGCAGATCCGCGCTTCAGGCCCCTCCTCTCCGTGGTCCTTGTCCATTCAACCGGCCCTTTGTCGGGCCCATCGCGAGGAAAGCGTCATGACGAAACCCGATTCCCTGAAAGGCGACATCAAGGAGCAAGCCCAGGAAGCCGATCGCCACAACCTGGCGCGCCCCGCCGTGAACGGCGCATTGTGGGCGCGCGGACTGACGACGCAGCGGGTGGCTGACCTGTTCAGGACGCAGCGGGGCCTGCCGGGGCACTGGATGCAGGTTCAGAACGAGGTCAACGCCGGGAACCGCTATTTCTATGGTGTCCAGAACGGCCACCAGACGACCGACGAAGGCAAGGAACTGATCCGCTGGATCGCCGATGCGGTGATCAGCGCCGCGCAGCGCGCGGAGTTCGATTTTCCGCTGCAGCAGCTTCAATTTACGGCCGACACGGGCTGGCTGAAGCTGCAGCGCGTGTCGGGTCGTGTGATGGTGTTGTCGCGCCCCTGACCGTCAGGTCCGGCGCATCGTCGGAACGCGTAGCGGCCGGGGCGCGGCCGCTACGCCCCCTTCGTTCCTTTTGCCGACTGTCAGACTGAAACCGTGATGCCTGCCGAATGCGGCGGTCCCGCAGGCCGCACCACGATTTCCACCTGCTGGCCCAGCGACGCCAGCGTCTGCATCAGCAGTTCCAGCGAGACGTTCCGGAGTCTTTCGCGTTGCTCGGGCGTGACGACCGGCCGGGCCATCTCCGCGAGCGCCGCAGCCTCGTCTTCGCTCAGGCCGCGCGAGACGGTCAGTGCGTTGATCTTCAGGACGAGTGCGGATTTGGCCGACAGTGCGCCCGCGTCATCGAGGCCGAAGTCGGCCGGCAAGGTGCCGGCACGTTGTCGCGAGTCGTTGCGATTCATTGCGCGCCTCCCGTGATTACCGAGAACGCCGGCCGCGGCTGGCCTGTCGAGCGATCGGCATCCTGGCCGATATCGTCGCCGGGCGCTTCTTCGATCGGCGTGACCACCAGCCGCTTGTGCATCACCTCGATCCGCAAGCGCTGCCCGGGTTCGAAACCCGCTGCGTCGATCCAGCGGCCGGACAGCTTCATCCACAGATGGAGGGCCGGCGGTGCCGTGTCGGCGAGCCTGAGATGTGGAACGATGCGGCGAGTCTGAAAAGACGTGCGAGCGGGCATGGAACAATCGTGAAAGCGAATCGGTGCGTTATGATTCCCGTCAGCCATGACTGACTCCTGTACTGAGTGGGTTGTGGTCAGCGGCCCGCGCGTGGTAGTGCACGCGCGGGCCGCGCTCGTTTACGCAGTGGATTTCGATCGGCATCCCGTCACATGGTTGGCATGGCGAAATGAAATGGCATTCCAGGCGAAAACGTGCAATCACTCTAGCCGAGATCGGCCGGCATCAGGTGTCGGTCCGGAGCGTCTTCGTCTGCACTGACGGACGCCCCGATGTCTTGCAGGCTTGCTGCGAAACGATTCCCCGGCGATTGCGCCGGCGGGCCGCGTCGTCACTTTATTGACGATATGTCAGAAAGCGTGTCGGTCGAATGCTCCGATTCGCCCGCCACACGTCGCACGAGGATGTCATGGGCGTCGTGCGGGGCCGCCCGAACTTGCGCGGGAACGCCGCCGTGCTTTCCGCAACGGCGGCCGCGCATCATGCGTGCAGCGCGTCCATCTGCCGGCGCGCGCTCGCCGCGGTCGGGGCGCGGATGTGACGCAGCGATGCCGCGGCCTTTCGGCCGACGCGCGTTACTGGCCGAAGCGGTCCGCCACGGTGTCCTTCAGCCGCGCGGCGGTGATCTCGCCCATGTGCGATTCGACGAGATTGCCGTTCGCGTCGAAGAAGAGCGTCGTCGGCAGCCCGCGCGAACCGTAGGCCTGCATCGCGTGCAGCGTGCGATCGAGCAGCACGTGATCGAACCGCAGCCCTTTCTGTTCGAGGAACGCGCGCACCGCTTGCGCATCTTCGCCCTGGTTGACCATCAGCACCGTCATCCCCGGATGATCCTGCTGCGCTTGCGCGAGGATCGGCATTTCGCGCTGACACGGCGGGCACCACGTGGCCCACAGGTTCACGACGACCGGCTTGCCCGCGAAGCGTTGCGCAGGCACCGGCGTGGCGTCGAGCGCTTCGAGCCGCAACGCGGCAAGCGGCGGCGCGCCGTGCTGCAACGTTGCGAGCGTGCCCTGCGCGATGCCCCACGCGGCGAGGCCCGCGAGCATGCCGGCCATCACCGGGCGACGCAGCGCGGGCAGGCGGCGCAGGCGCCAGCCCGCGAACACGATCCCGGCCGCGAGGCCGATGCGCCAGTCGAAACCGCCGTCGCCGAGCGCGACGATCGAGCGCGGTGCGGAGGCGTACTCGTGCCACCACTGCGCGACGTAGCCGATGCGCGCGGCGATCAGCCCGAGCAGCAAGGTATCGAGGATCAGGCTCGATGCGGTCTTGTGCTGGCCGTCCGGCGGGCGGCACTGGATGAAACGGGCGACGAGCCACGCGAGCAGCGCGGCGACGGCCACCGCGACGACGCGGATCGAGAAGGGACCGATGCTTAACATGAGCAGGAAAGGGGCGACTTGATCGAGCGGGGGCAGGAGGACGATGATCGGCCGATGAGCGCGATGCGGTCAACGGTCGTGATGCGATTCGACATGGCCCGATGTGTGCGGGTTCCCGGCGCGGCGTGCGCATATTCGGGATGCCGTCATTGTTCGGTCGGTGCGCGGTCGTTCAGGCTGGTCTGATGATCGGTTGCGAATCGCTCGTCGACAATGCGGTCGCCGATCCGGCGTGGTGTCCGCCGGTGTCTCGAAAGGGATCTCTGCCTGACGGTCGGTTCCCCCGAGCGGCTGCATTCCCGTCGTTTCACATGCAATCGTGAAGGCGTTGTGGCGGTGGATGGGCTCGGCCGCGATCCGATTCATGCCGGCTGATTCGATGGAACGGGATCGTCGCCGGATACGGGCACCGGGCAGTCACTCGCGCACGGCGTGGCGCCAGGTTGGTGGCAGGCACCGGGTTCCGATGAAGGCAACACATATGAACCGTCGTTGCTGATCGGCCGACTGATGGCTGAGCATTTGTGCAAGCGAGGCTTGCGACCGTATTGAGGAGTTCGGCGATTCAGTAATGCCGCGCGCGGTGAGAGACGGGGTATGCCCGGTGACTGGCGAGCAGGCTGAAAGGCCGCGGTCGACGACGATCGTTGCGTGCGACATCCGCATCGTCGCCGGCGGATGAGCGCGACCGCTGCCGCCCGGCGGGCCGCGCATCCGCGGCCGGCCGGGCGTCGGGCATTACTGCGTCTTCGTCTGCGTGGCGTTCGCCTGTTGCGCGCCGGCCGCCGGTTCGAGCGTCGTCAGCGTCTGCTCGGTGAACTTCTCGTACAGCCAGCTCATGCGCGTATCGTCCATGCCGCCGGCGATGCCGCCGAGCGCGTACGAAGCCGATACCTTGAAGCGGTCGATCTGATGATTGTCGGCGTCGAGCAGCGTCACGGTGCCGTCGACGTGATCGTTGCCCGCCATGAAGCCGAACATGACGGCCGAGAAGCTCGAGCGCACGCGAATGCCGTTGACTTCGACGTTCAGGTGCATTGCATCGGTCGAATCCGCTTTTGCCAGCAGCTTGCGTGCGTCCAGTGCGCTTTCGATTTTTTCCTGTAGCTTCTTCGCGTCGAACTTCAGGTTGTCTTTCAACGCTTCCTGCGCGGTATTGTCGAGCGTGACCTTCACGACCACGGGTTTCGTGCCGAATTTCATCGTCGATGCGGTCACGGCGGCCCCCGCCGGATCGCTGGCATCACGTGTCACGCTGCTGGCGCAGCCCGACAGGAAGCCGATCGTCACCAATGCCAGAGCGGCATGACGGAATACAGATTTCATGATTTGGTCTTTTTAGTTCGGGTTATTTGAGATGGCTCTATGGCCGGGCGGGAATCTAGCACAGGGCGATCCGGTTCAAATGGTCGAATAGATCGAACATGCCATTTGATCCGGATTCGTCGCGCCTTCGGTGCCGATGCAAACCTGCGCCGCTCACGTGACGGGCGATGACGGTGCGCGGCTCACCGGAGCGATGGGGTCCACGCGCAAGCGGGAGGCCGGCTTCCGCCGTGGCAGCACCGGCTATGTGCCTGTCGTCACGGGTTGTTACCCGGCGCCGCCGCGCCGAGCCGATATGCCGTGAAGAACTCGTACCACGGCGACCCTTCCGCGACCGGCACGTCGAGCGCCGTGGTCCGCCGCTTCAACGCGCCGAACACGTCGTTGATACGCGCGGCCTGCCCTGCATCGTTGAACGGATGGGGCCGTGCCCGGCCGGCCGCGAACGCGCCATATGCAATCGCGAGCAGGCGTGCGCTGTCGTCGGTCGACGCGATCGATCCGTTGATCGCTTCGGCGAGGCGCGGCCGGTCTTCGGCGCGCGATCCGGACAGGCACAGGAACACGATCGCCGACAGTTCGTGCAGGTCCTTCACGCGCAGCAGCGCCGGCAGCCGCGCGACGATTCGCTCGACCGGCTCGTCGCGCAGTGCGTCGCCGAAGTCGAGCACGGCGGTCATCGGGTTCGTGTCCGCTGTCAGGCGATCGAGCGCCGACGGTGCGGCCGACGTGCTGGCGCCGTCCGGCATCGCTGCCGGCGCAGACCGCAACGCATCGGCCACCTGCTGCGTCCATTCCGGAAAGATCATCCGCACGTTGCCGAACTGCTCGCCGCCTTCCGCCGCCGGATGCCATCGATACACGATCGTGCCGCCGCGAATGAACGGCGAATACAGGTGTTCGGGCGTTTGCGGCAGCGGCCGCCGGTTGATCGGCAGCCAGGCGAGCGTCAGCCAGTCGTAGCGGCCGGTGGCGGGCACGGAAGGGCTCGAGCTCGCGACGACCTGCCACGTGCCGCGATTCGCGTATCGACGCCGCGCGTCGGGCACCGGGACGGTCCGGCCTTTCGCGGTGTCGAAGTACGTCGTGCCGGTCACGTTCGATCCGCTGTCCGCGGCCGGCGTGATGGTGGAGATGACCCACGACACGCCGTCCGCCGAACGGTAGTCGGACGGCTTCAGCGTCGCGACGTCGTGCACCATGCGCGTTTCCGCCGCGACGGGGCTCGGGGGGAGATTGGCGGGCGCGGCCAGGATGCTCGGCATGGGATGTCCTCGGAATCGGGTGCGCATTGCCGGGCGGGGGCGACGCGCGGCGGCGCGGATTGTTTTATGTCACTGTAGAACGTCGCCGCCGGAAACGGAAACCGGCCGCGCGGCACAGCCTGGTCGCGCGTTCCGCCGCATCGGCTTACCATGCGCATCCTGAGCCAACGACGCACACCGGGCGGGAGCGCGCATGACCGACACGAAAGCCATCACCGAACACTGGACACAGGTCGCCGACCAATGGATCGGCTGGGCCGGCAAGCCCGGGCACGATGCGTTCTGGAAATACCGCGCGGGGCTCGCGGCCTATATCGGCCGCGACACCGGCCGCGCACTGGAGATCGGCTGCGGCGAAGGCCGCGTGAGCCGCGAACTGAAGGCGCTCGGCTACGACGTGACCGCGACCGACGTGGTGCCCGCGATGCTCGACGCCGCCCGTCATGCGGATTCCGCGCATCGCTACGAGCTGGCCGACGCGGCGTCGCTGCCGTTCGACGCGGCCAGCTTCGATCTCGTGATGGCATACAACGTGCTGATGGATCTCGACGACATGCAGCGCGCGTTGAACGAGGCGCGCCGCGTGCTGAAGCCGGGCGGGCTGCTGTTCATCTCGCTCGTGCATCCGTTTCGCGATCGCGGCGGCTTCGCGGGGCCGCAACCCGATGCGCCGTTCGTGCTGAAGGGCAGCTATTTCGGGCGCGAGCACTTCGACGGCGTGGAAACGCGCGACGGGCTGTCGATGCATTTCGCGGGCTGGTCGCTGCCGCTGCAGGCGTATATGGACGCGCTGGAAGCGGCCGGGTTCGCGATCGTGTCGCTGCGCGAGCCGCCGCCCGATCACGCCGATACGGATCAACTGAAGCAGTGGGCGCGCGTGCCGCTGTTTCTGTGGATCAAGGCGCGGCCGGTGGGGTGAGCGCGGGCGGTCAATGTCGGGCGACGACGATGGGTTCGCCTGTACGGAAGAGACCACAAATTGACGCGTTGAATTGGTAGCCGTGGGGATACAGCATCCGATGGAATGACGGATCTTGTGTCCCCTGGGCGACTGTGGCCTGTCGACGTGAGACGGCCAGCATTCCGACCCCCGTTTTCATCCGTTTCAGCGCAACAGTTCCTTCCGGTAGAGCACGGCCCCCGGTTTTTCCGCGATGGTGTCGTAGAGCCGCATCGCCGTGTGGTTCGATTCGTGTGTTTGCCAGGACACGCGTTCGGCGCGATGCGCACGCGCGGTGTCGTACACGGCTTCGATGAGCGCGCGGCCGACGCCCTTGCCGCGCTCGCTGTCGAGCGTGAACAGATCCTGCAGGTAGCAGACCGGCCCGGCGTGCGTCGTGCTGCGGTGATACAGGAAATGCACGAGCCCGACGAGCTTGCCGTCGCGTTCCGCGACGAAAGCATGGACGGGCTCGTAGCCGTCGAAGAAGCGCGACCACGTGAGCTGCGTGATGCGCAGCGGCAGGGCCGTATCGTCGAAGCGGCCGTAGAAGCGGTTATAGCCGTCCCACAGCGGCAGCCACTGGTCGTAGTCGTTTTCCGTGACCGCGCGTACGGTCAGTCCTGTTTCGTTGGTGTTCATGTTGGCGGACCTTTCGATGAGAAGGGCGCGCGCCTCCGATCTGGCCGGCGCGTCGCAGGTCTCTACGATAGGGTGTTCGCGGCACCATCGGTAGGCCCATGACGACTACATTTCATGGTGCCACGGCCAACGGTCGAGCATCCGCGCAACAGGCTCATGAAGACGCGGCAACACGGTCGAGATGAGTCGACGGCTCGACTGCGATCGCGATCTTTCCTCGAACACCGTGGCGGGGACTTTCCAGCCGGGCATGGGCGAGCGGAATATCGGCAAGGGAATAGACGGCGCCGACGTGTGGCCGCAGCTGTCCGCGCGCAACCAACGCGCTCAACTCGTCCAGCTTGCCGCGGTTTTGCCTCGTGAAAACGAAGTGATAGCTCGCGTTCTTGCCCCAGGCCTGAATGACGTTTTGCGGCTGTGCGATGTCCACGATCGTGACGACGCGGCCAAGCTGTGCGAGCGCGTCGGGGCTGCGCGACAAGGTGTTGCCGCCGATGGTGTCGAACACGACGTCGACTCCGCGGCCGCCCGTGGTCCGCATGACGGCGTCGACGTAATCGTCCTTTTCGTAGTCGATGACCTCATCGGCCCCCAGACTTCGGGCGAATTCGACGTTGGCTGCGCGCACGGTCGTGAACACCCTCGCGCCGATGGCTTTGGCGAGCTGGATCGCCACATGGCCGACACCTCCCGCGCCACCGTGTACCAGAATGCTTTCGCCCACGCGCAGCGCCGCGCGCACGACCAGTGCTTCCCATGCCGTCCCGCCGACCAGGGTCAGGCTTGCCGCTTCGAGATGGCTCAGTGACGGCGGCTTCTTCCCGACGATGTTTTCCGCGGCAACGTGGTACTCGGCATAACTGCCCGGCCCGTCGAAGATTTGCGGGGTGTACCAGACTTCGTCTCCCGGAGAGAAGGCCGTCACACCCGGCCCGACTGCTTCGACCACGCCGGAGACGTCATGCCCGGTAATGGCCGGCAGCGGCACCAGGTCGGGATAGTCGCCACGCCGGACCTGATAGTCCAGCGGGTTGATGGACGTCGCATGGACGCGGACCAGAACTTGTCCCGCGTGCGGCACGGGCTTGGGTACGTCACGCAGTTCGAACGATTCCGGGCCGCCAAATGATTTGAGCATGAGCGCTTTCATTGGAACTCCTTGTTTCGATAAAAAGAGATATCGGGAATTATCGATATGATGCGGCAAAAAATTACAGCTCTTTGCCAATGGCCTTGGCAAGCGCACTGATGGCTGCTTCGTTGCGCTTGTAGTAGGTCCACTGGCCGATGCGCCTGACCTCGACCAGGCCGGCGCGTTGCAGCGTGGCAAGATAATCGGACACCGTCGACTGCGACAGCCCGACACCCTCCTGAATGCTGCTGACGCAAACGCCCACCGTGAGCACGTCCCCTTCGTCCTGCGGAGGGAAATTTTTCACGGGATCCTTCAAGCCTTGCAGGATCTCGAGACGAGTCCGGTTCGAGAGGGCCTTGAAAATGTCGAGCAATTCCATGGCGCGGAGTATATCGAGATTTACCGATATGTCAATGTGAGGGGCATTCGCCGTTTGGTAGTGTCCACGGCTAACCGGTCTTCGAAGGCCCCGCGTTGCTGCCGTCGTGCCGCCCGAACGCCGCCGTGTCTTTGCTTTCGGTCTGTTAGACTTTTCGGCCGTCTGTCGCCATCCGGGTCGCCCCCGGTTTTTCGCGTCATGAACGAACACCACGCGCCGAATCCGATTGTCGAGGTGCTGCGAGCCTACTGGAAGGCAGATCGCTGGATGCTGCTGACGGTCGCGGCGGTCGTCGTGCTGTCGAGTGCGAGCGCCGTCGCCGCGCCCTATCTGTTCTCGCGCCTGATCGACGCGCTGTCGCATCGCGGCGTGCTCCATGCGCTGATCCCGGGCTTTGTGCTCTATGCGGTGTTGCTGGGCCTGTCCAGCGCGCTGCAACGCGTGGTGCAGTACCTGTCCTTCACGAGTTCCAAGAATCTCGGATTCATCACCGGCACGCGCTTCTTCGAGCGCATCCTGAAGAAGACCACGGCCTTCTTCGTCGAACACAATCCGGCTGAAATCCAGAGTGCGAACGAACGCGGCAGCCGCGCGCTGTCGGTGCTCGTGCAACTCGCGCTGATGGACCTGATCCCCGGCACGCTTCAGATCGTGCTGACGCTCGCCACGCTCGGCGCGCTGATCAATTTCGAGGTCGTAGCCATCACGGCCGCCTACGGCGCGG
This sequence comes from Burkholderia sp. LS-044, assembly GCF_004803625.1. NCBI lineage: Bacteria > Pseudomonadati > Pseudomonadota > Betaproteobacteria > Burkholderiales > Burkholderiaceae > Burkholderia > Burkholderia sp. LS-044. The sequence goes on from NZ_SSWO01000015.1 coordinate 119,206, forward strand.
TCGCAGTGACGATCGCGATCGTTGCCGCGCGGCGCTCGCGCGCGTTTCTCGACCGCGCCATCGAGGCCGGGCAGGAGAATGCGCGTTTCGTCGGCGGCGCGATCAATGCGATGGAGACGCTTCGGCATTTCGGCAGCCATCGGTGGATGAGCGAACGTTTCTCCGAGAAAGCGCGCGTCGAGCGCGACAGCTGGCGCGCATACGTGCTGCAGCACGTCGGCTATCTCGCGCTGCTGGGTCTCTGCCTCGCGGTCCAGTTCTCGGTGACGTTCTGGTTGCTGCTGCCGCGCCATGAAGCCGGTGCGCTGTCGATCGGCGACATCGTGCTGTTCAACACGTTGCTGTTGCAACTGAACCTGCCGTTCGAAATGCTCGCGCGCTCGATCGACGAGAGTGCGCGCTCCCGCGCGGCCCTCGTGCCGTTCGCGGCGCTCTGGACGGCACCCGAGGAGCGGCAGGTGTCGCACGCATCGGCGTTCGTGCCGCGCGAAGGGCGCGTGGTGTTCGATCATGTCGGCTACGCGTACGGCAACGGGCGCGGCGTGACCGATGTCGATTTCGTCGCCGAGCGCGGGGCCGTCACGTTCATCGTCGGCGAAACGGGGGCGGGGAAATCGACGATCTTCAAGCTGGCGCTGAAGTCGATCGAACCGACCGGCGGGCGCATTCTCGTCGACGGCGTCGATCTCGCGGACATCGACCGCGCCGACTGGTACGGTGCGGTCGCCGTCGTGCCGCAGGACGTAGTGCTGCTGAACGAAAGCCTGGAGGACAACATTCTGCTCGGCCGGCCGCACGATGCTCGGCGTTTGCGGGAAGCCGCTGCGAGGGCCACGATCCTGACGTTCATCGACGGCCTGCCGGACGGCTTCCGCACGACGGTGGGCGAGCGCGGGCTGAAGCTGTCCGGCGGCGAGCGCCAGCGCATCGCGATCGCCCGGGCGCTGTACGGCAACCCGACCGTACTGTTTCTCGACGAGGCGAGTTCCGCGCTGGATGAAGCGACGGAGCGCGACATCATGGAACACGTGCGACTGCTCGCCCGCGATGTCACGGTGATCGCGATCACCCACCGGCGCTCGGTCATCGGCGCGGCCGACAAGGTCGTGCGGCTCGGCCGGGCAGGCGTGCCGGCCTGACACAGGCACGCAACCGCGTCGCCGCTACCGTCCCTTACCCGCGCAGCGGCGGGTTCAACCGCGCGAACGCCGCCTGCCGGCGATACGGGAAGTACGGATAAGGCGCTTCGACGGCACTCGCCGCATCGAGCTTCGCGACCTGCGCATCGGTCAGCGCCCAGCCTGCCGCGCCGAGGTTCTGGCGCAACTGTTCCTCGTTGCGCGCGCCGATGATGACCGACGACACGGTCGGCCGTTGCAGCAGCCAGTTCAGCGCGATCTGCGGCACCGTCTTGCCGGTTTCCTCCGCGATCGCGTCGAGCAAGTCGACCACGTCATACAGGCGCGTTTCGTCGACCGGCGGCCCGTAGCTCGCCGTTTCATGCAGGCGGCTGCCTTCGGGCAGCGGTGCGTTACGCCGGATCTTGCCGGTGAGCCGGCCCCAGCCGAGCGGGCTCCACACGAGTGCGCCGAGGCCCTGGTCGGCGCCGAGCGGCATCAGGTCCCACTCGTAGTCGCGGCCGACGAGCGAGTAGTAGACCTGGTTCGCGACGTAACGCGACCAGCCGTGCCGATCCGCCGCCGCCAGCGACTTCATGATCTGCCACCCCGCGAAGTTCGACACGCCGATGTAGCGCAGCTTGCCCGCGCGCACGAGATCGTCGAGCGTCGACATCACTTCCTCGACCGGCGTGCCCGCGTCGAACGCATGAAGTTGCAGCAGGTCGATGTAGTCGGTGTCGAGGCGGCGCAGCGCGTGGTCGACCGCACGGACCAGTCGCGCGCGCGACGTGCCCGCGTCGTTCGGGCCGTCGCCGGTCGGCAGGCCCGTCTTCGTCGAGATCAGCACCTGGTCGCGACGTCCCTTGATCGCGGCGCCGAGCACGCGCTCGGATTCACCGTCCGAATACACGTCGGCCGTGTCGAACAGGTTCACCCCGGCTTCGAGGCAGATGTCGATCAGGCGGCGCGCTTCGTCGACGCCCGTGTTGCCCCATGCGCTGAACAGCGGGCCGGTGCCGCCGAATGTGCCGGCGCCGAAGCTCAAGACGGGAACCTTGAGGCCGGAGCGGCCGAGGGTGCGGTATTCCATGGCGGGTTTCCTGTGGATGATCGAAGCGCTGGGGTGGACGGCCGTGACATCGAGCGTTGCCGCACTGTATCGCTTGCGGACATTTCGGATAATCGGGCAGGCTTCGAAAATATCCTTCGGAAGGAGCGAACAATGCTGCTCGACAATCTCGCGCTGTTCCTGCGCATCGTGGAGAAGGGCGGGCTGGCGGCGGCGGGCCGCGAGGTCGGGCTGTCGCCGGCCACGGTGTCCGAGCGACTGACGGCGCTCGAGCGTCACTACGGCGCGGCGCTGCTCACGCGCACGACGCGCGCGATCAGCCTGACCGACGAGGGCCGCACGCTCGTCGACGGCGCGCGGCGCCTGCTGGCCGAAGCCGATGAACTCGAAAGCCGCGTGCGGCTGGGCGTGCAGACGCTGTCGGGGCCCGTGCGGCTGAGCGCACCGGCCGATCTCGGTCGCGAGCGCGTGGTGCCCGTTGTCGATGCGTTTCTGGCCGAGCATCCAGGCGTGACGGTCGACCTGCATCTCGGCGACGGTTACGTCGATCTCGTCGGGCAGGGGCTCGACTTCGCGATTCGCCGCGGCACGCTCGCGGACAGTTCGCTGCGCAGCCGCTCGCTCGGCCGCGCGCGGCGCGTGGTATGTGCGTCGCCTGCGTATCTCGCCGCGCACGGCACGCCAACGCATCCGGACGATCTCGTTTCTCACGACTGCCTCGTGATGCGTTTCGGGCCGGACCTGTATGCCGAATGGCCGTTCAGCATCGATGGCGAACCGAAGCGCGTGATGGTACGCGGCCGGCGCGTGGCCAACGACGGCGCGCTCGTGCGGGCGTGGTGCATCGCGGGGCATGGCGTCGCGCTGAAGTCGCTGGTCGACGTCGAGCAGGATCTGACGTCCGGCGCGCTCGTCGAGATCCTTCGCGACTTCTCGCCGGGCGACGTCGACTTGCAGATCGTGTATCCGGGCCGCGCCGCGCAGCCGACGCGCGTGCGCGCGCTGATCGACCGGCTGGCGCAGGCACTGACTGCGGCGTGACGCAGATTACACGGGCTGTCGCGAAACGTTTAAGCAGCGACCCCGCTGCTTTTGCGTCGCGTGTCGATGCAACGCCCGTGCACACCACATCGCCAGCCGAAATCGTCCTTCAAACCGATTGCCCACACTTCGTCATTTAGCTAATATTCGAAACGTCAAACGAAACCGCATCCCATGGACGACGTTACCCGCATCAGCGCCCTGGCCAACGAAAGCCGTCTGGCCGTGATGCGCTGGCTCAAGCAGCCGCGCAAGCATTTCCCGCCGCAACCGCACGGCGACTTCGACGAGCTCGGCGTGTGCTGCACGTACATCACCGAGAAGCTCGGCATCGCGCCGGCCACGACCACGCGCCACATGCGCATCCTCGCGGATGCCGGGCTCGTGCGGGCGACCCGCGTCGGCAAGTTCACGTACTACAAGCGGATCGACGGCGCGCTGCAGCAGCTCGGCCAAGATCTTTCGCAACTCTGATTCCATTTCCCCCGAGGCAACCGACATGGACGAACTTGCACTGCTGGCCGACGCCGACCGGCGCGCGCACGCGTATCTGGCCGCAACCGGCGAGCGACGCGCGTTTCCCGACGCGGCCGCGCTGGACGGCCTCGCCGCCTTCGACGAGCCGCTGCCCGACGCGGGCCGCCCGGCCGACGACGTGCTGCGCCTGCTCGACGAGCACGGCACGCCCGCGACGGTCGCGTCGAACGGTCCGAACTACTTCGGCTTCGTGATCGGCGCGGCGCTCCCGGCTGCTGCCGCGGCCGAGCGACTGATGCTCGCGTGGGACCAGTGCGCGTCGTCGTACGCGAATTCGCCGGTCGCGGCGACGATCGAACGCCAGGCCGCACGCTGGGTGGTCGATGCGCTTGCGTTGCCCGAAGGCAGCGCGGTCGGGTTCGGTACGAGCGCGACAGCCTGCACGCTCGTCGCGCTGGTGGCCGCGCGGCGCGCGCTGCTCGCGCGCAAGGGCTGGGATATCGACGAGGACGGGCTGATCGGCGCGCCCGAAGTGAAGGTCGTGATTTCCGCGCTCGCGCACATCACGGTGAAGAAGGCGCTGCGCGTGCTCGGCTTCGGGATGAAGCGCATCGTCGTCGCGCCGGTCGATGTGCACGGCCGCATCGACCCTGCCCAGTTGCCGCCGCTCGACGACATGACGATCCTCTGCGTGCAGGCCGGCGAAGTGAACACCGGCGAATTCGATCCGTTCGCGGCGCTGATTCCGCCCGCGAAGGCGGCCGGCGCATGGGTGCACGTGGACGGCGCGTTCGGCCTGTGGGCACGCGCATCGTCGAAGCGCGCGCTGACGGACGGCATCGACGGCGCGGACAGCTGGACGACCGACGGCCACAAGTGGCTCAACACGCCGTACGACGGCGCGATGGTGATCTGCCGCGACGCAGCGGCGCTCGCCACCGCGATGAACAGCGATGCCGTCTACCTGAGCGGTGCACAGGATGCGCAGAAGAACCTGAACCTCGAATTCTCGCGGCGCGCGCGCGGCGTTCCCGTGTGGGCTGCGTTGCGTGCGCTCGGGCGCGCCGGCGTGGCGACGATGGTCGAGCGGCATTGCGCGCAGGCGGCGCGGGTTGCGGACGGCCTGCGTGCGGCCGGCTACGAGGTGCTGAACCGCGTCGTGCTGAACCAGGTGCTCGTGCGGGCCGGCACCGACGACGAAACCGCGGCGATCCTCGAAGCCGCACAGGCATCGGGCGACGTGTGGTTCGGCGCGACCGTGTGGCAGGGGCGGCCGGCGTTCCGGATCAGCGTGTCGTCGTGGCGCACGGAAGATGCGCACATCGATCGGCTCGTCGCGTTGCTGACGGCGTTGCGCGGCGTGCACGTGCGCTGAGCGTCCTGCGGCGTCCGCGCCCGTCACGGTGGCGGGCGCAACCTTCGTGCATTCGAAGACGTGCAGCGCGGCACGCACCATTCGCATCGACGCCCTCGCGCGACGAACGGAGGCGTGTGAGCCGTGTGCGACGGCGGTGCGGATGCCACGGCTGCCAGCGTGAAAATGTCGGACAATAGCCGCTGCGCGCGCCGCGCCGGCGCAGCGTTCAACCGATGCATTCACGCTTGCGAGATCCCCATGTCGACTCCCTTTCCCCGGGAACTGCTGAAGGCCGCCGATATCGCGAAGATGGAACCGACGCGCGCGGTGCATTCGCTGAATCCCAATGCCGTCCGGCTCAAACGACAACTCAGCGACCTGACCGGCCTGACGCAATTCGGTATCCACCTGCTCACGCTGATGCCCGGTCACGAATCGGCCGAGTATCACCGTCACCTGTACGAAGAAGAATTCGTCTACGTGCTGTCCGGCACGGGCTCGGTCACGATCGGCGAACGCGTGAGTGAAATCGGGCCCGGTGATTTCATCGGCTTTCCGCGTGGCGGTGAAGCGCATACGGTGCAGAACACCGGCGATGCGCCGCTGGAGCTGCTCGTCGGCGGGCAGCGGCTCGAACACGATGTCTGCGAATACCCGCGTATCGGCAAGCGGCTTTATATCGCCGGCGAGCTTGAAGACTATGTCGAGCTGCCGAAACAGCCCTGATTGCCGATCGCATTCGCAATGTCGAATTTCGTATAAAAAACAGAATCAATTGCCTTTTGTTTAGATAAACAAAATAAAAATTCGTAAAAATACGGGGTAGAGAAACCACGTTTATTTGGGCACGCTTGTGCGCATTGTCCGTTCCCGGGTGCCGGCATTTCGACCTGCCGGCGCGTCTTTTTCGGGCATCCGGGTACGGAAATAAATACACGCGTCCGGCAGTTTCGACCGATTGGCCGCGTACGCGACAAGTCACGAAAAGATTCCTGATTTAAAGCTCAGTAGTTCGAACCAGCAGCTTGATTCAAGAACGAAACGGAGACAGGCGATGTCGAGGAACTGGGGGTTGGGAGCGGCGCTGCTGGCGCTCTGTGTTGGCTTGGCTTCGTGCGGGGGCGATGGCGATTCGCCGTCGGCAGCCGCTTCGAATCTGTCGGCCGCGGCGCAGTCGCAAGGCAACGAAGACGGCAACGGCGGCAACGGCAATGGAAACGACGACGGCAACGCAGCATCGAAAAAGAACGCCGACATTCGCGTCGTTCAGTACGTCAATCCGCTGATCGGTACCGACTACGCGACCGACCAGCCGGCCGACCCGGTCGGCTCGGGTCTGGGCGGCGGCACGTTCCCGGGGCCGACGGTCCCGTTCGGGATGATGCAGTGGAGCCCGATGACGCCCACCGCCCAGTACGACGGCCGCAAAGGCGACGGCTCCGGCTTCTCCGGCGGCTACTGGTACGGCGACACGTCGATCAACGCATTCAGCATCCTGCACCTGAGCGGCACCGGCTGCTGGGCGAACGGCGGCTACCTGAACGTGATGCCGCAGCTCGCGCCCGGCGACGCCGGCACCCCCGCCAGCTTCAGCCACGCGAACGAAACCGCGCAGGCCGGCTATTACGGCGTCACGCTCGGCAACGGCATCAAGGCCGAACTGACGACGACGCTGCGCACCGGCTTTGCGCGCTTCACGTATCCGGCACTCGCGCAGGGCCAGCAGGCGACGATCGCGATCGATCCGACCGTGCTGAACAACCGCGCGCAAGGCTCGACGGGCGACACGATCAGCCAGGTCGGCGACCGCGCGTTGTCCGGCACGATCGCGGGCGGCGGATTCTGCTGGGCCGGGCATGCGGTGCCCGTCTATTACTACGCGGAATTCAGCCAGCCGTTCGCGGTGAAGCCGGCGCTGTCGAACGACAGCCCCGCGGCGTTGACGTTCAATGTCGACCGCAAGCACCCGGACGTGATGATGAAGCTCGGCATTTCGTTCGTCAGCGAAGCGAATGCGAAGGCGAACCTGCTCGCCGAGAATCCGGGCACCGATGCGCAGGGCAACCGGAACTGGCGTTTCGACAAGGTACGCAGCGCGGCGAGCGCCGCGTGGAACGCGCGCCTGAACGCGATCCAGGTCACGGGCGGCAGCGACGCCGACAAGACGAAGTTCTACACCGCGCTGTATCACGCGTCGCTGCACCCGAACGTGTTCAACGACGTGAACGGCCAGTATCCGGACTTCTACGCGTCGAACGGCGCATCGGCCGCGCCGACGCGTCAGGTCGAGCAAGGCCGCACGATGTACGCGAACTTCTCCGGCTGGGACATCGACCGCTCGTTCATGCAGCTTCAGGCATTGCTCGATCCGGTGCGGACCAGCGACATCGTGCAGTCGCTCGTGCTCGATGCAAAAGCGTGCGGCGCGTTCCCGCGCTGGGCGTACTTCAATACCGAGACGGCCGTGATGCCGGGCGATGCGGGCTCGATCATCGTCGCGAACGCGCATGCGTTCGGCGCAACGAACTTCGACACGCAGGCCGCGCTGTCGATCATGAAGCGCAGCACGACGCCGGGCGCCGCATGCGCCGGCACGCCGGTGATGGGCAGCCGCGCGGATTACGACCGGCTCGGCTACGTGCCGTCGTCGGGCCCGGGCGACAACCAGACGGCGTCGAACACGCTCGAATATGCGGTGCGCGACTTCGCGGTGTCGCGCTTCGCGACGGCGCTCGGCGATACGGCGGCGGCCGGCACGCTGCTGAAGTCGAGCGGCAACTGGCAGAACCTGTTCGACAGGAACGCGATCCAGCCGAAGACGTCGGCGGGCGCCTGGGTCACCGACGGCACCGGCTTCATGGAAGGCAACTCGGAGCAGTACACGTGGTACGTGCCGCACGATCTCGGCGGCGTGATTGCGCAGGCCGGCGGCGCCGCACCGGTCGTCAAGCGGCTCGACACGTTCTTCACGCACCTGAACATCGGCACCGTGCAGCCGTATTTCTACGTCGGCAACGAAGTGACGATGGCCGTGCCGTGGGTCTATGCATGGGCGGGCGCGCCGTCGCATACGCAGCGCGTGCTGCACGCGTCGCTCGCGAACGAGTTCGGCACCGGTGCGGCCGGGCTGCCCGGCAACGACGATCTCGGCGCGATCTCGGGCTGGTACGTGTGGGCCGCGCTCGGTCTCTACCCGGTCGTGCCGGGCGTGAGCGGCGTCGCGCTGTCGAGCCCGCAGTTCGAGAAGATCGTCGTGCGCGTCGGGCAGCAGGACGGCAGCTACCGCCTGCTGCACATCGTCGCGCCGGGCGCGGGCTCGGGCGATGCCGCGTCGTTCTACGTGAAGTCGCTGAAGCTGAACGGCGCACCTTACCCGACCGCGTGGCTGCCGTTCGAGCACATCGCGAAGGGCGGAAAGCTGTCGTATTCGATGACGGCCGACGCGAGCACGGCGACGTGGGGCACCGACGCATCCGCGATGCCGTCGTTCCCGCAGGCGGCCGGCGCGCCGTAACGGTCGAGAAGATCAACGAGCGGTTCTTGCCGACAGGATCGACGCAGAGAGAGGGAGGGACGAACGGATGAAGCTACGTCATGTGGTGGGTATCGGATGCCTTGCCGTGTTGTCGGGGTGCGGGGGCGATCAGGCTTCGACGGATGCGAGCGTGCTCGCGCAGATGTCGAACGCGCAGGGCAACCAGAATGACCAGGGCGATCAGAACGACCAGGGCAACCAGAACGACCAGGGCGAGAGCGGCGGCGCGGGCAAGCGATCGCTGCTGCGCAGCGTCGATCCGATGATCGGCACCGCGAACCTCGACATCAACGCGGACTGGGGCAGCGGCGTGCGCGGCCACGGCCACGTGTATCCGGGCGCGACCGTGCCGTTCGGCATGGTGCAGCTCGGGCCGGACACGACCGGCGGCGCGCACACGCTGCCGTGGAACTGGGATCGCACGTCCGGCTATCAGTACGACGATCCGCTTATCACCGGCTTCACGCACACGCACCTGTCGGGCGCCGGCATCGGCTCGGGCGGCGAAGTGCGGTTCCTGCCGACGCTGGCGCCGGTCGACACCGCGACGCTGGCCAAGGTGGCCGCCGATGCGTCGATCACCTACAACGCGTCGTTCAGCCACGACGACGAAACCGCGAGCCCCGGCTACTACCGCGTGAAGATGGCGCCGGTCGGCAGCGGCAACACGCCGTGGAACGTGAAGGGCGCGAAGATTCTCGCGGAGATGACGGCCACCGCGCACGCGGGCGTGCATCGCTACACGTATTTCCCGAGCGCGGCTGCGCAGAAGCGCAGCATGATCGTCAGCATCGACAACCCGATCGGCGGCTCGACTGCGAGCGGCAAGATCCAGGTCATCGACGCGCAGACGATCGCCGGCTGGGAGATCACGAACAACTGGGCGAACAACAAGCCGACGTATTTCGTCGCGCGTTTCTCGAAGCCGTTCGATACGAAACACGTCGCGTTCAGCGCCGACGGCTTCAAGGCCTACCTGACGTTCGCCGACGGTAACGACAGCGGCGCGGTTACGGTGAAGGTCGGCATCTCGCCGTCGAGCATCGCGGATGCACAGGCCAATCTCGCCGCGGAAGTCGGGGCGAAGTCGTTCGACCAGGTGCGCGGCGCGGCCGAACGCGTGTGGGCCGACGCGCTCGGACGGATCAGGATCAAGGGCGGCAGCGCCGACCAGCGGACGATGTTCTATACGTCGCTGTATCGCACGATGCTCGCGCCGACCGTCTACAACAACGCGGACGGCAGCTACGTCGGCACCGATTCGACCAACGACGGCACGACGTCGCCGCCGACGACGAGCAAGCACGCGAATCCGGGCTTCGACTATTCGTCGACGTTCTCGCTGTGGGACACCTTCCGTGCCGAGTCGCCGTTGATGACGCTGGTGCAGCCCGAGCGCGTCGACGGCTGGGTCAAGTCGCTGCTCACGCAGTTCAGGCAGAACGGCAAGGGCGAACTGCCGGTGTGGCCGCTCGCGCAAACGGAAACCTTCACGATGGCCGGCCACCCGTCGATCCCGCTGATCGCCGACGCGTACCTGAAGCACCTGACGAGCGCGGGCATCGACGACATCTGGACCGCGTTGACGACCACGCAGGGCGCGAGCGCGCACGGTTTCGACCAGTACCGCCAGCGCGGCTACGTGTATGCGGGCGACAACGCATCGGTGTCGACGACGCAGGACTATGCGTTCGACGACTGGGCGACGGCCGCGGTCGGCAAGGCGGCGGGTAAGAGCACGGCCGACTACCGGCCCTACCTGCAGCGCAGCCAGAATTACCGGAATGTGTTCAACCCGACGCTGAACAACGGCTGGAAGTTCTCGCAGCCGAAGGATGCGCAGGGCAACTGGGTGGCGGGCTTCGACCCGACGGCGGCGGAGAAGACGGACTTCTCCGAATCGAATGCGTGGATCGATACGTGGAACATCTTCCACGACTTCCCGGGGCTCGTTGCGTTGCTCGGCGGGAAAAGCCAGTTCATCGCGCAGCTCGATCGCACGTTCGATCCGGCGAACCCGCTGACCTTCCTCGGCAACCAGGGCTTTCCGGACCTGACCGGCCGCAGCGGCCAGTTCTTCGCCGGGAACGAGCCGGCGAACCATCTGCCGTACCTGTACGACGTCGCGGGCATGCCGTCGAAGACACAGGACCGCGTGCGCACGGTGATGGACGACATGTATTCGCTGACGCTGACGGCCGGCGATCGCGCGCTGCTCAGCGGCGACAGCCTGAAGGCGGCGCTGGCTGACCCGCGCCGCGTGCGCGATTCGGCCATTCCCGGCAATGACGACTGCGGGCAGCTGTCCGCGTGGTACGTGCTGTCCGCGCTCGGCATCTATTCGCTGAATCCGGTGGGTGGTGTGTTCTACCTTGGCACGCCGCTGTTCGAGGAAGCGACGCTCGATATTCCGGTTGCATCGGGCGGCGGAGACGGTGGTGCGTTGAAGTTCGGCAAGTCGCGGCGCTTCACCGTGACGGCGCACACGGCCGGCGGCGGCGCGCCGTCGTCGGTCAATCGCTATGTGCAGTCGGTGAGCCTGAACGGCGTGCCGCTGCATCGGCCGTACATCACCTACGACGAGATGAAGGCCGGCGGCACGCTCGATTTCGTGATGGGGGCGACGCCGAACGATGGTTGGGTCAGCCAGTGGAACGGGCAGGATCCGAACAGCGCGCTCGCACCTTCGCTGGCGTTGGCAGGGAAGTAGCAGCAGGCAACAGCAAGCGGCCCGCATCGACGCGGGCCGAATGACTTCATCCGGCGGCGCCGGTTTCCAACGGATCGGCATCCTTGCGGCCGTCTTATCCGGCCGTGTGGGGCAGTTGCCGGATCGTCACCGGGCCGCTGAGCGACTGTTGGGGCAGCAATGGGCTGATCGTCGCCGGGATGCGGGTGCGGGCGGCAAGGCGTGCGCCGACCGCGCTGACGGGGCAGTTGCGCTGATGGCTGGTGGCTGGCGGCTCGTGGCGAGTGTGTTGCCCGGTCGCGGCACGGCGATGGTCTGTCCGGGCCTGATTGCCGCCGTGTCCGATGCGGCCGAGCCCGGCAGGCGGGCGCGCTCGCTCGCCGAGCGTGTACCGGTTCTGATGCGATCTCGGCTGTGCAATCCGCGCGTTGCCGGCCGGCTGGATGGCCGGCCGATTCGGCTTCGCCGGAGCGACCCTCGTGGTGGCCGCGGTGACTTTCGCGTCTGGGAGACGTCGTCGCGCTTATGATGCGGGAACGCCACTGACAGGGTTCCCCGACATGGACGCGCCGCTTCCGCCGATTTCTGCCCCGATTCCCGAAACGGAACCTGAAACCGAAACCCTCGCCGAGCCGCGCGCGTCGCGGCTGCATCGGCCGGTCGCGCTCGTCACCGGATCGACGTCGGGAATCGGCGCGGCGATCGCGCGCCGCCTGGCGGCGGACGGTTATGCGGTGATTCTGCATTCGCGCAGTTCGGCGGACGTGGGGCGCGCAATGGCGCGCGAACTCGGCGCGGCCTACGTGCAGGCCGATCTCGCCGACGATGCCGAACGCGTGCGGCTGATCCGCGACGCACTGGCCGTGCACGGGCGGCTCGACGTCCTCGTCAACAATGCGGGCGTCAGCCGCGTGATTCCGCATGACGACCTTGCCGCGGCGACGCCCGACGTGTGGCGCGAGATGCACGAGATCAACGTGATCGCGCCATTCCGGCTCGTCGCCGAAGCGGAGGCCGCGCTGCGCGAGGCGGCGTCGCACGGGCGGGCCGGGTGCGTCGTGAACGTCAGCTCGCATGCGGGCGTGCGGCCGAAGGGCGCGTCGATTCCCTATGCGGCGGCGAAGGCCGCGCTCAATCACACGACGCGGCTGCTCGCGCGCACGCTCGCGCCGGCGATTCGCGTCAATGCGGTCGCGCCGGGGCTCGTCGATACGCCGCTCACAGCCGACTGGACGGACGCGCAGCAGTTCTGGCGCGAGCGCGCGCCGATGCGGCGGGCGGCGGCGCCGGATGACATCGCGCAGACGGTCGCGATGCTCGTCGCGTCCGATTACGTGACAGGCGAGATCGTGATGCTCGACGGGGGGATGAACCTGACGTGATGCGGTGATGCGGTGATGCGGCGATGCGGTGATGCGGCGATGCGGCGATGCGGCGATGCGGCGATGCAGTGATGCAAGTGATGTGGGGATACAGCGTCGCGGTGTTGTGGCGATGCGGTGATGTCGTGATGCAATGTCGCGGCCGGACAGCCGCGCGCGAGAATCATGCACGCGATTGCCGCGACCGCTTTCCTGCCCGCGTACGCGGTTCAGCCGAGGCGCGACCGCAGTTGCGCGAGCGCCTGGTCGTGCGTGCGCTCGAACTTCAGCGGCGTGACGGCGACATACCCTTCGCCGAGTGCGACCGTTTCCGAATCCGGGTCGTCCTCGCGCGGCGCGCGGGCCAGCTTCAGCCAGTGATAGTCGATCTCGCGCGGATCGCGGCCCGACACGATCTCGACGCCCTGCAGCGTACCGGCCCCCTGGTTCGTCAACTTCAGGCCGCGCACGTCGTCGGCCGGCCGTGCCGGGAAATTCACGTTGAGGCACGCGTCGCTGTCCCAGCCGGCGGCGACGAGCCGGCGAATGACGTCCGGCGCGAGCGCAAGCGCGGTGCCCCACGGCACCGCATTGCGATCGGTGAAGGCCTGGCTCAGCGCGATGGCCGGCACGCCGACCAGCATGCTCGTCATCGCGGCGCCGACCGTGCCGGAGAACACCGTTTCGGTGCCGAGGTTCGCGCCGCGATTCACGCCGGACAGCACGACGTCGGGCCGCGCATCCTTCATCAGGTGGCTGATCGCGATCGCGACGCAATCACCGGGCGTGCCGCGCACCGCGAAACGGCGCTCGCCCTTGCGATGCACGCGCAGCGGTTCGTGCAGGCTCAGCGAATGCGACGTGCCGCTCTGGTCTTCCGCCGGCGCGACGATCCACACTTCGCGCGCCAGTTGCGTGGCGACCTGTTCGAGCACTTCAAGGCCGGGGGCGTCGAATCCGTCGTCGTTGGTGAGCAGGACACGATCGAACAGCGGGCGGGTTTCTTGCATCGGGACGATCCTCGCAGGTAGGCAATGAGGGGAGAAGGCATCGCGGGTACACCCGCAAGGCTAGCATCCCGTCGCGACGCCTGCGTGCCACGCAGTGCCTTGCACCGTGCGCGCATGCGAAAACGGGCGCATCGTGCGCCCGTTCTCGGGTTCGACAGACCGCCCATGCGGCGGGTCGGATCCGCGTTACCCGCGCTACCCGCGTTTATCCGAGCAGGTACCGCAGCAGGCCGGCCGACACGACGCCGACGATGACGGTCGGCAGGATCGACAGGCGTGTCGCCGCAATCAGCGTAATGGCCAGCGCGAGCAGGTCGGCCGGGCGCGTCGACACGAAGGCCGGCGCGATCACCGAGATCAGCACGCAGCCGGGCACGTTCTCCATCACCGACGCCATGCGCGGGCTCAGCGTGCGATTGCGCAGCAGCACGTAGCCGAGGATGCGCGACAGGTAAGTCGTCGATGCCATCAGCACGATCGTCGCGACCGTGCTGACATCCGGGAAATCAGGCATCGCGCGGCTCCCACAGCAGCGCGGCGATCAGCCCCGCGCAGGCGCCGGCCGCGACGTACCATGCGCCGGGCACGGCCAGGTGCGTGGCCGCCGCGACGACGAGGCTCACGAACCACGGGCGGCTCGCGCGCATTCCTTTCCACATCCCGCGCAGCAGCACCAGGAAGACGGCCGTGAACGCCATGTCGAAGCCGTACTGCTCGACGTTGCCGATCGTCGGGCCGACCGCCGCGCCGAGCGTGGTCATCGAGATCCACGTCAGGTAGAGCCCCACGCAGATGCCCGCGTAATAGGGCACGCTGATGTGGGTGGCCGAGCGCGCCCGGGCGTCGGCGAGCGACATCGCCCAGCTTTCGTCGCACATGAAGAACAGGGCGAAGAACGCGCGGCGGCGGGGCAGGCGGCGGATATACGGCTCGAATGCAGCGCCCATCAGGATGTGGCGCGAATTCACGAGGAACGACATCGCGACGATAAGCGCGATGTGCGGCGGCGACGTCCACAGATGGATCGCCGCGAATTCCGAGCCGCCGCCGAAGTTCATGCCGGTCATCATCGGCACTTCGAACAGGTTCAGCCCTTTCTGCGCGGCTTGCGCGCCCAGCACCAGCGCGAACGGCACGAAACCCAGCATGACGGGCAGCGCCGCGCGCAATCCGCGACCCATCTCGGCGACATAGGCGGGCTTGTCGCGAAGCCCTGACGACGTTGAAACGCTACTGCTCATTACTCCTCCTTCGGGGGAGGAATTGTCTGCTTTTTTGACTCGAATCGGGTTGCGTTGTGGCCATGATTTTCGGAGAATTTGGCATCGAATGAAGGATTTGGGAATTTCTTGGAATCGGATGCCAAATGAAACTTGACGCCATCGACCGCCGGATCCTGAGCGCGCTCCAGCGCGACGGCCGCATGCAGAACGTGGAGCTCGCGCACGAGGTCGGACTGTCGCCGTCGCCGTGCCTGCGGCGCGTGCGGCTCCTCGAGGAAGCCGGCGTGATCGAGAAATACGTGGCCGTGCTGAATCCCGCGAAAGTCGGCAAGGGGCTGACTATCTTCACGCGCGTGTGGCTGAAGGGGCAGGACGCGGAATCGGTGAACCGCTTCGCCGACGCCGTCCAGCAGATGCCGGAAGTGGTCGAATGCCACCTGATGGCGGGCGACTGCGATTTCCTGCTGCGCGTCGTCGCGGCCGATATCGACGACTACCGGCGCTTCCAGATGGAAACCCTCACGCGCATCCCGGGCGTGCTGAGCGTGAAGACGGACATTCCGATGCAGAAGGTCAAGCTGACGTCGGCGCTGCCGACGTAACGCGACGCGGGCGCGGCGACTCACGACGATGGGTCGACGAACGGTCACGGCTCGGTGACAATCGCCCGATAGACTGACGCATCGCGCCGCTTCGGGCATGTCGCCCGTGTTGTCGCGCGACGTTCGATGCGCAAGCAACTAACGGTCAATGTCGACGCAAATGGGCGGGCGGCGCTGCGCGCCGGGACATGCGCCGGCGCGGATGCGTTTCTTCTTGTCGGGCCATTCATGCAGCCAATCAACAATCCGTGGAATTCGCTGGAAATCGTCAAGCTCGTGCTGGGCGTGCTGACGCCGTTGTCGGTCGCGTGTCTCGGCTGGCTCGTCGCGCGCCGGCTGAAGCGCCTTGAACTGGTGCAATGGACCAACCAGCGATTGATCGAGAAGCGGCTCGCGTTGTACGACGCGGTCGCGCCGCAGCTCAATGCGCTGCTGTGCTTCTACACGTGGATCGGCTACTGGAAGGACATCTCGCCGGACGACGTGATCCGCGCGAAGCGCGAGCTCGACCGCACGTTCCACATCTACCGCTACCTGTTCGACGACGACGTGTACGACGCGTATCACACGTATATCCACGCGCTGTTCGACATGCATACGGGCCCGGGCCGCGATGCGCGGATCCGCTCGCTGATCCAGGCGCCCGACGGCGACCGCAGCGTGCACGGCTCGTACGAGTGGAAACCGGTATGGTCCGACCGTTTCGCGACCGCGAATGTCGTGCCGAAGGACGACGTGCTGCGGCACTACACGCAATTGATGGAGCGGCTGCGCGTGGCGCTGGGCGCGACGCGCTGAAGGCAGCCGCGCCCGCGCGCCGCTTCACGCCGGTATCGAAATCCGCCACCGGGCGGCGCGAATACCTGGCCTCGCGCAAGAAGCGGATGCGGCGCCCGGCCGCTGCTGACATGCTCGCGCCATATCCACTTGCGCGAGGTCAGTATGGTTGTCGACACCGGCTGCCAGCCGCTCATGATCCGCTCGCCCGGCGCGGACTGGCGGCGTTTCTTCTCCGTCGGCGCTTCCCGTCGCAATGAACGGTCGTTGCCGGCCGAACCCGAAATCGGCGACATCGTCTTCATTCGCGTGACCGTGCGGCCGTTTCTCGAAGTGGCGAACGCGACGCGTTCATGGACGAATCACGTGGGCATTGTCGTCGGCGAGCGCGACGGGGAACCGCTCGTTGCCGAGAGCACGTTCCCGCTATCGCGCGTGACGACGATGTCGCGGTTTCTCGCGCGCTCCGATCGCGGCGCGTGCGTGGTCGCGCGGCTGAAGCAGCCGCTCGATGCAGAGCAGCGGCGGCGGCTTGTCGACGCCGCAATGCGCCGGACGGGCGTGGTCTACGACACGGGCTTCGATCTCGCGTCGCGCCGGCAGTTCTGCTCGCGGTTCGTGCGCGAAGTCGTGCGCGATGCGACGCAGATCGTGCTCGGCGACGTCGAGACCTTCGACACGTTGTTGCGCCGGAATCCCGGTCATCCGCTCGGCTTCTGGAGGATCTGGTATTTCGGCCGGATTCCGTGGCAGCGTCGCACCGTGACGCCAGCGAGCTTGCTCGAGAGCGACGCGTTGCGGGTGGTGGCGGATACACGCGGGTGTGTCGAGAATTAGCCAGAACGTGGCCGTTCGGGTGGCACCTGAATCGGGCAGCGGCTACGACTACTGCCGCCCCGCCACCGCAAGCCGTGCCGCCAATCCGACGAATACCGACCCAAGCAGATACTGAGGCAGCTTCGACGGCCGGCGGCGCGCGCCGATCCGCTGGCTCAGCCGGCTCGCGGAAAGAATGACCGCGCCGTTCACGGCGAGTCCGATCAGGTTCAGCACCGTCGCGAGCACGAGAATCTGCACGGCGATCGAACCGTGCTCGGGGTGCACGAACTGCGGAAACAGCGCGAGCACGAACAGCGCCATCTTCGGGTTCAGCAGGTTCGTCGTCAGGCCCTGGCGGAAGATCGTCGCGGTCGAGTGGCGGCGTGGCGACGCGACGGGCGACAGCGCGGTCGCATCCGAACGGAACGTCTTCCATGCGAGATACAGCAAATACGCGGCGCCTGCGAAGCGCACGGCGTCATACGCGATCGGCACTGCGACGAAGAGCTGCGACAAGCCCAGCGCGGCCGCGAGTGCGTGGCAGTAGGTTCCGGCCTGGATGCCCGCGAGCGTGGCGAAGCCGGCGCGCCGCCCCTGGCTTACGCTGCGGGACGCGATCAACAGCATGTCGGGGCCCGGCGTGGCGGTCAGCGCGAGGCATGCGCCGGAGAACAGCGCGAGCGTGGAGAAGTCGATCATCGGCATCCCTTTTATGTGGGCGACGCAAAAAGGAATGCCAGTTTAGGAGTGCCGCCGCAGGTGGTCAACCTTGCACGCGCCGTGATTCGATGCACGGCCCACTGGCCCCCTCTTTCGATAAATCGGAAGCGGTTTTCGTCATCGGCACAATTCATGCGTGCCGCGCCGGCATTCGACAGTTTAGTCACGAATTTTCGTATGTGATCTAAATACATGCGAAATGTCTGTCTGTAGCATTCGGCGCTTGAGTGAAAGATGGCGAGTGCCTTGCCGGCAAGGTCCGAATGTGTTCCATGCGAGCAGATCCTATGCAAGTCGTCGGCCGTCGTCGCGTCGAAATCGGTAACGTGGAGGCGACGCGGTCACCCGGCGCCTGTATATATGTCGTGCCGCGTGGAGCAAGCGTGGCGCCGCAGGCCCGTCGCGCATTGTGCGTCGCCCTGATCTGCGGCGGTGCCGTAGGCCTGTTCGGCGGCGCACATGCGCAAGTCCCGGACGCGGGTCGCGCGATGCGCGACATCGAGGCGTCGCGTCCGGATCTGCCAGCGGAAACCAAGCCCGAGCTGACGGTGCCGCCGTCGCAAGAGGCCGCCGAGAGCGCGCCGGAGTCGGGGCCTCGTGTGTTCGTTCGCGCGTTCGTGCTCGACGGCAATACCGTGTTCGCCAGCGACAAACTGCTGCCGCTCGTCGCCGATCTGGCCGGTGGCACGTTGAGTTTCGCCGAACTGCAGCGCGCCGCGGGGCGCATCACCGTGTACTATCGCCGCCATGGCTACGTGCTTGCACGTGCATACCTGCCTCGCCAGGACATCGACGACGGCGTCGTGCGTATCGAGATCGCCGAAGGGCGCTACGGCGCAGTCACGATCCAGAACCATTCTCGCGTGTTCGACGTCGCGGTGCGCCAGCCGCTCTCGGCGCTGCGTCCGGGCGATGTCGTACGCGGGCCCGATCTCGAGCGCCGCCTGTTGCTGCTCGACGACCTTGCCGGCGTCAGTGCGCGCGGCACGTTGCGTCCGGGCGAAATGCCCGGCACCACCGATCTCGTCGTCGACGCCGACAAAGGGCCGCTCGCGTCCGGATCGCTCGAATTCGACAACTTCGGCGACGTAGCGCTCGAGCGCTACCGTCTCGGCGCCAGTGTCGACGTCAATTCACCGCTGCGGCTCGGCGATTGCCTGAGCGTGCGCGGGCTCCTCAGCAACAGGTTGCAGCGCTACTACCGTGCCGCCTACCAGGTACCGGTCGGGCCCGCGTCGACGCGGGAAAATAATCCGGGATATTGATCGTCGGTTCCCGGATGACGGCCACCGTGCCGTGCATCGCTGCTGCACATCCCGATACATGCACGCTGCGCAGAGGCAGATGCGCTTCAGCGTGCCCGTGCTGAAACCAGGTTGATGCCACGCTGATTCACGCTGAGCGAGCCGCGCGCGCTTTTGCCGTCGATGGCGACTACTTTATCGGTCCGTACCTGACAGAGCCCTCGCATCCAGCGAACGAAACAGGCTTCGAACTCTGGCGGATCGAGCGCCGCGAATACCCGACCGAACGTATCGCGCGATGGAATCCCGCGCTCCAGCGGTACGCACCGGCGTATCCAGTCGAGCTTCGATTCGCCGCCGATCCGGATCGCGCCCCGGCCATCCGATACCGACAGCGTCCGGCTTCAGCTACGTGTCTACCGTCGTATTCCGCGCGTGTGGAGCGGGCATACGAACGCCGGCGCGGCGTCGGTCCTTTAAAGCAGACGTCGCAGTTCGGGCACGGAAGTGATTGGCGCAAGGCTTGCGCAGTTGGCCATGTGAGCGACCGAAGCAAGGGTTTTGCGGGTGACTTCGGCCTCGAATTGTCAGATCCGTCTAACAATCAACGATCTAAAAAGATGAATTTTGTATTTTCGTACAAGTACGAACAGAATTGACCGGTTGATTAAAATTCGTCCTATATCACGCCCCGCACGAGTCATAGAAAATAGCGTCAGTGGAATTGATCTTCCACACATCGAATTTCGATTAATTAATCGAAATTCGATTTCTGAAACGAAATTCTTAAATAGAGATCATTCGATGAAACTCAGCAAACTCGTTCTGGCATTGGGCGTAACTGGCGCACTGTTCGGCATGGCGCATACGGCACAAGCCGATTCGGTGTCGAAGAAGATCACGCTGACTGCGCAGATTAACGACGGCATCTTCGTGTCGAAGCCGGACGGCTCGACCTGGTACGGCACGGAAGAACTCCAAGCCAACGACTACACGCAGTCGAAGTTCTCGAAGACGCTGCCGGTTCGCGTGTGGACGAAGAGCGCCGATTTCAACATCTCGCTGGCGCAGCCGCTGAAGATGTCGAGCGGTAAATACGAAATGCGGAATGCGAAGGTCCAACTGAGCAGCGCGGCGGGCGACGCCGAAGTCAAGTTCGGTTCGCCGCAGAAGATCACGCAAACTGTCGCGGGCAATGGCGGCTTCGACGAAACCCATGACCTGAAGATCAACGTCGATGCGCCGGTGGCGGACGGCTCGAAGACCAACGGCAGCTACAGCGGCGATCTCGTGATGGTGTTCGAGCCGGTCGCGACAGCGGCTCCGTAAGCCAGGTAAGCGGGCTGATGAGAAGCCCCGTCAGGGGCTTCTTTTTTACACCGCTTCAAGAGTAAATCGCGTGTCCATCCTTCCAAACCCGCCATAAGAGATAACGTGTTCGCCGATCAAGTTCCCTTCCGATTCAACAAGCTGTGGCTGGGTGCGTTTCTTTTTGTTTCGTCGCATTCATTCGCACAGCTTAAGGTCTCGTACGGAGTGCCTGAAGGGTTCAGTGCGGCCGAGATGGACGACAGCGCGAATTATGTAGCGACGTTTAAAGGGCGGACGCTACCGGGGTTCATCGGCTTTTCGCCGGAGGATGGCGCCCTCACGTTCGATGCGGGCAAGTATGAGGAAAACGGCGTTTCCGCGGAGGATGTCCGCACCTTAACGAACGTCGTTTCGAAACTGGATTACAAGCGTTGCAGCAAGGGCTGCGACGTCGAGGTCGACGGTTACTACGTCACCGTCGACAAGATGAAGCGGTCGATTTCGATTCGCGACAAGCGCGAAGATTATGTCGCGCCGCAGACGAGCCTTGGCATCGTCAACAATCAGTCACTGGACTTGCGCGCCGCGTCGGATGGCTACCGGGCCGTGAACTTCAACGGCAACACCTGGGTCGGCCTGCCGTCGCAGAGCTTCGGCTACGTGAGCTGGTTCGCGAACCAGACGTCGTCGCGCTACGGCAGCGGCGGCACGCGCGGCGTATCGTCGTATTACCTGCAGAAGAACTTTGCCGGCACGTATGTGCGGGCAGGCAAGCAGAACAACATCGACTATGCGTCGGGGTCGGTCAGTACGCTGCTTTCGCCGAGCTTCGACCAGTTCGTGACGGTCGGCAGCCAGACACACCTGCAGGTCAACAACAATGCCGGGTCGCTGATTCTCTATGCGACCGCGGAAGGGAATTACGAGTTTTACCGCGGCGGCCGCCTGATCATGAAGCGGCCGGCCGCGATCGGCCGCAACGAGATCAGCTTCGCCGATCTTCCGGGCGGCTACTACTCGGTGGAAGTGCGTCTCGTCGACCGCAACGGCAACGTGGTTGCCCGCGAAACCCGCGAAATCAACAACCTCAACTTCGGCGCGGTGGGCGGCGGCAATTCGTGGCATGTGACGGCCGGCAAGGACATGGACGAAGGCGGGTTTCTGGTCGAGGCCGGCCTGAGTCGAAACCTGAAGCAGTTCTATGTGAACGCGTCGATGTTGGCGGGGCGCGACGGGAAATGGGCCGCGGAAGTGAACGTGACGCGCCCGACGCAAATCGCCGGCATCGACGTCGCACCCACGCTCGGCGTGCTGAGCGGGGAGCGGGGCGTCGGCGGTTACGCGAACATTTCGCTGGCGAGCGAAGCGCTCGGCAGCCTGATGGTGAGCCGTTACCAGAACACCGACGTGTCGCGCTTCTACCGGGGGCAGCCGAGCACGGCCGTGTCTTACAGCCGCACCATCCGCAAGGCAACCGTCGGCTACAACTACCAGCAGTCGAATTCCGGTGCGGCCCATCAGGCGGAGGTGCGCTGGAACTATCGCCCGAACGGCCTGTGGGGCACCTTCGCACTGGGTGTGCAGAAGGGCGGCTTCCAGCGCGGCAACGGCGGTTATGGCGTGTACTTCAACATGACCATGATGCTGGACAAGGTGCAGGCGAGCTTCAGCGCCGCGCATTCCGGCGGGCAGACGCAGTTGAGCGGCGACGTCCGCAAGGATTTCCAGGACAGCTACGGCACGTCGTCGATCGGGTTGAACGCGAACCGCATCGGCAACGACTACGGCGTCAATGTATACGGCAGCCGTTCCGGCACGCGCGGCGATGCGTCGCTGAACCTCGGCCACAGTAGCGCGGGCAGCAACGTCGACTTCAACTACCGCGGCATGGTGGCGGCGAACAAGGACGGCGTCGCGTTCGGGCGCTACAGCCCGAGCGGCAGCGCGATGCTGCTGAAGACGCCGAAGCTCGACGGCGTGAAGTACGGCTTCAACGTCGAGGGTGCGCCGGTTGCGGGCAACAGCACCTATGCGGTGCCGCTGAACGCATACAACGATGTCGCGTTCGCGCGTGTCATGAGCAGCAGCCAGGATCTCGACATGAACATCGAGGTGCCGGCGAACATCGTCCGCGCGCATCCGGGGCAGGTGTATTCGGCGAAGGCGCGGGTCGACATCAACATGATCTACAGCGGCTTCCTGACGGACGCCGACGGCAAGCCCATCGACGGGAAAGTGATGGAAACCGGCGATACGGTCCATCGGAACGGACTGTTCTCGATCGTCAGCAAGAAGATGCTGAGCGTGGTCACCGTGCAGCGCGACGATCGCCGCTATAGCTGCGACCTGAATAACGCGAAGGGCAGCAATTACAGCTGCAAGCTCACGACCGATACGAATGCAGGAGAGGAAACGAAATGAGGATGAATTTGCGAACCATGCTTCCCGCGCTGTGCGGGCTGTTGCTGGCGACTGTCCAACCGGCTCATGCCGAAGGTGAGCTGATGGTGATGCCCGCGACGACGAAGGTGTTCAACGCCCACGAGCAGAAGGTGACGGTGAAGAACATGGGCGATGCGCCGCTCTATCTGAACGTGTCGGTGCAGAAGGTCACGAACCCGGGCATGACGCCGGAAAACAAGGTCGCGCTGGGCGATCTCGAGCACCCCGGCTTGCTGGCCAGCCCGGACAGGTTGACGCTCGGCCCGGGCCAGACGCGCGCAATCGTCCTGAAATCGCTCGCGGAGCCGGCGCAGGAGGCGCTGTACCGGTTGTACATCGTGCCGGTACGGTCGCTCAAGGTCGATGACGCGCCGCAAGACAAGATTACGGCGCCGATGTCGGTCGCGATCGGTTACGGCGTGCTCGTGCGGCATATGCCGCCGCCGGGCAAGCAGCAGGCGGGCTGGACGCATCGCTGCGAGCGCGGCGGGGTGACGCTGGAGAACACTGGCAATATTCGCCAGATTTTCAACGATGTGGCGATCAACAAGGCAGCTTCTTCGCAGACCATCGCGGTGTTCCCCGGTACGCCGCAGCATTTCGAGACCAAGCGCATGTCGTTACGCGTCGACGAAAAGCCGGTGACGCTGGAATGCCCGTGATGACGCGCATGCGGCATCGGGCGCTGGCCATGCTCGCAGCGCTGTGTTGCACCAGCAGCATGGCTGCGGGTGTTCTGAAGTTGTCGCGCACGGAGCTGACATTGGCGCCGGACACGCCGGTGCCCGAGCTATGGGCGGAAAACGTTGGGGACACGCCGTTGTATCTCGATGTGACGCAACAACTGGTGATGAACCCGGGGGAAAGCCCGGAGCGTCTTGTTCTTGTTACCGAAGTGCCACGGCCGACGTTGCTGGTATTTCCCGACCGCTTGGCGCTTGCGCCCGGGCAGAAATATCGCGTGGCGTTAAAAGAACTTGGTATGCCCGAGCATGCGCAGGCATGGCGTCTGACGTTCCGTCCGAGAGAGCGGGTTGTCGTGGACTCGGTCGACGGGTCAGGGATAGAGGCGCCGCTCGTCGTGAGTGTCGGGTACGGCGTCGTTATTTATCAAATGCCTCGTCGGATGCACGAATGAACTGATAGTTGGCGTTGATATTTTCACGCGACTCAATGAACGTGGATGCGCCCGCATGTCGTCCCGGAAATGCAGGTTATGGATATCGAAAAATCGGTACAAAGGATCGTTTGTCGAGGTGGAGCAAGGGTCGGCGGAACTTGGGAGATAAAATGATGCTAAAGAGGTCGCATTTCGGAATTCGAAGCTGGATTGTTATTTTTTTATTGATGGGGTGGTGTTTTTATTCTGGCTCGGTACGAGCAGCAATCATTCTTGAAACTGGTTCGGTCATTAATGGCTATCGGGCTTGTGCCTGGAGGGATAACGGGAATGGAACTAGTACGCTAAGTATGGTTGTTGATTTCAAGAAGGGATTTAATAGTAATAATGGTTTCGGGGAATTCTTGTCGCGTGGATTTTTGGTGTACACGTATGACAAGGGTGGCAAGATGAAGCCGAGTGGAGCGACTGCAACCAATATACGGTTGAATGGCGTTTTGAATTTGGGTAGATACATCGGGAATGATTATGTTATGTATTATGGTAATTATCCTGACGCTGAGGTCCCGCGAGATCAGTGGATAATTAAATCACCGTTTTCCGCCAATGTCGAAGTTTTAATCGATAACAGCCGCATTGCTGACTGGCCTGCCGTCTCCGTGCGGGCCGGTAATTTTACTATCAGCAATGATATTGGAGAGATAACGGGCGCAGCCTATTTCAGCCGTTACGACGGCGGTACCAATTGCAAGGTGATTGACCCAGAGGTGCCACCGCCACCGGCCATAGGTATTAGCGTGACGGCGCCGGACTGGAATCTGGGCGAGTTGCCGGAGGGAACTGCCGATAAGGTTTTGTCCGGCAGTTCGAATCAGATTTGCTTTACATATCAAGGTGCTGCCGTGAGTGGCAAGCAATTCATTATCAATGCAGGCAACGCCAACGGCATCGCCGGCAACCAATACAGCCTCAAGAACCTGAACGATGCGACTCAACTCGTGCCCTACAGCGTGAAGCTGGACAGCGGTTCGTCGACGGTGTCGCTGCCGAATGCAAGCAAAGTGGCGCTAACACTCAATAGTGCAGGTAAAACCTGCTTCGTCCCGACGTTCAGGACGACGGTGGGCGCGGCCGTGAAAGCGGGGGATTACAGCGATGTGCTGACGTTCACCGTCGTCACCAAATCATAGGAGACCGCCTGATGTCGACACTCCGTAACGGGCTGATCGCGCTGTTGTTCGTACCGGCCGTCGCGTTTTCGCAAACCGTGAACCTCACGGGAAAGACTTCGAGCAGGATCACCGCACACGTGACCAAGCGGGATGTGCTGACCGTGACCGACGACAAGGGTGGATGGTTCGACAAGGGGCTGGAAATGCAGCAGCTCGGCGGCTGGACGACGCCGTATGAGGTGCAGGCGCGATTGAAAGTCGTATCGACGAGCGGTGTGTTCCAGGTTCGCATGGACGACCCATTGACGATTCGCAACCAGTCCAACGCCGCGCAGGTGTTCCGGTCGCCGAAGGTGCTCCTCGGCAACGAAGGCGCGGAACCGAAGGCACTGTCGGTCGGCCAGAGCGTGCAGTTCCAGAACCCGGAGCCGCCCGTGGCCGGTACGGATTCGGCGGGCTACTATGCTCTCGCGATTTCGGCCTATCCGCCGGAAGGCGATTTCAAAAGCACGGTAGGCACCTACTCCGGTGTGTTGTCGATGACGTTTGAGCCGGTCATCAAGGCGCCCTGACGAAGCATTGTCACTCCAGGCGTCACCCACATCTTCCATTGATTGACGGATACATGTACATGAAGCAGCTATCTTCCGTATTCTTCGGCGTTTGCGCGGCGGCCTGCCTGTCCATGTCGATGCCGTCGCTTGCCGCGATCGACTTGATGCCGAAAGAAGTGAAAGTCGACGCGAAGGCGATGACCTTGCAAGTGGTCAACAACAGCGATCGGCCCGAATACGTGAGTATTTCGCTGTCGCGTCTGCTCAACCCGGGCGTGCCGCTGGAGGATGAGCGGCTCGAGCCGGTCGGCGAATCGACGAATCCGTCCATCTATGCGTTTCCGTTTCGCATGTCGCTTTCGCCTGGCCAAACGAAGACGATCACGCTCAAGCCATTGCGCGCGGTCGAGACGGAGACTGTTTACCGGCTCGACGTCAAGCCGATCGTCAAGGTGCTGGGAACCGAGAAAAAGGCGGCGACTGCCAATATCGTCGTCAATCTCGGATTCAGCGGGTTGGTTCGCCAGTTGCCCGAGAAGGAGCGCCAGACGCTTTCCGTCACGTGCGAGGCTGGTGGCGCGCTCGTGACTGCGACGGGAAACGTGCGCTATCCCGTAACGGGTGCCGAGGCGGACGGTCATAAGCTCGACGATTTCAATGTCTATCCGGGTGTGCCGTTACCTGTGCATGGGCGGGTCGTGAAGATTCCGGGGCATCCGGCGTGTGACGGCAACGCGGGATAATCCGACATTTCGATGCGGAACGGGCATACCGCTCCGTTCGCGTATTGTTGTCCGTATGCCCGGCATGGCATGGCGTATCCCTTAGCGCTGATGCGCGAGCCGACCGACAGTCCCGGAATCGTTGACGAGCGCGGTATGGAGTTCCGGTTTCCTGACGGTTCAGAAACTCGGCGATACCTCCACGAGTTTCCCCTTTCCCTTGTGGCAGCCGCCGAATCCGGCGACGTTGCCCGCTTGTGCTCTCGCACCGGCGTGACGCTGACTGGCGAGAAGACTCCCGGTTCTTGCGATACGCAAAACAGCGATTCGAGCGCGACCCATCCCATCTCTCACGGTGCATGCCACCTCCGGCCCGCCATTACGCCGACGGCTCGACCGTGCCGCGTGCACGCCGGAATCTCCGGCTCAGCACCGTCAGCATCGGCTGCTCGATCCAGACATGACAGACGTAGCCTGACAGGCAGACCGCGCCCAGCACGGTGCACGTGACGGCGATACCCGCCCACGTGTGGAGATCGGCGCGTAGCCCGACGAGCTTGTCCGCCACACCGATCACGTACGGATGAATCAGATAGATCGAATAGCTGGGCGTCGACGAGGTCGTGCCGGAGCGTATCGAGCATGCGAACGATGGCGCTGGTTTCGGTGATCGGCAGCGCGATCCAGACTTCCGGGATCGTATTCGCCCGCACGTGCGCGGCGAACGCGTCGAGCGTGGAAAAGGGCTTCGATGCCGTTCGCGCCGGGTTGTGCGCAGCGGTCCGGATCGAGCAAGGCTGCCGCGCGATAGCGCGCCGACGGCGATTGCGCGATCCGTTCGAGCACGGCGGCGCAATGTGCGCCGCCGCCGCCGATCGCGACTGGCCGGGTGCGTTCGCCCACGTGGACGATCCGTTCGAGTGTCGCGCATACGGCGAGCCGAAACGCGACGAGTGCGATGCCGCTTGCCGTCGCCCAGAGCAGGAATCCGCTCGGCGGCACCGGCAACGCGCCGCGCATCGCGAACATGACGATTGCCGAGCCGGCGAGCGCGAGCAGCCATGCCGAGACGGTAAGGAATACGATGCGACAGGTCGCACGATCGCGCGGTATGCGTGCCACGCCGAACGCCGGGAACAGGATCATCGCGAACACCGCCGTGCTCGCGACGATCGCCACGTTGTCGGACGGATCGATGCCGTCGCCGGGAGAAAACCAGGCTGCCGCCGCGGTGCCGAGCGCGATCATCGTGATGTCGACGATGCGCGTGAGGAACCCATGGATCGCCGACGGAGCGGCAGCGTGCTGCTGTTCGAGTGCCGTATGCATATACCTTCGCTACCGATGTATTCGATGCGGCGTCCGATGCCTCGCGCAGGACGCAACGAGCCTTACCGCGCCGGGACAAATCCGGGCGGTGCCGTTGCTTCCGTTTCACGGGAGTGGTTGACGAGGGGAAGGGACGCTGCCTGCCTTAGAGGTCGATCGCGTGCATCGCATTGGCCGGATTTTTGATACGGTCAGGTCCGTGCCGGGGAGGGCGATGCGTTGGATTCGACTCAACCCATGGCAATTTTGGGTAACCTGGGATGCGATTTAAATGGGACGAGTATTAATGCGTTCGTCATCAATTGATACACGTACTAATGCGATGCGAGGGAGTTTTCGCGATGCGTGTGTTGCGAACGACCGGGCATCGATCGCAGGGGTTATCGATGCCGTGTTTGCTCGAGCACGACGGCATGATCGATGCATGGTCGGTATGCGGCCCTGAGATGGACCTGCATGCTCGAAGGGCGGAGGATGTGTCGCGAGAGCTTCGGCGTATTCGAATGACGGACGGCACGATTTGCCTTCGAGATGGCCGGCGATCTTCGCGAAGGAGGGATTAAATCGGGATAACAAATCGTGGAAATGACGGGGGGCGAGGCCGTCATCGATCGCATCGAATGCGGGCACGAGCGTTACCGCAGGTGCGGGCGCAATGGCGATCCTGCAACCATTCGCGCCTGTTGGCGAGATGCATGTACGTGCCGCGCATCGACACGCGGCATCATTGCCCCGTCCGTCGCTCAGCCCTTCGCGACGACGTCGATGCGCAGCGCGTCGCCGCCGGCGACGATCGCGAGCAGGCGATCCACGTTCGGATGGGCGCCGGGGCGGTTGCGTGCGTCGGCGGTGTGTTCTGCGAACACGGCCAGGCCATGCTCGGCCGCCTGCGCGTCGAGCGTGCCGAATGCCTGCTTCAGGTAGTGGTACACCGCGAGCGAGCCCTGCTTGCCCGGCTGGTTCTCGATGGTCGCGACCACGTCGCCGTTCGCGTCGACGAGATCGATGCGCGCGATGCCGTCGATGGCCGGCAATTGCGCGAGGTTGTCCTTGAATACAGGGGTCGGTTGAATCACTGAAAACACTCCGTCGGTTTGATCGTGGAAAGGTGGCGGCCTGTATGTTATCTGATTCGCCGCGATGCACTTTTCGACGCAACCGGGCGATCTGCACGGAGTCTGATTGTCCGATCGTAGGCGCGCGCGGCGGCCGATTGCGGGCACGCGGGAATGCTCCGCGACGTGCAGTCGGCCGGTTTGCCATGCCTGCTTCTCGTGCCGCCGCCGCTTCAGCGTGACAGTCGCGATCGCAATTTCAAGACATGCCGGTCGTCAATTGTTGCCATCAAGACAACACGGTGAACGCGTTGGCGACGCTACTGACGTCGGGAATCCAAATCTACAATTTGTTTGAGCGCGGGTTGTACAACGCTTGTTGCATGTTCCAACCCGACGTATCTGCCGCAACGAAACCGGCAACCCGTCCGCTTCGTCCAGCTGGATCGTTCTTGCCTGCTGCGGAAACGCCGTTCTTTTCAACGGAGCAACCATGACATTCAATTTCTTGCCGCGATCGACCCTCTGCTCCGCGATGCTCTTGTCGATCGTGCCGACCATCGCTGTCGCGGGAACGTTCTCCGTCAAAGTCGATGACCTGAACCATGGCCGGTTCGAGAACGAACAGGTCTACGGCGGATTTGGCTGCCACGGCGGAAACGTCTCGCCACGCATTTCGTGGTCCCATCTTCCTCACGGAACGAAGAGCGTCGTCGTGACCATTCACGACCCCGATGCCCCGACGGGCGGACTGGGCTGGATGCATTGGGGCGTCGTCAATATTCCGGCATCCGACACGTCGATCGAAAAGGGCGCCTCCGGCGATCCGAAGCGGATGCCTGCGGGGGCCATCGAAACGCTGACCGACTTCGGCGCGGCGAAATACGGCGGGCCTTGCCCGCCTCAGGGGGAGTCGCACCGATACATCGTTACGGCATCGGCGCTCTCTGTTCCGAGTATCGACGTGAACGCCACGTCGAGCCCGGCCCTCGTGGCATATCAGATGCACGGAAAAGTGATTGCCCGGGCTCGCTACGTTGCGATGTATCACCGGGCGGCAGAGTGAGCGTCCTGGCGGGAGGTCATCGCGGCGACCTCCCGTCGTCGACACTCAGGTTCACGCCGTTGACGAAACGCCCGTCGCTGCTGACGAGAAACAGTGCGGCGCGAGCCGGTGACCTGCGGCCGAATTCTATGACCGGTAAGGCGGTGAGTCTCGCGTCGATCGTATCCCCTGGGGTTTGCTTGCGACTAGCCCGGACCATCGCTGGCGGCAGCGAGAAGCGGAACGACCAGATCGCTGATCGGCGTCGGAATGCCGTGCGTTCGTCCGTAGCGCTGCACGACGCCGTTCCGGCAGTCCCATTCGAGCGGATGGTTGCTTTGTCGGTCGGCAAGGATGGACGTACCTAAATCGGGCGGAAAGCCATGCAATCCATCGACGATTTCCTGCGGCACTTCATCGCCCAGCTTCGCGCCCTCCGCCCGCGCGACCTCGAGACATTCCCGCAAGTAGGCGAGCGACAGTTCGGTGATGTCGCTTCGCGCGTACATGCCGGCGCGGCGACCGGTCAGCACCATGAGTCCCGCCACTGCGTTCTGCAAGAGCTTGCGCCAGGCGAGCGAGATGAAATCCTCCGCCACCTCCGGCGCGCAGCGCGTGCCGTGCAAAGCGGAGACCACCACGTTGCTCGCCGGCGTATCGGGCAGGGTGAGCCGAGGCTTGCCCCGCAGCCACACCGATGCGCCCGATTCGCGCTGCGCCGGAAACCAGACGACCGAAGGCACGACCGTGGCGCCGGACGCATACGGTGCGAACGCGGCTTTTTGCTCGACGCCGTTTTGCAGCACGCAGACGACGGTATTCGCATCGCATAGCGCGGAGACCCAGGGTGCTGCACTCGCTATCTGCGTCGACTTGACCGCAACGAACACGAGATCGAACTTTTCCTCGACCGCGTGCGGATCGGTCAGTACGGGCCCGGGCACGACGATCTCGCCGCCGTCGAAGCGCAGCTTCAACTGTTCGTGCGCCGAGCGGCCGCAAATCACCGGCGTGCGGCCGGCTTCATGAAGGGCCGCGGCGACGGTCGTTCCGATTGCGCCCGGACCGACGAGGGCGACGGTCGGGTAGTCAGCGTTCGTCATGGTGTTCATCCTGTTCAGTCATCCGCCAGATGCGGGCGCAGTGCGAGGGCGAGCGGAAAAATCGCGAGGGCGGTCAGCGCGGTCGCATACGTGGCGCCATGCACACCGATCCTGTCGCCCAGGAAACCGTAGAGAACAGGCGATATCGCGCCGGATGCGATCGTCCCTGTGTAGAAAATCGCGAATGCGCGCTCGGTGCGCTCGGGTGCGGACATCTCCGGAACGGTTCCGTACAGCACCGACGAAGTGCCGTTGAGCATCATACCCAGAATCGGCAGCAGCACCATGGCAAGTGCCAAAGGGAGATACATCACCGCGACGATGCACACGGCTGTACCACCCTCCGTGAGCAGCACCGTCCTGACCATACCCAGACGCGCGCCCAGCCAGCCACACATGAATTTGCCGGCCGCACCGCCTGTGAAAACGAGTGCAAGCGCCGTTCCCAGCAGTTGCGGCGAGACACCTTTTGCCTTGAGCAGGAAAGGCAGAAATGTCAGCAGTCCCATGCGTACCGCCGTATCGAGCACGCCGATGGAAAACAGGGTGGGGAATCCGCTTCCCCCAGTGCTGCTGCGTTGAGCGGACGCTTGTTCTTTGGCCGCCGTCTTGCCGGCGCCACGCGGCACGGCGGGAAACCAGAGCGCGATGACGGCGGCCACGACGCAGCCCAATCCGGCGACGATCCATAGCGCGTGACGCCACGGCATCATGGTCACGAGCAGCGAAATGGCGGCCGGCAGTGCGGATTTCCCCAGATCGCCGGCAAAGTTGTAGATGCTCAGCGGGCCTCTCGCGTCGCGTCCGTAGAGGCGAGAGACGGCGCCCGATGCGATCGGATGCTGCGTGCTGGATCCGCCGCCCGAAATCGCCAGCGCCACGCCCAGACCGAGCAGGCCACCCGACAGGCCCGCGAGCGCATAACCGAGCGCGGCGAGCAGTGTGCCGAATGCGAGGGTCGTGCCGCTGCCCAGGTGTTGCGCGAGGCGCCCCGCGGACAACTGGAGCGTCGCCATCGTGCCGGCATAGATGCCGCGCAGGATGGCCAGGGCCGCAAAGTCGAGCCCGAATTCCGACTGCCACACGGGTAGCAGCGCGTAGATCATGTCCGTATAGCCATCGTGCATTGCGTGCGCAATGCAGGACAGCCACAGCACGCGCCGTCGGGGTGGCGCAGTCTCCCGCGTCGCGGGAGGGGAAAAAACCGGCAGGCGCATCGTCATTTGCTCCGTGCGAGCGGTCGGTGGAAGCCGCTCGTGGCATCGTTTTCACGCTCGATGTGTCAATTTTATGGGTGACGCAGCGGCCATTTCAATTGAACTAAAATCGCGTCAACGGAGAGAAAAAGTCACGTCATGAACGACAACCAGGACACGGCGAAGCATCGGGGCGAGTTGCCTCCGCTCAATGCGCTGCGCGCTTTCGATGCGGTCGCGCGGCACGGCAGCTTCGCGGGGGCGGCGGTGGAACTGCATGTCACCCACTGGGCCGTAGGCAAGCAGATCCGGCTGCTGGAGGACTGGTTCGGCCTGCCGTTGTTCGACCGTCGTCCGCGCGGTGTCGTGCTGACCGACGAAGGGGCCGCGCTGCTGCATGACGTCAGCCACGTGTTCGAGCGCCTCGGTACCGCGGTGGGGCGGCTGCGCCACGACACGTTCAAGCACCGGATATCGGGCGTCGTGCGGGTGAATGTGCCGATGAGCTTTGCGCTGTGCTGGCTGCTGCCGCGGCTCGCCGATTTCCATTCGCGCTACCCCGACATCGACGTGAGGGTGTCGACGACATCGCGCAAGTTGCGCTATGTCGCCGACGCTTTCGATATCGGTGTTCGTTCCGGTCCCGAGCAGGGCGCGGGCGTCGTATCGCGCCCGTTGATGCCCGACCTGCGCGTGCCGGCCTGCAATCCCGCATTGCTGCGCCGGCAACCGATACAGAGCGTGGCCGACCTGCGCCATCACACCCTGCTGCATTCGGCCACGACGCGCTCCGCCTGGTCGCACTGGTTGCAGGAAGCGGGGGCTTCCGATCTGCGCGCCGCGCGTCATGTCGAATTCGATCACGTGAATCTTCAGCTCGGCGCGGCGATCGAGGGGCTCGGCGTGGCCCTGGCCTCACTGCCGCTGATCGGGCGCGATCTCGCCGAGGGGCGCCTCGTGTGTCCGATCGCGTCGCCCGTATGGCGTGCTGACGACTACATGCTGGTGACGAACGCCGATCGTGCCGACGATGCCGCGGTGTCCGCGTTCGAGCAATGGATGGAACGCATGGCGGGCCGCGAGGCGGGATAGGTTCGCGGTGTCGATCCGCGCGATCGGCACGGCGATGCACAGGGCCGGCAGTACGAGGCGGTGCGGGGTCGGCGCAGCCGCATCGATACCGCCGGTGGAGGCACGACGAAGCACGGGGTTCACGGCCATTGCGCCGGGCGCTTCGTTACCGTCCAGCGCTGGTCAACATGCCCGCTTCACGCGAACGCTCGATATCGGGGCTGCGATACGCGCGCTCGGGAATCTCCGCGAGCCGCGACGCATGCACCTGCCGCGGCGCCAGCCCGTAGAACTTCTGGAAGCTCATGATCAGCGGCGACCATTTGTCCGGATCGATGCGGTCTGCGTGGCCTTCCATCAGCAGGTCGGGATGCACGTGCACACGCTGGATGCGCAACTCGAACACGCGGATGTGGCCGCGCAGGTCCGGCGCCTCGTCGCCGATCCCGTGCGTGGCCGCGACGACCGCTTCCATGTGCACCGGGCATTCGAGCGCGCGCGGCGGCGCGACGGTTTGCGACGCGGTTGCGGTGAGCCCGGCCGTGCCGAACTTGTCGGGCTCGAATACGTAGCCTCTCGCGCGCTTCCCGTCGGGCACCGGATGCGTGCCCGTCGTGCGCGCGATCCGGTCGACCGCGTCCGCCTGCGCCGACGACGGCAGATTCAGCACGCATTCGCCGGTGCGCAGCAGGTTGCGGGTGGTCTGCGAGCTGGCGGCGATGCCGATCACGCCGCGCCAGCCGAGCCAGAACGCGGACGAGATCGGCGCGAGATTGGGCGTGCCGTTTTCGTTCAGCGTGCTGACCAGCACGACGGGCGTGCCGAAATAGAGGATGTTCGGTTCGGTGACGCAATGCGGCGCATTCATGGCGGGTGCCCTCGGTGACGAATCAGTCCGCATGCTGATCCTGTCGCGGCGGCACGGCGCTCCGAATCTTGTCGTGTCATTCCGGAGGGGCGCAGGCGGCGTGGGCGCCGCAATGGGCAGGCCGGCATCACGCGCGCTTTTCCGCTAGAGTAGGAAATCGCAGGCCGCGACCGCCGCACCACGCACGCGGGCGCGGCCACGTTCCGCCAACGCACACGAGGGCCTGATGGATACCGAGCAACGCTACACCGCCAATGCACCGACGCGCGCGGAAGTCGACGCACTGGGCGGCGCCACCGTCATCGAATTCGGCGCGAACTGGTGCGGGATCTGCGCAGGCGCGCAGCCCGCGATCACTGCGTCGTTCTCCGCGCATCCTGCGGTGCGGCACCTGAAGATCGAGGATGGCCCGGGC
The DNA here is from genome assembly GCF_004803625.1 of Burkholderia sp. LS-044. Taxonomy (NCBI): domain Bacteria; kingdom Pseudomonadati; phylum Pseudomonadota; class Betaproteobacteria; order Burkholderiales; family Burkholderiaceae; genus Burkholderia; species Burkholderia sp. LS-044. Next base: position 153,654 of record NZ_SSWO01000015.1, read on the forward strand.
CGCCCGCTCGGCCGCTCGTTCGGCGTGAAGCTGTGGCCGACACTCGTCTTCCTGCGCGACGGTGTCGAGGTCGCGCGCGTCGTGCGTCCGGCCGACGCGAAGCAGATCGAAGCCGACGGCTTCGCCGCGCTCGCCTGAGGTCACCGAGATGCAACAGGCCATCACGCACATCGGCGTCGACACGCGCGGCAGCGGCCTCGTCGAATTCACGCCGCAGGTGCGCGCATTCGTCGACCAGCAGGCGATCCGCACCGGCCTGCTCACGGTGTTCTGCCGCCATACGTCGGCGTCGCTGCTGATCCAGGAGAATGCGGATCCGTCGGTGCAGCGCGATCTCGAACGCTACTTCGCGACGCTCGCACCGGAGGACGCCACGCGCTACGAGCACGACACCGAAGGGCCCGACGACATGCCCGCGCATCTGCGCACGGCGCTCACGCAGGTACAGCTGTCGATCCCGGTCGAGCACGGGCGCATGGTGCTCGGCACGTGGCAGGGCATCTACCTGTTCGAGCATCGCCGCGCCGCGCACCGGCGCGACATCGTGCTGCATCTGATCGGCGAATGAGTCTCGACGGGTGACGTCACGCGCGGCTCGCAATGCGGTGCCTATGCGCACACGGCATCGCGGGCTTACGCGAGCAGTTTGTCGACGAGCGCACCGAGTTCTCGCAGGTGGACGGGCTTCGGCAGGAATGCGTCGAATACCCGCTTGTTTTCGCCCAGCGCAGCCGATTCATACGCGCTGACGCCGAGGATCGCCGGATGTCGGCCGTCGTCGTCGGGTTGTGCCACCGCGCGAATGCGCCGTGCGACGTCGAAACCGCTCAGGTCCGGAAGCTCGAGATCGAGCACGACGATGTCGTAGCGGCTCGCACCGAAGCGCGCGACGCCTTCCTGCCCGGTGCTGCACAGATCGACGTCGATGCCGAGCGCCGACAGCATCGCGCCAAGCGTTTCGCGTGCGTTGTCGTCGTCGTCGACCACCAGCGCGCGCCGGTCGCGGTACGCGGCCGCGTGCGGCAGCGCGGGCGCGTCGCCGGCCGCATTGCCGGCGGTGTCGATGCCGGGCACTTCGGCCGGCAGCGTCACGACGAACTCGCTGCCTTCGCCCACCGTGCTGCGCACGTCCACATGCCCACGCAGCGTCGTCACGATTTCGCGCACGACGGCGAGCCCCATGCCGATTCCGTCCACATGCAGCCCGACCGCGTCGTTCGCGCGATAGAACGGCTCGAAGATCTTCGACAGGTGCTGTTTCGCGATGCCGGCGCCCGTGTCGCGCACGGCGATCTTCAATTGCTGGCCGGCCGGCGCGTCGGCGAGCGTGATCGACACGTCGATCGATCCGCCGAGCGTGTACTTGACCGAGTTCTCGATCAGGTTCGACAGCACCTGACGCAGCAGCTTGCGATCGGAACGGATCGCAAGCTGCTGCGGCTCGACTCGCTGCGTGACCGTGATCCGCCTGGCCGCGATCTTCTCGCGCAGCGGGTCGAGCACCTCGGCGAGCAGCGACGCGATGCCGACGGTTTCCCGCTCGGTGAGGCGCTTCGTCGAGCGCAGCTTGATGTAGTCGGTCAGGTCCTTGACGAGCGCCTCGAGGGACAGCGCGGAATTCTGCAGCCGCCGGATCGTCTTCAGGTTCGCGTCCGACTGCGGGCGCGCGAGCAGGATCTCGACCGATCCGCAGATCGCCTGCAGCGGCGTGCGCAACTCGTGGCTGACCATCCCGAGGAATGCGTTCTTCGCCTCGATCATTTCGAACGCGCGATCGGACGCCTTGCGTTCCGCGTCGAGCGCCGCGTCCTGCCGTTCGAGCAGGTCGTCACGCGTGCGCATCGTATAGAACAGCAGCAGGAACAGCGCGCAGAGGATCACGCCGAGCACGATGCCGAGGATCAGGATCGCGCGCTGCTTTTCCTTCAGCTGATGGAACGTGAAGTCGCGCTGCGCCATCTCGATCGCGCGGAAATAGTTCGCGAGGCCGTTGACCTTCGGCCAGTACGCGTTCACGTCGTCGATCACCTGCCGTGCGCGCTTCGGCGAATCGCGCAACGGCGGTACGTCGCGCTTCAGGCGCGTCATGAATTCGCCGAGCGCGTCGATCTCGTTGCGCGCGCGCGGGATGCGCAGCCAGTATTGGGACACTTCCGACGGCCGCTGCAGAAAGCCGAACGACACCGACAGGCTGTCGAGCTGCATCTGGACGTGATTGAAGTCGTCGTCCTCGTGCGTCGCGTAGAGGATCAGTTGCCGGTCGAACCGCGTATAGACGTTCCGGTATTGCGCGGCGGTCCAGAACACGCCTTCGCGGGGCCCTTCGAGTACGCCCTCGTTGACCGAGGTGGCGAGGAGGTCCCACAGCAGGAACGCCCACGCGGCGAACCCCATGATCCACAGCGAGCCGAGGACCAGGATGATTTTTCTATTTTTCCATCGCCCGCGTTTCATTTCACCGTCAGGCCGATGATCTGCCACGCGAACTTGGCTTCGCCGAGCGGCGTCTTCAGTTCGTCGGGATACTGGTCGCGCGGATACATGATCCACAGCGGGCCATAGTTGTCGTTGTCGAGCACCTTGCCGTTCATCGTCCGCGCGAGGATCACCCCGTAGCGGTCGGCGTCGGACACGGGAATCGTGAACGTGTACTCGTCGATGCAGCGGAACTCGATCTGCGTGCCGTGCGCGCCGACGGTCTTCAGGATGTCGGACAGGCGCGGGCCGGTGAAGGTCGCCTTCGGCGTCCAACTCGTCGACGTGACGATCGTGTGCTGGGGAAGCGCCATCAGTGCCTGTTCGGAGAAGACGTAGGCCGTCTTGCCCGGCTGGTTGTGCCTGTCGATCTTGCCGTCGACGGTGAACGTGAACGACGAGGCGGCCCACGCCGCGGCGGCCATGCCGAGCAGGCAGGCCGTCAGCAGGCTCTTGGTCCAGATGGTCGGAATTCGCATGTCATTCCCTCGGTCTTGTCGCGTGGTGTGGTGGCTTGTGTTTCCGGTCTCAGTTCGCGGCGGCCGCGGCCGGCAGCGTGATCTTCAGTTCGCGCGCCACTTCGGCGAACAGGATCGGCAGGCGCACCGGCTTTTCCTCGCAGCGCGCGTTGTAGTGCGACACGATGTGCGCGATTTCGTCTTCGCTGGCTTCACCGGTCGAGATCTTGCCGGTCAGCAGGAAGATCGGCGCGCCGCTGTTCTCGCTCGAGCGGATGCCGCGCACGAGTTCGGCGGCGGTCTGGTCGCCGAGCATCCAGTCGAGGATGTAACCGTCGAAATCCTCTACCTCGAGTGCCTTGCGGAACGATGCGCCGTCGAAGTACGGGATCGCGTTCACGCCTTTTTCGATGAAATATTCACATACGGTTTCGGCGACGTCCTGCGAATCGTCGACCACGGCGATCCGCGCCGCATACACGTTCGGCTGGGACGAGCGCAGCTCGATCACGTCGACCGGATACGTGCGGCCCTCGCGCGCGTGCTGACGCTCGGTGATGAGCCACTCGCCCTGCCATTGCAGCGCGACGAAGTCCGTCTCGATCTGGCTGCTGGCCTTGGTCGAGATCGCGGCGCGGCAGCGAAAGCGCCGCGACTCGATCACGAGCGTCGCGTCGATCATCTCGGCGGCGGCCGGCTGCGTGCCCTTGTCGTCGAGCAGGATCGCGGGCGGCACGCCGAAATGCGTCGCGATGTCCTGCAACTGCGACAGGTTCCACGGGATCAGGCCCTTCATCTTGCGGGTGACGACAGAGAAGCTGAGGCCGAGCACGTTCGCGATCGTCGTGTTGTGACTTCGCGGCGGAATGCCGTTCCGGTTCAGTAGGTCGCGCACCTTGTTGGCGGTGATCAGATCGACGTTGGCCTGCTCGCTGTTGGACATCTCGATGGGGTCTCCAGGGGTTTTGGCGAGGGAGAGCATATCAAAACTGACGTGACACGCAAACTTTGAAAAAGCGAATCACCTTGACATGCTGTTTTTCTCCATTATTATTGCTCACCACGTCACCTTTGTTTGTCGCGTCATGTTTGGAGATCGCAGCCGGCGGGAGCCGGTACAACGAAAAGCGACAACAATGAAGCGGTGACTGAACGATTCGAAGAGAGAACCTGAGAGAGCCTTGGGGTGCGTGTCGGCGTCGACGGATTGTATCCGTTGCGCCGCGCGCCGCCGGGTGCGAGCTCACGGGGGTGAAAGGCTCGAAGAATTGCGGCGCCAATAAAACTTGAGGAAAGTACCAATGTTCCGCCGTCTACTCGCACCGGGGCTGCTGTTGCTGTTGGCCGCGTGCGCGCAGGATCCGTCCGTCACCGGCAACACGGTGCGGATCTGCGACGACACGGGTTGTTCTTACCGCCCGAAAGATCAGGTCTCCTATCAGAAAAAGGACGATTCGGAAGACCGGGAAGATCCGCGCATCGCCGCGCTGAAGCAAACCGCGAAGACCCAGCCGAAGGCCGCGTACGACCTCGGCCTGCGCTACTTCCGCGGCGACGGCGTGCGCCAGGACAGCTACCAGGCCCTCAAGTGGATGCGCGAGGCCGCCGAGCGCGGCGACCTGCAGGCGCAGAAGGCGCTCGGCAGTTTCTACCTGTTCGGCCTCGAGGAAATGGGCTCCGACGCGCGCGAAGCGGAGAAGTGGCTGTCGATCGCGGCCGGCCGCGGCGACAAGGAGTCGAAGAAGCTGCTCGACCTTGCACGCAAGGCCAAGAAGGAAGACGAAGAAGACTGGAAATGGCGCACGCAGTGGCGTGACGTCTATTACGGCTACTGGTACTCGGGCTATCCGTACTACGGCGTCTGGCAGCAGACGTACTGGTACTACTGACCGGGCCTGAAGCAACGGGGGCAGCAGCGGGGAGACCACCATCGCGCGCCAGCCGGGGGGCTTATCGAAGTTCGCACGAACACATAAGCCGAACAACGACTCTAATCGATCGACAACGACATGAAGACCAACCTTTCCCAACGTCTCACTCAAGGTGCGCTGGTCGCAGCGCTTTGCGCGTCCGTGGCGGGCTGCGGCGGCATGGTGACGCCCGGCGGTCAGAACGCGGGCGTGACCGGTGCCGCCGCGGGCGGCACGAGCGCCGGCGCCGATACGGGGCTGCAGCGCTGCGCGTCGCCGCTCGGCACGATCGCGGTCGATGACGGCCGCAATGCCGACTGGTGGGGCCCGTTCGGCAGCGCGACCAAGATGACGACGATCGACCCGCTGCTGCGCCTGGCCGTCCAGCAGTCGAACTGCTTCGTGATCACGTCGATCGGCAACCAGAAGAGCGACGCGCGCCTGTCGCGCATCACGCAGCTGCAGCGCAACTCGGGCGAATACCGCGCGGGCTCGAAGCAGCAGAAGGGCCAGCGTGTCGCGGCCGACTACTACATGGAACCGCAGATCGTCATCAACGATTCGCCGATCGGCGGCATCGGCAGCATGATCGGCGGGCTGATCGGCAACAGCGCGGTGGCGGCTGTGGCCGGCCACCTGCAGACGAAGGCATCGGTCGTCACGCTGACGCTGTTCGACGTGCGCTCGGCCGTGCAGATCGCGGCATCGGAAGGCAGCTCGACGGCGACCAACTACGGTGCCGCGCTGGGCGGCTTCGGCGGCGGCGTGGGCGGTGCGCTCGCGGGCTTCTCGTCGACGCCGGAAGGCAAGGCGACGGTCGTCGCGTTCATCGACGCGTACAACAAGATGGTCGTCGCACTGCGCAGCTACAAGGCGCAGGACGTCAAGGGCGGCCTCGGCCGCGGCGGCCAGTTGCAGGTCAACTGACGTTGACCGGCCCGCGGCGCGCCGCGGGCCGATTTCCGATTCGAGACTGTCCGTACGCGTGGTGTGATTCCGCTCGTACCGGCTTCGCTCATCTTTTTTGCTTCGAGGTGACCCCGATGAAAGCCGCTGCATTGATCGCATTGACCTGTCTGGCGCTGACCGCTTGCGGCGGCGACGACAATTCCTCGCCCGCCGCGTCCGGCGGATCGGGGACGAGCAACAACGGCGGCACTGGTGGCACTGGTGGCACAGGCGGTAGTGGAAGCGGCGGCAACGGCGGCAGCGGTGGCTCGGGCGGTTCGGGCGGCGGCACGATGACGTGGCGCTACGACGCGCAGCCGACCGCGGCGGATCAGGCGAGTTTCCTGACGCTCCTCAACAGTGAAGGCGCAAAGGGCTACCGCTATCTGGGCGACTATTACTACAACGCATCCAGCGGCGGTTCGCGCTCGATCTTCGTGAACGACGGCACCGCGCAGACCTACACGTACCAGTTGCAATCCACGCCGGGCGACTGGACGACGTTCCTCAACCAGGCCAACACGCAGGGCACGAACGGCTATCGCTACGAAGGGCCGCTCACGTACGGCTACCTGTATCGCAAGGATGGCGGTTCGTCGGCCACCTACACGTACACGACGACCGGCCTGCCTGCCGACCCGAACGCGTTCCTCACGCAGGCGAACGGCCAGGGCCAGTCGGGCTACTGGTTCCTGGGCCCGATGGTGATCGGCTCGGTACAGGCGAACGTGTACATGAAGAACAATGCGTCGGGCGCGACCTACACGTACGACGCCCTCACGCCGACGACGAACGTCAGCGACTTCATCGCGCAGGCCAACAGCGAAGGCGCGAAGGGTTATCGCGCGAAGGGCGGGATGCTGTTCGGCAGCACGATCTCGTGGGTCTACGTGAAGGACCAGACTCAATCGCCGACCTTCACCTACCAGTCGGCCGCGATCCAGTCGACCGGCGCGAGCTTCGTGCAGCAGGCGAACGGTTTCGGTGCGCAAGGCTCCGCTTACCTGAGCGATATCGCGCTCGGCACGACGCCGCCGATCGTGACGGCATCGTTCTATTTCAAGCCGACGAACTGCACGGGCTTCCTGTGCACGACGCTCAATCCGCTCACGCAGAACTGAGCGGGCGCTGCCGGCACAACGGCGGTGCGCGGGCGATCCTGCCGGGTCGTTCCGCGCGGGTCGAATCGGGTGCCTCGGTGCGTCGCGAGATTCGTTGACGCATCTTTTGCCGCCGGCTTGCCGGCGGTATTTCATTTCGGGCGTGCCTGCGGCGATTCGATGAAGCAACCTATCCGGACGGACAGGTGCGCGACACACGATTCCGCCGTCGAGTTTCGTTCAAGTTCAAAACAATCATTCAAACAAATAGGACGTGTACTAAAAGGATAATGCACGCCTGATTTTCGCAGTGTCGTTTGGCATGATCGGGACATCGCTATCCCGATTGTTTCCATCGTGACGTCCATCCGCAGGGGATCTGCTGCAGGTCCGCGCCCAGGGCTCCGTCACGCCGAGTCATGTCATACAGCACGCTTCAGTCCATTCGCCGCTACCAGAGCATTTCGATGTTCGGGGGCGGCATCGTCGTCACGATCCTGATCCTGATCGCCTGCGGGCTCGGGATCACGTCGATCGTCTACGGCTATCTGGACGGCGAGCGGCGCAATTTCCTGAACGGTGTCGAGGAAGCCTCGGACGAGATACAGGTGGCCGAGACGTCGTTCCGCAACGGCGTCACGAATACGCAACTCATCTGGCGAGAGATCGGCGCGGCGCCGGCCGACGTCGTGCACACGTTCTTCGCCGACGGCCAGCAGCTCGCGATCAAGCCGTATCCGTCGCTCGTGGTCGGCGTGCCGGGGCAAACGGCGCAGCGCGACGAGGTCGCGCGCTATCTCGCGTTGTCGTTCCTGCTGTCGCGCATCTGCGCGGCGAGTTCGCTCAATCGCGGGCGCACGCTCGAGGGTTACCACTACAGCACGCGCACGGGCGTCTTCGGCCTCGTGCCGCACCTGACGCGCGACAATCCCGCGCTGGCATCGGCCGGCGCACGTGCACACGTGCTCGATGCGTTGCGCGTCGATTTCGACGGCTCGCCGCCGGCCCCGAACGACGGTCGGCCGAATGTCCGCTGGCTGCCGCCCTACGTCAACCCCGTCACCAGGCAGGTGCGCATCCGCGTTGCCGCCGAGGCGCGCGCCGCCGGCCAGCCGTTCGCGGTGCTGGTCACCGAATACGCACCCGAATACCTGCTGTCATGGCTGCCCGGGCGGGCCCTGGCCGGCACGTTCTTCGTCACGTCGGCGGACAATCGGCTGATCGCGATCGATCCCGACGTCGAACGCACGAACGCACTCACCGAGCGCTTGTTGAACCTCGATGTCGCGCATCGTGGCGCCGTGTCCGCCGAGCCGCTCTTTCGCGACGGCGCGATCGTGTTCAGCAGCAAGCTCGCGGCAACCGGCTGGACGATCGCCTATGCGCTGTCGTGGGGCGACGTGGTGGCCGGCATCGGCGTGCAGGCCGGCGCGCTCGCGGCGTCGACCCTCGTTGCGATCGTCGTGATGTGGTTGCTGCTCGTGCGCTTTCACCGGCGCGTGCTTGTGCCGGTGTATGCACGCTCGGCCCGCGTGTTCGACAGCGAGGCGCTGTGTCGCAGCGTGATCGCGATGGCGCCGGTCGGCATCGGCCTCGTGTCGCTGTCCGACCGGCGCGTGATGCTCGCGAGCGACGCGCTCACGCAGATGCTGCTGCCGCATGAAGGCGATCACCATGCGCTGTCCGCGCAGGTACTCGAGAAGTACGACGCGTTCGTCGCGAACGGCGGGGCAGGCCGGACGATGACGACCGAACTCATGCTCGACGCACGCGGCGATGCGCCGCTGCACCTGGAGGTCATCGCGCACAGCGCACGTTATCAGGGCGAGGACGTGCTGATTGCGACGTTCGCCGACACGAGCGCGCAGCGCCGCCTCGTTCGTCAGCTCGAGGAAGCCGTGCGCGCGGCCGATTCGGCGAATGCGGCCAAGTCGTCGTTTCTCGCCGCGACGAGCCATGAGATCCGCACACCGCTCAACGTGATCCTCGGCAACCTCGAGCTGCTCGAGCGCACGGCGCTCGACGCATCGCAGCAGAGCCGCGTGCGGACGTTGCGCGCGTCGGCCGAAGGGCTGCTCGCGATCGTCAGCGACGTGCTCGATTTCTCGAAGATCGAAGCTGGCGCGATGTCGGTCGAGTCGATCGAGTTCGACGTGATCGCGGTGATCGAACGCGAGCTCGCGGCCTTCGCACCGGTCGCAAAGGCAAAAGGGTTGTCGCTGTTCGCCGATATCGATGCGAGCGGCGCGCAGCGGATGCGCGGTGATCCGACGCGGCTCGCACAGGTGGTCGGCAACCTGTTGAGCAACGCGATCAAGTTCACGAGCGACGGGCGTATCGTCGCGCGCGTGGCGGTCGGGCGGAGTGCGCGTGGTGCGCCCGAGATCGCGATCGGCATCGAGGATACCGGCATCGGGATCGACTTCGCGCAGCAGAACAGGCTGTTCAAGCCGTTCTCGCAGGTCGACGCATCGATCACGCGGCGCTACGGCGGCACGGGGCTCGGGCTCGCGCTGTGCGATCGGCTGGTCGCGGCGATGGGCGGCACGATTTCGGTCGACAGCGCGCCGCGCGTCGGCAGCCTGTTTACCGTGCGCTTGCCGCTGCGCGCGGGCATTGCGCCGAAATCCCCGGCCGGCGCGGGCGCCGGCCAGACGCTGATCGTCGTGTCGCCGGAGGACGCGTGGCGTGCGTTTGCATTTCCCCATCTGCGGGCATGGGGTTTCGACGTCGCGATGCATCCGAGTCCGATCGGGATTGCCGCCGGGTGCCTCGCGCGTGCACACGCGATCGTGCTCTTCGGCGACTCCGACCAATGGCGGCGCGAGGAGCTCGACAGTCTCGGCGGGGAGACGCCGGTCGTGCTGGCTACGCCGGACGGCCCGCTGCAGCCGGATGTCGCGGGCCGGACGATCCGCGTGTCGAGTTATTCGCTGAACGGGCTGTGCATGGCGATCGCGCAGGCGCGAGTCGCTACCGCCGAGTCGCCGCGCGGGCCGGGGCGCGCGACCGATTTCTGGCAGCCGTTGTTGCCGGCCTCCAGTGCGCGTGTGCCGCGTGTGCTGGTGGCCGACGATGCGGCGGTCAACGGGTCGATTTTCCGCGAGCAGCTGGATGTGCTCGGTTGCACGGTCCGGTGCGTGTCGTCCGGCGGCGCGGCGCTCGACACGCTCGCGAACGGCACGTGGGACGTGCTGCTGCTCGGTGCCGACCTGCCCGACATGTCGGCCCGGGAACTGGCGGAAGCCGTTCATGCGCGCGCCTTGCCGTGCGACATGATCATCGTGGCATCGCATCTGGCGCCCGACGATGCCCGGCGCTACGCGGCATCGAACGTCGCGTGCGTGTTGACCAAGCCGGTGACGCTGGCCGACCTGCGCCGCGGCCTCGTACGCATCGCGCGGCGGCGCGGGATCGTGTTGCCCGCGGGCGCGGCGGACGGGCGGCCTGCTTCGGGCGTAATGGCCGCTGCGGCGGCACACTGGCCAGGACGATAGAAATGGTGGCGCATCGGCGACGTAGATCGCCTGCGTCAGAACAGGGAAGGCAGACACGCCGCATTGCTTCGATGCCGCGTGAATTCGACTGAAGAAGGAAGGGTAAGGCAGTGCGCTATATGGGAAAGGTGTTCGGGCTGCTGCTTGGATTCGCGACGTTGCCGGAGAAATCCCGACGGGATTTCCTGACGAAGCTGAACGAATTCATGATGATGTCGCCGTCGCAGAAGCGGCGGGCCATCACCGAGTGGCAGCACGCCGCGGATGACAGGTCTGGTGAGCAGGACAAAACCGCGGTCAAGCATTAGGGCGCGGCTTCGGCCGCCTTGCGGGACGGGATGGATCGACGGCGTGGGGGCGTCGCCGATCGGACGTGCATGGGCGGCGGACTCTCGACGGTTCGACCCGTAACGTCACGCCGGGCGCGCCTGCGTGCGTGATGGCACGTGCGTCGGATCGTGGCGGGTACAGGCCGCCACGCCGGAGCGCAGAGCCGCCGCGGAACCCGTCTATTATCTTAAAATTACGCTGCGCACCGCCGGGTTCGCCGAACGCCGCGATGCGACCGTGTTGCGGGACCGATTCAAGTCCCGGCGCGTCGCACAACATGGCACGTCAGGCCGCGTGTATCGGGAGAAGAAGATAAATGGATGAATTTTTTGTGCGAGTGATGGTGGCGGACGATCATCCTTCGTCCGCACTCGGAATGTCGCAGGCGCTCGCGGGCAGCAGCACGATCAAGCTGCTCGGCACTGTCTCGAATTCGACCGATCTCGTGGCGATGCTCGACGAGCAGCAAAGCGACGTGCTCGTCGTCGACTACGTCATGCCCGGCGGCAAGTATGGCGACGGTCTTTCACTGCTGTCCTTCCTCCAGCGTCGCTACCCGGCACTTCGCCTCGTGACGATCACGATGATCGACAACCCGAGCGTGCTGCTCGCGATCCAGAAGCAGGGTGTCGGGTGCATTCTGAGCAAGTCCGATGCGATTTCGCATCTGGTCGGCGCGGTGCATGCGGCTTTCGTCGGTGCCAATTATCTGTCTCCGTTCGTCAAGAAGCTGCTGGAGGATTGCCAGCCGTCGGCGGGTGTTCGCACGCTGACCGCCCGCGAGATCGAAGTCGTGCGGCTTTACGGGGCCGGCCTGACGGTCGGCGAGATCGCCGTCCAGCTTCATCGCAGCAAGCAGACGATCAGTTCGCAGAAATCGAGCGCGATGAAGAAGCTCGGTATCGTTCGCGATGCCGATCTGATTCGCTATGCGAGCGAGGGCCATCTGCCCGACTTGCCCGAGGCCGGTGCATGAACGGCGCCCGGCGGACAGTACCGAGTGACCCGGACAACGCATGACGCGGTGCCGGTGCCGAGACGACTTCGACGACACCTATGCCCACCAAACTGAAAACGCTGATCGCGCATGCCGCGGCCGCGGGCCGCAAGCCGTTCGAGCCGGGGCGCGTGCGACGCCAGCAGCAATGGTTGCTGTACGGAAGCGGTGTGGCGATCACGGTGTTCGTGCTGGTCTGCGCGGCACTGGTCGCGCAGCTCGACCTGCAGGAGTCGGTTGCGCGTGACCGTTCCGAGTTCCTGCTACGCAAGGCCGACCTGCTCGCGGAGATGGAGGTGGTCAGGGCGCTCCAGAATCGCTATGTCGAAAACCTCGAGTTGATGGCCCGGCAATTGCCGACCGCGCCGTCCGGTGCACTCAAGCGGTTTGCCGACGATCGCGGCAGGCTGGCCGTTCTCGGACACACGGGACGCGTGGCGGTGGCCGCGTTCGCGGCCGATCCGTCGCCCCGGCCAGGGGGGCCTACGCGCCGTTTCTCGCGGCGTTTCTCGAGCCGGTCGAGAAGACGGGTGTCATGCCGCCGAGGCAGCCCGGCGACCCGGGCATGGGCGGATATCTGATCGATCCGGACGGCGACTTCGTCATCGTGGCCGGGTATCCGCTGGTGAAGGCGACGCTCGCGCTGCCGGCCGGTTTCGACGTGAAGGCGTTGATCCGGCAGTTGCAGCCGCCGGCCGAGTATGTATCGGCGGCTGCCGCGCCCGGCAATCGGCAGATTTTTCTGGACCGGCGGCAGGATCCGCTGCTCGGGCGGTCCGTGCTGCGGTTCGCGCAGGCGGTGCGGGACAGCCAGGGCAAGCCGGTCGCATGGTTTGTCGTCGTCGCGCGGCCGGAGATCGACGACATCCTGCGCGCCTCGTCCTCCGGCCATGACTATGCACTGGTCGATTCGAACACGAATGTCCTGACCGGCCGGCAGGCTGCCCCCGCGCTGACCGCCCGCGCGCTCGATTATGCGCGCGCGGCCGGTGGCGAGCGGGCCGCCGCACACCGTGTCGGCACGAGTATCGTCATCGGCGACCGCATGCCGGGGTTCCGCGAGGTGCTGACCGCGACGTATTCGTGGCGCGGCCTGTTCGACGACGTGGCCGTCCGCCTTGGTGTCGCAACCGGTCTCGCGTTGCTCGCGATCGGAACGGTGTGGTTCGCGATCGTCATGTTCGACCGGCGCGCGCTGCGCCCTGCCAACCGCCGCGCGATCCGGCTGATCGAAAGCGAGGCGCTGAACCGCACGCTGATTCGCACGGCGCCGGCCGGCATCATGCTGCTGGCGCTGGCCAACGGCGACACGATGGCGCGCAACGAGGCCGCACAGGCTTATGGCGGCACCGGCATGGCGCCGTCGCTCGGCAAGCGCATCTGGCAGGCATACCGCGACAGTATCGCGGGCGGTCGGAAGCCGCGCGTCGTCACGCACGAGTTGTCGGTCGACCGCGCCGATGGCGGGGCGGCCTACCTTGCCGCGCACATCGTCCGTACCCGCTATCGCGGCGTCGATGTACTGCTCTGTACGCTGACCGACATCACCGCGCGCAAGCAGGCCGAGGACAAGCTGCGCGAGGCACGCGAAGCCGCGGACGACGCGAACAAGGCGAAGTCGACCTTCCTGGCGACGATGAGCCACGAGATTCGCACGCCGCTGAACGCGATCGTCGGCAATCTCGAATTGATGGCGCGTGCGGCATTGCCATCGACCGAACAGCGTCGGCTGCAGACGGTCATGTCGTCGTCCGACGCACTGCTGCGCGTGATCAACGACGTGCTCGACCTGTCGAAGGCCGAATCCAACCAGATGGTGCTGGAAGCCGTGCCATTCGACCTGCGTGCCGTGCTGCTCGACGTCGCGGCGATCTTTCGTCCGCTCGCCGAAGCGAAACGGCTCGTACTCGAATGCCGTGTTGCGCCGGGGCTGGCCGACGGTTACGTCGGCGATCCGACCCGCCTGCGCCAGATCGTGTCGAACCTTGTCAGTAATGCGATCAAGTTCACCGAGCATGGCAGCGTGACGATCGACGCGCTACCGGCCGTCGCTTCCGGCAGGCAGCACGGCGTCGAAATCTCGGTGCGCGACACGGGCATCGGCATTCCTGCGGAAGCGCTACCGGCGTTGTTCGATGTGTACGTGCAGAGCGATCCGTCGATTTACCGGCGCTTCGGCGGCACGGGGCTGGGGCTGCCGCTTTGCGGACGTCTCGCGCGCCTGATGAGCGGTGCGCTGACGGTCGACAGCCAACCGGGTGCGGGGACGACCTTCACCGCATCGCTGCCGCTGGCGAGGGCGCCGTCCGGATGGCGCGTTGCGTTCGACGACGAACCCGCCACGGCGCCAGCGTGGCCGACGCGCCCGGACGGCGGCGTGCCGCTGCGTGTGCTCGTCGCGGAAGATCACCCGGCGAGCCGCGTGCTGTTGCGGGATCAGCTCGATGCGCTGAGCTACGATGCGACGATCGTCACGAACGGCGTCGAGGCGATGCGTGCGTACTTTTCGCAGTCGTTCGATGTCGTGCTGACCGATCTCGGCATGCCCGAACTCGACGGCTTCGCGCTGGCGAACTTCCTGCGCGAGCAGGGGGCGACGGTACCCGTGATCGCGATGACCGCGCACGCGACCGAAGAGGATCGTCGGCGGTGCGCGCAGGTTGGCGTCGCGGAGGTCGTGCTCAAGCCGCTGTCGATCGATGCACTCGATGCGGTGTTGCGGCGCCACGGGGGGCGCGGCGCGACGGCGTTGCACGCGGTCGATCGCGACGACCGGCAGGTGCCGCTGATGACGGAAGAGATGCGCGAACAATTGCGTGCCGCGACGCTGCGCTCGCTGGCGACGATCGACGCCGCATTGCTGCGCGGCGACGACGATTGCCTCAAGGGCGAGCTGCATTCGATGCGAGGCGGCTTCGCGCTGGCCGGCGACGCAGACGCGAGCGATGCGTGCGCGAGAGGCGAGCGTGCGCTGGCCGCGGGCGGTGTCGATGCGCTCAAGCCGGAATGGCCGGCGATGCGCGTGGAGGTGGAGGCTGCGCTGTCGAGATTGCCCGGCGATTGAACGGAACGACGCCGTGCTTGCCGGCGCGACGGCGGGAGAGGCTTGCGACGTGGACGGCCGACGACCGCGGACGCTGCGCAGTCGTGCGCACTGGATCGTCGAGAGGTACGCGCTCGCCGGTCGATCGTATTCATGGACTGACGCGCGAACGCCATGATGGGCGCGGCGATGGTCCGACAGGCCGCCGTGCCGCAAGCGAGGCGACACGCGGGCACCGCACGCCGCCGCGCAGAACGGCACGGCGCTCGACAACCGGTTATCCGGCATGACTGCGCCGCCGGCGGATGCCGGAGGCGGCTGCATCATTGCGTGGAATTGGCCCATCGCGCGCCGGATCGACTTCGGATACCCATCAGCCGTTGCGGAAGATCTCCGCGTAAGCACTCAACGCCGGCACCCCGCCAAGGTGCGCATACAGCACCTTCGACCCCGGCTCGAATTCCCCGCGCCGCACCTTGTCGATCATCCCATGCATCGATTTCCCTTCATAGACGGGATCGGTCAGCATGCCTTCCAGCCGCGCACACAGACGAATCGCCTCCAGCGTGCCATCGTTCGGGAGTCCGTATTCCGGCCCGGCATAGCGCGTGTCGAGCACCACGTCCTTCGCTTCGATATCGCGCCCCAGCCCGACCAGCTCGGCCGTGTGCCGTGCGATCCGCGTGATCTGCTCGTGCGTGCGCTCGGGCGTCGCCGACGCGTCGATGCCGATCACGCGATCCGCGCGTCCGTCGGCCGCGAAGCCGACGACCATCCCCGCCTGCGTGCTGCCCGTGACCGAGCAGACCACGATGTAATCGAACTTGAAGCCGAGCTGCGCTTCCTGTTCCCGCACTTCTTCCGCGAAGCCCACGAACCCGAGCCCGCCGAGAGGATGCTCGGAACACCCGGCCGGTATCGGATACGGCTTGCCGCCCGCTTGCCGCACGCTTTCCATTGCTTCTTCCCAGCTGCGGCGAATGCCGATGTCGAAACCGTCGGCGACGAGCCGCACGTCGGCACCCATCATCCGCGACAGCTGGATGTTGCCGACGCGGTCATATACCGGATCCTCGTAGTTGACCCAATGCTCCTGCACGAGCACGCACTTCATCCCGAGATGCGCGGCGACGGCCGCGACCTGGCGCGTCTGGTTCGACTGCACGCCGCCGATCGACACGAGCGTGTCGGCACCTTGCGCGAGCGCGTCGGGCACGAGGTATTCGAGCTTGCGCGTCTTGTTGCCGCCGAATGCGAGGCCGCTGTTGCAGTCCTCGCGCTTCGCATACAGCTCGACCTTGCCGCCGAGATGCGCACTCAGGCGCTTGAGCGGCTGGATCGGGGTCGGGCCGAACGTAAGCGGATAACGGGGGAAACGTTGCAGGTTCATCGACAAGCTCCGAGGGAAGGTGGGCAGGAAACCGGATCGGTCGGGTGCTGCTCGCACGCCGTGTCCCGATGGAAAAATGATAGGCAGGACGGCGCGAAATGAGCTTGCGAAATAAATGGTGAGGACCTACGTTATCGATGAGATATGGATAGTCGAGATAATTTTGATTCGCAAAATGGATGGGAGACGCAATGAAATTAGATCGCGGTAGCGCATCCCCGGCTGACGCCGCGCCGGCGCTCGATCGCATCGACCGGGCGATCCTGCGGCAGTTGCAGCAGGATGCGTCGATTTCGAACGTGAGCCTTGCCGCGAAGGTGAAGCTGAGCGCGCCGGCGTGTCTGCGGCGCGTCGAGCGGTTGAAGGAGATGGGATTGATTCGCGGCATCGTCGCGTTGCTCGACCCGAAGCCGCTGGGTGCCGGGATGCTGGTCGTGATCGGCTTCGTGCTGGATCGCTCGACGCCGGAGGCGTTCGCCGAATTCGAGAAGGCCGCGCAGAAAGTGTCGGGGTGTGTCGAGTGTCACGTGGTGACGGGCGAATTCGACTACTTCATGCTGGTCCGCACGCGCGACAACGAGAGCTTCAACCGGTTGCATGCCGAACAGTTGCTGTACCTGCCCGGCGTGCGGCAGGTGCGCTCGTTCATGGTGCTCAAGGAGATTCTGTCGACGCACGCGTTGCCGGTGTAGCGCGGAGCGCCGTCGATTCCCGTTGGTGACGGATATGCCGTTTGGTCGATTGAAAACTCCCGATTGGGAGTATCAAATGGGAATTTGAATCAACCCATTTGGGAGTCGCCATGGCAGCAACCACACGTTTGCCCGACCGATTTCAACTTGCTGCTGAACCCGCTGCATGCGGATTTTGCTTCAAGCGTGAAAGTGATCGGCAAAGAAGCGTTCGTGCTGGATCCCCGCCTGTTTGGTTGACCAAAGAATTGCTTTGGTCGACGAATCGTCGTCGGCTGCTGCCCGGTCGCGTCACTCGGTCAGCGCTGCCACGGCGCGACGCCTGGAGGCGAGGTCTTGCCGAGACGCTCGCGTGCGTCTCGCACGACCGCCGCATCGAGTTCCCCGTCATCGGCCAGCGCCTTCAGCGCGGCGAGCACGATGCTCGCGCGATCGACCTCGAAGAACGCGCGCAGCGCATCGCGCGTGTCGCTGCGCCCGAACCCGTCGGTGCCGAGCGTCACGTAGCGGCGCGGCACGTAGGCGCGGATCAGCTCGGGCACCGCGCGCACGTAGTCGGTCGCGGCGACCACCGGGCCGTGCGTGCCTTCGAGCATCCGCGTGACATACGACGATGCCGGGCCGTCGCCGAGCCGTGACAGCCGTTCGGCTTCCATCCCGTCGCGCTGCAATTCGCTGAAGCTCGTGACGCTCCAGACAGCCGCATCGATCCCCCAGTCGTCCTTCAGGATCCGCTGCGCGGCGAGCACTTCGCCGAGAATCGCGCCCGCGCCGAACAATTGCACGCGCGCGGTCGCGTTCGACTCGGCCGGCAGCCGGTGCATGCCCTTCAGGATGCCTTCGCGACGCGCGGCCGGATCGTCGCCGGGCATCGACGGCTGCGCGTAGTTCTCGTTCATGACGGTCACGTAATAGAACACGTCGCGCTGCTGCTCGACCATCTCGCGCATGCCGGCATCGACGATCGTGGCGACTTCGTACGCGAACGCCGGGTCGTACGCGCGGCAGTTCGGAATCGTCGACGCCGCGAGATGGCTGCTGCCGTCCTGGTGCTGCAGGCCCTCGCCGCCGAGCGTCGTGCGGCCCGACGTCGCGCCGACGAGGAAGCCGCGCGAGCGCTGGTCGGCAGCCGCCCAGATCAGGTCGCCGATACGCTGGAAACCGAACATCGAGTAGTAGATGTAGAACGGCAGCATCGGCAGGTCGTGCACGCTGTACGACGTCGCCGCGGCGATCCACGACGACACCGCGCCGGCTTCCGAAATCCCTTCCTCGAGAATCTGGCCGCGCGTGTCCTCGCGGTAGTAGAGCATCGAGCCGAGATCCTCGGGTTCGTAGCGCTGGCCGAGCGGCGAGTAGATGCCGACCTGCCGGAACAGGCTCGCCATGCCGAACGTGCGTGCTTCGTCGGCCACGATCGGCACGATGCGCGGGCCGATCTCGCGATCCTTGATCAACGCGGCAAGCATGCGCACGAGTGCCATCGTCGTCGACATCTCGCGGCCGGCCGCATCCAGCGCGAACGCACCCCAGGCCGGCATCGAAGGGACGGTCAGCCCCTTCGATGCCGCCATCCGCCTTCTGGGCAGATAGCCTCCCAGGGCAGCCCGGCGGGCATGCAGGTAACGCATTTCCGGGCTGTCTTCCGCTGGCTTGTAAAACTTCAGCTGCTCGACGTCGCCGTCCGACAGCGGCAACCGGAAGCGGTCGCGGAATGCCTTCAGATCGTCGACGTCGAGCTTCTTCTGCTGGTGGGTCGTCATCCGGCCCTGGCCGGCCGCACCCATCCCGTAACCCTTCATCGTCTTCGCGAGGATCACGGTCGGCTGGCCGCGATGGGCGAGTGCGCGCGTATATGCGGCGTGCAGCTTGCGTGCATCGTGGCCGCCGCGGCGCAGGCGGTCGATTTCGGCGTCGGTGAGCTGCGCGGCGAGCGCTTCGAGCGCCGGGTCGCGGCTGAAGAAGCGCGCACGGTTGTACGCGCCGTCGTTCGCGGAGAAGGTCTGGAACTGGCCGTCGACGGTATCGGCGAACGCGCGCGCGAGTGCGCCCGCGTGATCGCGTGCGAACAGCGGATCCCAGTCGGAACCCCACAGCACCTTGATCGTGTTCCAGCCGGCGCCGGCGAACAGCGCCTCGAGCTCGTCGATCACGCGGCCGTTGCCGCGCACCGGTCCGTCGAGCCGCTGCAGGTTGCAGTTGATCACGAACACGAGGTTGTCGAGCCCCTCGCGGGCGGCGAGCGACAGCGCGCCGAGCGATTCGGGCTCGTCCATCTCGCCGTCGCCGAAGAAGCCCCACACGGTGCGGCCGGCGGTGTTCGCGAGCCCGCGATGCTGCAGGTAGCGCATGAAGCGCGCCTGGTAGATCGCGTTGATCGGGCCGATGCCCATCGAGCCGGTCGGGAACTGCCAGAAGTCGGGCATCAGCCACGGATGCGGATACGAACACAGCCCGGGCCCGGCGATTTCACGGCGATAGTGCGTGAGATGGTCTTCGCCGAGAAAGCCTTCGAGATACGCACGTGCGTAGACGCCCGGCGACGAATGCGGCTGGAAGTACACGAGATCGCCGCCGGGGCCGCTTTCATGGCCCGCGCCGGCCGGTGCCGCGCGGAAGAAGTGGTTGAA
This sequence comes from Burkholderia sp. LS-044, assembly GCF_004803625.1. Taxonomy (NCBI): domain Bacteria; kingdom Pseudomonadati; phylum Pseudomonadota; class Betaproteobacteria; order Burkholderiales; family Burkholderiaceae; genus Burkholderia; species Burkholderia sp. LS-044. Next base: position 173,124 of record NZ_SSWO01000015.1, read on the forward strand.
GCCGACTTCGAACAGGTCGGATGCCGACGCGTAGCTCGCGATGTGGCCGCCGAGCTCGCCGTACGCCCGGTTCGCGCGCACGACCATCGCGAGCGCGTTCCAGCGCAGTGCCGCGGACAGCCGTTCCTCGAGATCGGCGTCGCCCGGATAGGGCGGCTGCTCGTGCGCGGCGATCGTGTTCACGTACGGCGTGACCGGGCCGCGCGGCGCCGCGAGCCCGCGGGTGTGCGCATGCGCGGCGAGCTGGCCGAGCAGGTACTGGGCGCGCTCCTTGCCCACGTGCGCGACGACGGCGTCGAGCGCCTCCAGCCATTCGGCGGTTTCTTCAGGGTCGGTGTCGTTGTGAGCGCCGCCCGCGCGCCGCGTGGCATCGATACCGTTCGACAGGTCCGTCATCGCAGGTCTCCCGCGCGCCGGTTCGAAGCGGCGCGCATCAGTGGCAATCGGTCGGATCATGCTACCCGCCGATCTGCAAAATATGCGTCTGATTTCATTGGGATTTCGCGCGCCGATAGTGTAAATATTCCGGTTGTGGCCACTCTTCCGGAATATTTCGACCATGAGTTCAAACCCGCGGCGGCTCGACCGCATCGACATCGGCATCCTGAACCAGCTGCAGCAGAACGCGCGGATCACGAACGCGGAACTCGCGCGTGCGGTGAACCTGTCGGCCACGCCGTGCTTCAACCGCGTGCGCGCGCTGGAGAAGCTCGGGCTGTTCCGGCAGCAGGTCACGCTGCTCGACCCCGAGCCGCTCGGGCTGCGGATCAACGTGTTCATCCAGGTCAGCCTCGAGAAGCAGGTCGAGGACGCGCTGCAGCGCTTCGAGGAAGCGATCTCGCAGCGGCCCGAGGTGATGGAGTGCTACCTGATGTCGGGCGACGCCGACTACCTGCTGCGCGTCGTGATGCCCGACATGCGCACGCTCGAGCGTTTCATCATCGAGCGACTGACGACGATCCCCGGTGTATCGAACATCCGGTCGAGCTTCGCGCTGAAGCAGGTGCGCTACAAGACCGCGCTGCCGTTGCCGGCGTCCGGACTGACGCTCGTCGATCCGGACGAGGCGGCATCCGACTGGAGCTGAGCGGGGAGCCGCAGGCGCCCCTGCCCGGTTTCCGGCTGCCGACTGCAATCGGAACCATGACAAAGCGCCGACGATTGCCCGACGCCGTCGAAAGGGGCGGCGTGCGGCGCGACGGATCGCTGCCGCAGCGGCGTGCAGGGCGCTTGCATCGTCACGACGCCGCGCGGCACGATCGCGTATGCTCGTCCCGTCAGCGGCAACGGCGGCCGCCGTTGCCGGATCAATCGTGTGACGACCGATCAACGAGCGAGGGCATGATGGCTAGACAGACGATGGCGGAATACCTGGCGAAGACGCTGGCGGCAGCGGGCGTCGAGCGTATCTGGGGCGTGACGGGCGACAGCCTGAACGGCCTGTCGTTCAGCTTGAGCCAGATCGGCTCGATCCGCTGGATGCATACGCGGCACGAGGAAAGCGCCGCGTTCGCGGCCGGCGCGGATGCCGCGTCGACCGGCCGGCTCGCGGTGTGCGCGGGCAGTTGCGGCCCCGGCAACCTGCACCTGATCAACGGCCTCTACGACTGCCACCGCAATCATCAGCCGGTGCTCGCGATTGCCGCGCACATCCCGTCGACCGAGATCGGCCTCGGCTACTTCCAGGAAACGCATCCGCAGGAGCTGTTCCGCGAGTGCAGCCACTTCGCGGAACTCGTGACGAACGCATCGCAGTTCCCGCGCGTGCTCGCGCGCGCGATGCGCACCGCGATCGACGAGCGCGGCGTCGCGGTGATCGTGCTGCCGGGCGACATCGCGCTGGGCGACGGCCCGGACGAAGCGCCGGCCTGGAGCGAATCGGCGCCGCCGTCGATCCTGCCGGCCGACGCCGATCTCGATCGGCTCGCGGCGCTGCTCAACGCGTCCGACGCGGTCACGCTGCTGTGCGGCAGCGGCACGCAGGGCGCGCACGACGAGGTGGTCGCGCTGGCCGACACGCTCGGCGCGCCGGTCGTGCATGCGCTGCGCGGCAAGCAGTTCGTCGAATGGGACAACCCGTTCGACGTCGGGATGACGGGGCTGATCGGCTTCAGCTCGGGCTATCACGCGATGGAATCGTGCGACACGCTGCTGATGCTCGGCACGGATTTTCCGTACCGGCCGTTCTATCCGTCGAACGCGAAGGTCGTGCAGATCGACTGGAAAGGCTCGCAGCTCGGCCATCGTGCACCGCTCGCGCTGGGTCTCGTCGGCACCGTGAAGGAAACGATCGCGGCGCTGCTGCCGCGCCTGACGCGCAAGACGCAGCGGCGTTTCCTCGAGAATGCGCTGAAGCACTACGCGGCCGCGCGCAAGGGGCTCGACGATCTCGCGGTGGCCGAGCCGCCGGGCCGCGCGATTCATCCGCAATACCTGACGAAGATCGTCGACGAAGTCGCGGCGGAGGACGCGATCTTCACGGCCGACGTCGGCACGCCGACGCTGTGGGCCGCGCGCTACCTGACGATGAACGGCAAGCGGCAACTGCACGGTTCGTTCAATCACGGCTCGATGGCGAATGCGATGCCGCAGGCGCTCGGCGCGCAGGGCGCGCATCCGGGGCGGCAGGTGGTGTCGCTGTCCGGCGACGGCGGGCTGTCGATGCTGCTCGGCGACCTGCTCACCGCACGCCAGCTCAAGCTGCCGGTCAAGATCGTCGTGTACAACAACAGCCTGCTCGGCTTCGTGTCGATGGAGCTGAAGGCGGCCGGCTATCTGGATACGAACGTCGACCTGAGCCCGACCGATTTCGCGGCGATCGCGAAGGGTGCGGGCATCTTCAGCGTGCGGGTCGAGCACTCGGAGAACGTCGAGGAAGCGCTGCGCACGGCGTTCGCGCATGACGGGCCGGCCGTCGTCGACGTCGTCACGTCGAAGTACGAGCTCGCGATGCCGCCGAAGATCGAACTCGCGCATGCGAAGGGCTTCAGCCTGTTCATGCTGCGCGCGATCCTCAGCGGGCGCGGCGACGAGATCGTCGAGCTGGCGAGAACCAACCTGCGGTGAGACGCGCCGCGCACGGGGCGGGCGTCGGCGGTTGATCCGGTACGAATTGATCAGGGGAATCAGGGTCAATCTTCACGTCGCCTTAAGTTTGCGTTTCCTAGAATCGATTTGATCGTCGCGCTTCCCGCGACGGACCGATTCGTCCAGGAGGATGCGCATGCCGAAGCCCCGTGTCGCCGTAGCCCTGTTCCATGAAGTCTTTGGCGCGTCGTTGCCGGCGGCGCAATCGCTCAAGGGCTGCCCATGATCTGGCCGAACGCGTGGCGTGTCTCGGCACTGTTCGTGCGCGAGTGGGTCGGCCGTCCGGCCGCGGTGGGCGCGTTGTGCCCGAGTTCGCGGCAGCTGGCGCGCGAGATGGCCGACGCGGTGCCGGACGGCGACGGGCTGGTCGTCGAGCTCGGCGGCGGCACCGGCGCGATCACCGCGGCCTTGCTCGAACGCGGCGTCGCGCCGCGGCGGCTCGTCGTGGTCGAGCGTTCGCCGGCGTTCGTCCAGCATCTGCGGCGACGTTTTCCGGGCATCTCGATCGTGTCGGGCGACGCGCGGCAGCTCGAACGCCTGCTGCCGCCCGACGCGCGCGTCGACGCGATCGTGTCGTGCCTGCCGCTGCGCACGCTGCCGCGCCAGGACGTGACGGCGATCGTCGGCCAGTGCCATCGCGTGCTGTCGGCCGACGGCGTGATGATCCAGTTCACGTACGACCTGCGGCCGCCCGGGCGGCATCCGCTGGGCGATCCGGCATTTGTCGCCTGCGGCAGCCGGATCGTCTGGGCGAACATTCCGCCTGCGCGCATCGTGACCGTGCGCAACCTCGCCGCCGAACACGCGGAATGACGCCGCAGCACGCGCGGCGCCCGGCGGTGGCGCCTCGCTGCGTCCTTTCATCATTCATTCGCTACCTTCCAGTTTCCATTCACATTGACGTCACATCCGGTTCCTACCATCGCCTTTCATTTCGAAAGCATCAACGGCGGGGAGAACCGGCACCATGAATCGAATCAAAACGGCGGCGCTGCTGTGCGCGGGCGCCTTTGCGCTCGCCGGATGCGGCAGCGACGACGGCCCGACCAGCACGTCGCCCACCCAGCCGCCCGTTCAGACGGCCGCGCGCAACGTGATCTTCTTCCTCGGCGACGGCATGGGGATGACGACGCTGACGGCCGCACGCATCTACGGTGTCGGTGAAGACGGTGCGCTCACGATCGATACGCTGCCGGAAACCGCGTTCGTGAAGACCTATTCGAACGATGCGCAGGTGACGGACAGCGCGCCGTCGATGTCGGCGTACATGACCGGCGTGAAGACCAACAACGAAGTGATCTCGATGTCGCCCGACACGAAGGCGATCGAGCCGAGCGCGAGCCTGACCGGCAATTGCGGCGCGAACAACGGCAAATCGGCGACGACGCTGCTGGAGATCGCGAAGGCGAAGGGCATGGCCACCGGTGTCGTGACGACCACGCGCGTCACGCACGCCACGCCCGCTGCGACGTATGCGCACGTGTGCCATCGCGACGCCGAGAACGACATCGCGGCGCAGCTCGTGCCGGGCGGCGCGGGCTACAACGGCGCGCTGGGCGACGGCGTCGACGTCGTGCTCGGCGGCGGCACGCAATTCTTCGTGCCGAAGGACGGCGGCGGCAAGCGCACCGACGGCCGCAACCTCGTCAACGAGCTGAAGGCGAAGGGTTATGCGTTCGCGCAGAACCGCGACGACCTGCTGGCCGCCGATGCGACGAAGAGCGGCAAGCTGGTCGGCCTGTTCTCGTCGAGCCACATGAGCTACGACCTCGATCGCGGCGCGACGAAGGAGCCGAGCCTCACCGACATGGCGACGCGTGCGCTCGACGTGCTGCAGAAGAATCCGAACGGTTATTTCCTGATGGTCGAAGGCGGCCGGATCGACCACGCGCTGCACGACACCAATGCGAAGCGCGCACTGCAGGACACGGTCGCGTTCGACAACGCGATCAAGGCCACGCTCGACAAGGTGCGCAAGACCGATCCCGATCTGAAGAACACGCTGATCGTCGTCACGGCCGACCACGACCACACGCTGGTGCTGAACGGTTATGCGGCGCGCACCGGCAAGACCGAGGCGGGCAAGGCCGGCGTGCTGGGCGTGCTGCGCAACTACCAGACGGGCGCGGTCGCGAAGGACGCGGACGGCGCGCCGTACACGATCATCGGCTTCGGCAACGGCGAGAACCGCGTGCAGGGCAGCCGCGCGGGCACCGCGCTCACCGACGCGGTGACGGGCGCCGACGACTATCGCCAGGAGGCGGTCGTGCGAATGGACAAGGGCAACGAGACGCACGGCGGCACCGATGTGTTCCTCGGTGCGATCGGCCGCGGCGCGGATGCGTTCCACGGCGTGATCGAGAACAACAAGGTCTTCGAGCTGGTGCGCAACGCGGTGCAGCTGTGAGCGCCGACCATACGGGTACAGGGGAATACAGGATGTCGACCATCAAGTGCATCGCGGCGGCGCTGGCCGTCGCGGGTTTCGCATGCGGCGCGGCGCAGGCCGCCGGCCAGGCGAAGAACGTGATTTTCTTTCTCGGCGACGGCATGGGGCCGACGACCGTGACGGCGAGCCGGATCTACAAGGTCGGTGAGTCGGGACAACTGACGATGGAGAAGCTGGCGCGCACCGCGCGTGTCAAGACCTTCTCGAACGACGCGCAGACGACCGACAGCGCGCCGTCGATGGCCGCGTACATGACCGGCGTGAAGATGAACAACGAAGTGCTGTCGATGTCGTCCGACACGCGCGCGGTTGCACCGGGCAGCGACGCGAACGGCAACAAGACGGTCAACAACTGCGCGCCGGGCAACGGCCAGCCGGTCGCGACGCTGCTGGAGCTGGCGAAGGCGCGCGGCAAGGCGGTCGGCGCGATCACGACGACCGAGCTCACGCACGCGACGCCTGCCGCGACCTATTCGCACATCTGCCATCGCGACGCGCAATACGATATCGCCGCGCAGGCGGCGCCGGGCGGCGCGGGCTACAACGCGGCGCTCGGCGACGGCGTCGACGTGCTGATGGGCGGCGGCCGCAACCACTGGACGCCGTTCGATCCGGTGGCCAACAAGCGCGGCCGCGCGGACGGGCGCAACCTGCTCAACGAGATGAAGGCGAAGGGCTACACGGTCGTCGCGACGAAGGATCAGCTCGCGCAGGCCGGCAACGGCAAGCTGGTCGGCCTGTTCAGTTCGACGAGCCATCTCGAGTACGAACTGGACCGCGTCGCGGGCAAGGGCGAAGGGCCGTCGCAGCCGAGCCTTGCCGAGATGACGTCGAAGGCGATCGACGTGCTGTCGAAGAATTCGAACGGCTATTTCCTGATGGTCGAAGGCGGCCGGATCGATCACGCGCTGCACGGCACCAACGCGAAGCGCGCGCTCGAGGATACGGCGGCATTCGACGAAGCGATCCGCGTCGCGCTGTCGAAGGTCGACCTGTCGAACACGCTGATCGTCGTGACGGCCGACCACGACCACACGATGACGATCAACGGCTATTCGAAGCGCGGTAACCCGATTCTCGACATCAGCCGCAACTATCGCGACGGCCAGCCGAGCAAGGACGCCGACGGCAATACCTACACGACGCTGGTGTTCGGCAACGGCGCGAACCGGCCGAACGTGCGCGCGTCGGTCGATTCGGCCACCGCGACGAACGATGCGTATCTGCAGGAAGTCGGCGTGCGGATGGGCAGCGCCGGTTCGGAAACGCACGGCGGCGGCGACGTGATGCTGTTCGCCGACGGCGCCGATGCGAAGGCGTTCAAGGGCACGATCGACAACACGAAGGTGTTCGGTCTCGTGCGCTCGGCGTTCGGGTTCTGAGGCAGGAGATGGCACGATGAAACGCCGGATCCTCTGTGCGCTCGCCTGCGGGATGATTGCACTGCCGGCTTGTGCAGCGGCCGATCTCGACGCCGTGCTGCTGCACGAGAGCCGAACGGTGACGGCCGACGGCGTGACGCGCACGACGCTGTATCGCGAACGGATGGTGCGGCGCGACGGGCACGTGTGGGTCGAACGCGTGCTGCCGGCCGCGGCGGCCGCCCACGCGGGCCACAGGCATTTCAACTTCCAGGCGGCTGCACGGCATGTGACTTACGACGGCAAGACGGCCCGCATCGAGTACGTCGATGCGGCGAACCGGACGGTCGTCAGCGTGCCGCCGGCCGAGTACGAAACCACGGGCTTCGACGGCTCGTGGGACAACGCGTACTACGTCACGCCGCCGTCGCAGCTGAAGCGGCTCGCGGTCGCGAAGCGCGGTGACGCGCCCGGCACCCTCTGGTACGAGCAGGCGGTCGATACGCCCGGCGCGCGCGGCGTGAACCGGATCCTGTGGAGCGAGACGCTGCAGGCGCCGCTGTCGGTCGAATACCGGAGTGCCGACGGCCGCGTCGTGCGCAAGCTGACGTTGACACCGGCGCCGGCCGCGCGGCGCGAGCCGCCGCCGTGGACGACGCTCGCCCGCTACGCGCGCAAGGAATACGCCGACTATCTGGATTGACCGGCGGGCGGCGACACGCTACCGATCACCCAACGGCTTCTGTCGCCCGGTCGATCGTACGATGCGTACGCGGGGTTTGCGGTCAGGCCGGGTGCTGGCCGCTTTCTTCTCTTTCCGAAGTCGTGTCACCCGGCAGGGGCGGCCGACGATCCGCTAGAACCGCGCGCCGTCCGGCACGCGCGTTGACGGCCGCGACGCGACCCGCTTGATGAAGCGGTCGAGCGGTGTCGCATAGCCGCGCGCGATCGCCGCGCTCAGCACTGCCGACAACGCCAGATACGCGATCAGCAACAGCAGCCGGGTGTCGCCATGCGTGGCCGACGGCGGCCAGAATGTGCGCAGCCCGCCGAGCACGATCAGGTGAAACAGGTACAGCTCGTAGCTCAGCGTGCCGGCCCGGCGCAACGGCGCGAGCAGGCGGCCCTGCGCGCGCGTGCCGTTGACGTGCGCGCCGATCAGCAGCACGGCCGTGCCGAGCGCCATCGCGGTGACGCCGGCGACGTGGCTTTCCGCGATCGGCCAGGCCAGATACAGCGCGGCCATCGCCGCTGCGACGAGCCCCTGCACGAGCGGCGCGGCGAGTCGCTGCCAGCTTTTGCGCTCGGCCAGCAACGCGGTGCAGCAGCCGATCGCGATCCCGTCGAACGACGCGAAGTACGCATAGAGGAACCCGCCTTCGTCGCCGGCGTGCGTGAAGCGGTACACGGGCCCGATCGCGGCGACGGCCACCCAGAACGCGACCAGCCGCGCATCGCGGCGCAGCGCGATGCACAGCAGCGGAAACGACAGGTAGAACACCTCTTCGACCGACAGCGACCACAGCACGCCGAGCGCGTAGTTGACCCACCCGTATGCGCCGATCAGCACGTTCATCCAGAACGTCAGCGACGCGAGATTCACGAGCCAGAACGACACGGCGACGCCCTCCGGCGCGTGGTTCCGGAAGATCGGCACGCCGGCCGCCGCGAGGCCGTTGACGAGCGCGAGCAGCAGGAGCAGGCACGGGACGATGCGCGCGATGCGCGACACGTAGAACGCGCGCACGTCGACCGCGCCGAGGTTGCCCCAGCGGTGCCGCGCATTCGACGTGATCAGGTAGCCCGAGATCGCGAAGAACATCGTCACGCCGTAGTTGCCGTTGCGCACCACCGCATGCACCGTTTCCCAGCCGAATACGCGCGCGAGCGACGTCTCACGCAGCGAGTAGGGGATGTTGAAGTGATGCAGCAGGACGAGCACGATCGACACGCCGCGCAGCAGGTCGATCCGCGCGTTGCGCGGGCCGGCGCTCATTGCGGCCTGCCCGGTTCGGCGAGGGCGGGCAGCGTCGCCAGGAACGTGTCGCGTGCGCGCAGGCCGGCGTTCGGCGTCTGCCGCTCGTCGTCCTGTATCAGGTACGCGAACGCGAGCGTGCGCGGCCCTTTGGCCGCCCAGCCGACGAACCAGCCGTACGCATGCGACGCATCGTACTTGCGCCCCGGCGACCCGGTGCCCGTCTTGCCGTGCACGATCCAGCCGCCGGGCTGCGTGTCGATCAGCGTGATGCGCTCGGTCATGTCGTACGCGTGCGCGCTGACGGGCAGCGTCCGGTTCGCGATCTTGCGCATGAAGCCGACCTGTTCGAGCGGCGAGATGCGCAGCGACGCGTTGACCCATGCGCCCATCACACTGTTCAGTTCACCCTGCCGGCTGGTCACGTCCGCGTTGCCGTAGCCGAATGCGGTCGTGTACTGCTGGAAGCGCGCCTGCCCGAGCGCCTGGGTGACCTGCTGCGAGTACCAGAACACCGACAGCTTCATCCAGCGCGCCGGATCGGTCGGCTCGCGCCACGGCGCGCCGCCCCAGTCGGGATAGCCGGTGTGGAACTCGAGCGTCGGTGTGTGCGCGTCCTTCAGGACGCCCGCATCGAAGCCCATCAGGCTGATGGCGATCTTGAACGTCGACGCGGGCGTGACGCGGGTCGCGCAGTCGCCTTGCTGCACGAGCATCTGGCCGGTGGCGGCGTCGGCGACGACGGTGCAGACGGGGCGGGCATCGGAAGTCGCGCTGGCCAGAAGGCCGGCGGCGAGGGTGAACAGCGCGCGGCGACAGTGCTTCAAGTGACACTCCTTGGGATGGGGCGGCACACAGTGTATCGACGGATCGCCGGCTGTCGACCTGTCACGATTGACGGGCGGCAGGCGCTTCATGACACGGGATGACACGATCGAACCCGGATATCCGCGGATATCGAGCAGTCGCGGGGCAATGCGCCGTTGCTCAATATCCGGCAAGGGCGTAATAGATCCCGAGGCACGCAACGGCGATGAGCGGGAGCGCGATGACGATGAAGGCAATACGACCGATGCCGCGCAGGCGAGTCACGCCGACATACAGGCAGAAGGATCCGAAAAAGAGCGTCACCGGCCAGTAGATGGCGCCGTAAAGGACCGGGATGACCCAGATCGGCAGGTCGATGCCGATGTCACTCATTCAGGATGTTCCGTTGTGTGTGGATGTGCGTTCAATCATGTTCAACTGGCGCCATGATACGGCTTGTCGGCTCCCGACGATTGCCCCGCATGGGCTGCGATCGCCGCAATCACTGGCCGCGTGCGCTGGCGTTGGCACCGTCGCTCCCGCTTCGCGCCCGCCTGCTTTCGTCCTGCGGACGGGCATGGCGCAATCGAGCTGGATGCGGTAACGCCCGCTTCATCACGTCACCCCGTTGCTGGCGGTTGCGGCCCAGTCGGCCGGCGAGCGACCCATGAAAAACTGGTTTCGCCACGTCGCTATGCCAAGATTGACCGCGCGGACGCTCACCACGTTGACGAGATCCTGCTGCCGCAGCCAGGTCGATGCGGAAAGCGCTGCGTGTGCAACCGCGGTCGCTCCGGCCTTGTTCAGCAGCGTCGGCGTGCTCGAGAGCACGGTGATGGTGGCGACCGCTTTCGACGTCTGGCCAGCCGGGCCGACCGCACGTATGTTGCCGATCCAGACGTCGCTCTGGATCACGCCCGGAACTGTGGATGTCGCACGCTGGATCTGACGGACGTCGTCCATGCGATCGTCATCGATCAGCCGCGTTACCGCAAAACGACTGCCGACGAACAGAAGCACGGCAACGCCGGCCAGGATTGCCCAGTGCCTCCGGCCAACCGGAGCGGTATCCTCGACGGGCACCGCGACACGCACGACCCTGCTGGCGGTGAGCAGATCTTGTATGGATTGGCGGCTCGGCCTGTTGAAAACGAGCAGATACAGCAATGCCATGCCCCAGAAGAACATGATTGCGCTGTTTGCGGTGGCGAGCCATTGCATGCCCGGATCGTGAAGCGCGGGCAGGTCGATAAAGCCGATGCCGCCGAGTATCAGCGGAACGGCGATCAGCGCGTACCGTGCCCAGGCGCGACAGTACCCTGGACCGGATGCGCCAGGCGCGGCGCTATCGGCAACACGGATCTTCATTAGCCGCTTGCCGAACGACTGGTGCCGATTTCCGCCTTCGAGCAGGCCAAAGTAAATGGAACCGATCAGGAAGCCGATCAGCCTTCCCCAATCGCCGATCGTCGAAAGGGCATCGAAGAACAGGATCGCGATTGCCAGCCCGATCAGTCCGAGAATGAATGAATCGATCGAAAAGGCGGCGGTTCGTCGCCAGAAGCCTGCGGCGCCGTGCGATTGTTGGTTTTCATTGCGCTCCATTGTCGTCGCCCCCGATGCGTTGTGGTCGTCGAGCCGTTCGGGCTCGTTGCGGCTCGCGGCCGCGGGATGGTTGATGCCGATGCTGCCCCGACGGTGACAGGCAGATCATATCGACCGGCTTGACGCGGAATTGCAAACTATTGTGAGCAATGCGCCACCGCGAACGCCCTTCATCCCGCGCGGGGCTTATCGGTGATCGACCCGAACGTGGCGAAACGTGCGCTGCCGGACGGATACCGCGACCCCTGCGAACGTATCGGCGCGTGCGCAGGACCGAGACGGGCACCAGCGGACATGAAAGGCCGGAAGCGATTTTCGTGGATTTTCGTGAGGCCGTCGAACGCGCGGGTCCGGTCCGACGCGATGGCCGCTGTCGCACGCGCGCCGCAAATCGGCGAGGAACAATGAAAAAACCCGCCGGCAGGCTGGCGCGTGCGGGCGGGTGAAGACACCTCGGGCCGACCGGCGCGGGTGTCGCGTGAAGAACGGAGAACCGGGTTGCGTCAGAACTTGTGGCGCAGCGCGAGACGCACGGCCACCTGGTTCGACGTCGACGACGGCGCGTCGGTGCCGGGGATGAACGCGTTGTCGAGGATCGAGTTCGTCTTGTCGCCGGCGATGTGCTGGTACGCGGCCTGCACGTACACGTCGGTGCGCTTCGACAGGTTGTAGTCGGCCATCAGCCCGACCGAGTGGATCTTCGGTTTCGCGTCGCCGGTCGACGCGTCGTACTTCTCGAGCGACAGCACGTACTGCGCGCCGACCATGAACGCCGACGTGATCTGGTACGAACCGTTGACCTCGAAGTTCTGGTACTTGATCGCGCTGACCGTCGCGCCCGGTGCGATGATCGCGCCCGGCGTGCCGAGGTAGCCGTTGCCGGTCGGGTTCTTGTAGTTCGAGTTCGTGTACGCGAAGCCGAGCGTCGCGGGCCCGAACGTGTAGTTGATGCCGGCGCCGAACACGCGCATGCGCTCCGCGATGTAGCTCGCGTCGTTCGCGGTGATCGCGCCGGCCGAGCCGTTGCCCGGGCGGTTCGCCTGCAGGTAGGCGGCGCCGATCAGCAGGCCGTTGTTCTGGTATTGCGCGCCGAAGCTGTACGCGCGGTTGTCCGAGAAGTTCGTGCTGTTGCTGAAGCTGTATGCGCCGCCGAACTGGAAGCCGCCGAAGTTCGGGCTCGCGTACTTCACCGTGTTGTCGAGGCGGAACGAGTTGTCGGTGTTGTCGTTGTCGAACGGGTGCGCGAGCAGGTAGCCGCCCCAGTTGCCGTTGGCCGTGGTCGGCGCGAGATAGTCGACGACGGAGTCGTACTGGCGGCCGAACGTCAGCGTGCCGTACTGCGTCTGGCTCAGGCCGACGTACGCCTGGCGGCCGAACATGCGGCCGCCCTGGTTGAGCCGGCCGGAGTTCACGTCGAAGCCGTTTTCGAGCTGGAAGATCGCCTTCATGCCGCCGCCCAGGTCCTCGCTGCCCTTCAGGCCCCAGCGGCTGCCCTGCGCGTAGCCGCTTGCCATCTCGTAGACGTGGCCGGTTCCGACGTTGTTCGTGTAGTTCAGGCCTTCGTCGATCACGCCGTACAGCGTGACGCTGCTCTGCGCGAACACGGGGGCGGCGAAGGTTGCCGTTACGGCGAGCGCCGTCAGGGTCTTTTTCATTGAGAGATCTCCGGGATATCCAGCTTCTTGTATCGGTTGTCGTGGGCGCGACCGGCGAGGCGCGCCCCGTCATCCGGGGCGTTTCCGGCGCAGCGCGCGCGGCGCCGGAAACGCGCGATGCGCGGCGGCGCGGCGACCGGCTGTGCCGGGTCGTGTCTCCTCCGATGACACCGCGCATTCTTCCCAAGCCGAAGAGGAACCGGAAGCGAGTAATTTCGATGGATGGGATCGGGTTCGCCGATGGGGTCGCGGCCGGCCGTTTCGACAGTCGAAACCGTGTGCGCGGCGGCGCGCGCCAACGCCGGTCGCGCCCTCGCCGGACGGGGCGCGACGCAGCTTGGCCGGGGCCGTGCGCAGGTGCGGGAGGATCGGCCGGGAGGCCCGCCGGGCGGGCCTGGCGGGGCGCCCGGAGATCGATTGGCGCTGCCGATAGCCATGATCGGAATTACTCGTTTCCCTAAACATATTGGCGGCTGAAACATGCAGGCTGACCGGACGTGGCCGGATGCACGATTCGCCGGTCGCCGCGTATGCCGCGACGCACAAACAACAGATTCGATTTGGAGACGACCCACCATGCAGATTCGACGACTGAAAACGGTCCTTCTCGCCGCCGCGGCGATCCTGTCCGCGCACGCGGCCCACGCGGCGGGCGGCGCGTGCGCCGACGGCAAGACGGTCCATTTCGCGGGCATCACGTGGGAGAGCGGGTCGTTCGCGACCGAAGTGCTGCGGCAGATCATGGAGAAGGGCTACGGCTGCAAGACGGACGTCGTGCCGGGCAGCACGGCCGCCACCGAAACGGCGCTCGCGCGCAACGACCTGCAGATCTGGGCCGAGCAGTGGACGGGCCGCAGCGAGATCACCGCGAAGGCTGTCTCGTCGGGCGCCGTGAAGCTGATCGGCGACACGCTGCCGGGCGGCACGACCGAAGGCTGGTTCGTGCCCGACTACGTGGTGAAGGGCGATCCGGCGCGCCACATCAAGCCGGTCGCGCCCGGGCTCGTGTCGGTCGACGATCTGCCGAAGTTCAGGCAGGTGTTCGCCGACGAGGAGGAACCGGACAAGGGCCGCTTCCTGAACTGCCCGACGGGCTGGGACTGCGAGCGTGTGAACACGCGTCTGCTGAAGGTGCTGAAGCTCGACCAGTCGTACACGAACTTCCATCCGGGCACCGGCGCGGCGCTCGACGCGGCGATCGCGTCCGCGTACCAGCGCGGCGCGCCGATCGTGTTCTATTACTGGGGCCCGGCCGCGCTGATGGCGAAGTACAGATTCACCGCGCTGAAGATGCCGGCCTATAACGACGCATGCTGGAAGACGCTGCGCGACGAGAGCAGCACGCACCAGTGCGCGTCGTCGTACATGGTGTCGCGGCTGACGGTCGGCGTGTCGAAGCCGTTCGCCGATGCGAATCCCGATCTCGTCGGCGTATTCGGCAAGGTGCGTTTCCCGATGGACTTCCTGAACCAGACAATCCTCGAGATGACCACGAAGAAGATCGACGGCGCGGCGATGGCCACGCAGTTCCTGAAGACCCGCCAGGACATGTGGAAGCAATGGGTGCCGGCCGACGTCGCGCAGAAGATCGCCGGCAGCCTGAAGGGCGCGTAACCTGCGCGCGGCGGCGGGCCCGCGCCCGCCGCCGCCGTCACGCGCCTTCGCGGCGCGACGGAGAATCAACATGAACGGCTTCTTTCTGCACCTGTCGATCGCCGACTGGGTGAACAGCGCGCTCGAGACTTTCGTCGCGCAATACGGCGACAGCTTCCATCACTTCAGCGTGCTCGTGCTGCGCTACCTGCTCGTGCCGCTCGAAGGCGCGTTGCGCGTGGCGCCGCCGTGGCTCGTGCTGCTGGTCGTCGGCGCGATCGCGTGGAATGCGACGCGCCGCATCGGCCTCGGCGCGCTCTTCATGCTGCTGCTCTACGCGATCGGCTGCTTCGGCCTGTGGGACAAGCTGATGCAGACACTCGCGCTGATGCTCGTCGCGACGGTGCTGTCGGTCGCGATCGGCGTGCCGGCCGGCATCCTCGCATCGCGCAGCGCGTGGCTGCGGCGGATGCTGCTGCCCGTGCTCGACGTGATGCAGACGCTGCCGAGCTTCGTGTACCTGATCCCGGTGCTGATGCTGTTCGGGCTCGGCAAGGTGCCTGCGATTCTCGCGACGATCATCTATGCGCTGCCGCCGCTGATCCGCCTGACCGATCTCGGCATCCGCCAGGTCGATCCGGACGTGACGGAGGCCGCGCGTGCGTTCGGCACGACGCGCTGGCAGCTGCTCGTCAACGTGCAGCTGCCGCTCGCGCGGCCGAGCATCATGGCTGGCATCAACCAGACGACGATGATGGCGCTGTCGATGGTCGTGATCGCGTCGATGATCGGCTCGCGCGGGCTCGGCGAGGACGTGCTCGCGGGCATCCAGACGCTCGACGTCGGCAAGGGCACGCAGGCCGGCCTTGCGATCGTGATCCTCGCGATCGTGATCGACCGGATCAGCCAGGGCTTCGGCCAGGAGCGGCGCGCACGCCGCCGGCTCGCGCAGCAGCGCCGGCAGAAGGGCGCGTCGCGCGTGCCGTACCGGCTGCCGCGCAAGGCGCAGCCGGCGGGCGTCGATTCGAATCAGGCGACGCAATCGTCGCGCGCATAGGAACGGAGGCAGACATGGCGACCATCGACGTCAAACACGTGTACAAGCTGTTCGGGCCGCAGGCCGCGCATGCGCGCGTGCTCGACCTGCTGCGTTCGGGCAGGCGCAAGGCCGACGTGCTGGCCGAAACGGGCTGCAACGTCGGGCTCAACGACGTGAGCCTCGGCATCGAGTCGGGCGAGATCTTCGTGATCATGGGGCTGTCGGGTTCCGGGAAATCGACGCTCGTGCGGCACTTCAACCGGCTGATCGAGCCGACGGCCGGCGAGATCGTGATCGACGGCAGCGACGTGATCAAGCTCGACGCGCACGGGCTGCGCGAGCTGCGCCGCTACAAGGTCAGCATGGTGTTCCAGAACTTCGGGCTGCTGCCGCACCAGACCGTGCTCGACAACGCCGCGTATGCGCTGCGCACGCGCGGCGAGAAGCGGCACGACGCGGCTGACGCCGCGCGCAACTGGCTGACGAAGGTCGGGCTCGACGGTTACGGCGATCATTACCCGGACGAGCTGTCGGGCGGGATGCGGCAGCGTGTCGGGCTGGCGCGCGCGCTGGCGGCCGATACCGACGTGCTGCTGATGGACGAGGCGTTCTCCGCGCTCGATCCGCTGATCCGCACCGAGATGCAGGATCAGCTGCTCGAACTGCAGGCGACGCTTGCGAAGACGATCGTGTTCATCACGCACGATCTCGACGAGGCGCTGCGCATCGGCGACCGGATCGCGATCCTGCGTGACGGCACGCTCGTGCAGGTCGGCACGCCGGACGACATCCTGTCGCGTCCGGCGGACGATTACGTGAAGCGGTTCGTCGAGAAGCGCACGAGCGTGAACTGACGCGTCGTGCCCGGTCAGGCCGCGCGGTGCGCGGCCGTCGTCAGCACGATCTTGCCGACGTGCTCGCCCGAGTCGATCAGCACGTGCGCGCCGCGCGCGTCGTCGAGCGCGAAGGTGCGGAACACCTGCGGCTTGACCGTGCCCGCCGCGACGTGCGGCCACAGTTGCCGTTCGAGTTCGGCGATGAGTGCGCCTTTCTCCTCCGGCGTGCGCGAGCGCAGCGTCGAGCCGATGTGCGTGAGGCGCTTGGTCATCATCGGCCACACGTCGAGTTCCTTCGCCGGCCCGGCGAGCGCGCTGACCTGCAGGATCCGCCCGTTCATCGCCGCGGCCCGGTAATTGCGCGCGACGTAGTCGCCCGCGATGATGTCGAGGATCACGTCCACGCCCTTGCCGGCAGTGATCCTGTCGACTTCGGCCACGAAATCTTCTTCCTGGTAGTGCACCGCGTGATCCGCGCCGAGGCGCAGGCTCGCGGCGCGATGCGCTTCCGAGCCGACCGTCGTGATGACGGTCGACGCGCCCATCGCCTTCGCGATCATCGTCGCTGTGGTGCCGATGCCCGACGCGCCGCCGTGGATCAGCACGGATTCGCCCGCCTGCAGCCGCCCGCGCTGGACCAGGTTCAGCCAGACCGTCAGGAACGTTTCCGGCATCGCCGCGGCTTCGATCATGTCGAGGCCGGGCGGCAGCTTCATCGTCGTGAGGTGATGGGCGACCGCGTATTCCGCATAACCGCCGCCCGTCACCAGCGCGCTGACCCGGTCGCCCGGCGCGAAGTCGCGCACGGCTTCGCCGGTCGCGACGACTTCGCCTGCGATTTCCAGGCCCGGGATGTCGGATGCGCCGGGCGGCGGGTTGTAGAGCCCCTTGCGTTGCAGCACGTCCGGGCCGTTCACGCCGGCGGCGTGAACCCGGATCAGCACTTCGTCGGCTTTCGGCCGCGGCACGGGGCGACGTGCGGTCGCGAGGACTTCGGGGCCGCCGGGGCGGGTGATTTCGACTGCCGCCATGTCGGCGGGAACGGGGGAGAGCGTTTCGGACATGTTTGCCTCGGAAAGACAGGTGAGTGATCGGTGAAAAAAGTATAGGCTTGGGCCTTGATGAATTCGCGCAGCGATTTTCACGACCACAGATGCAAATTTGCATCACACCGGGAGAAGGCGCTTGAACTGGGACGACGCACGGATTTTTCTCGCGATCCACCGTGAACGCAGCCTGCGCGGCGCCGCGCGGGCGGTCGGGCTCGACCAGGCGACGGTCGGCAGGCGGCTCGCCGCGCTCGAGCGCGCGCTCGGGGCGACGCTGTTCCTGCGCACGTCGGCCGGGTACGTGCCGACCGCGGTGGGCGAGGTGGCGCTGCGCAACGTGGAGAAGATGGAACAGTCGGCGATCGATCTGGTGCGGCAGACCCAGGGCGTCGACCGGCGCCTCGCCGGCGACGTGCGCGTGACGACGACCGATACGATCGGGCTCGAATTCGTGATGCGCGCGATGCGTAACCTGCACGACGAGCATCCGGACGTGCGCGTGCTGCTCAACACGTCGACGCAGGTGGAGAACCTGGCCAAGCGCGAGGCGGACATCGCGATCCGCACGATCAAGCCCGACAATCCCGATCTGCTCATGCGCCGGCTCGCGGCATGGCCGACGGCGTTGTACGCGTCAGAGGACTATCTCGCGCGGCATGGCGAGCCGGCGCCCGGCACCGGCTTCGAAGGGCACGACCTCGTGTGCTTCCTGCCGCACCTGAATGCGCGCAGCCCGCTGACGGTGGTCGGCGAGCCGGTGCGCGCGGGGCGGATCGTGTCGGGGCTGAATTCGAATCTCATGCTGCGCGCGGCCGCGCGCGCCGGGCTCGGGCTCGCCGAGCTCCCGGTGCCGATCGCGGAGCGCGACGGGCTGGTGCGCGTGTGGCCGGCGCGCACGTCGGCGCGGCCCTATGAAGTCTGGATGGTCACGCACAAGGACCTGCGGCATACCGCGCGGATGAGCGCGATGATCGATCACATCGTGCGGGTGTTCGACGAGGTGGACGCGCGGGGCAGAGCGGGGGATTGAATGTGAATCGAAGGACGGGATGCGGCACGCTGCGACGTGTCGGCGATCTGCAGGATCGGCCCGGGCGGGTGTGACCTGTTCGATGCTGGCGAGCCGGCCTTGGGGGCGTGAATAGCGAACGGCGGCAGTGATTTTACGGTGAACGAGAGGACTCGATGAATCGATTCAGTGTGGACGGAAAAGCGCTTGGCGATTGGGCGAAGTTTCACGACTACTTCGCTAGCGAATTCGGATTTCCGGGTTACTACGGCCGGAACATGAATGCATGGAATGATTGCATGAGCGACTATTGCTACGAGCACGGCATCGTGTCGCTGCGGATCGACGATGCGGGAGCGTTGAAGGAGCGCAACCCGGAGATTTTCGCCGCACTCGTCGAGTGCAGCGCGTTCATCAATTGGCGAGCAACGAAGGAAGGGGGGGATCCGTTGATCGTGTTGTCCTATTGCGCATAGTCGCGGCGTTAACGTTGCATCGCGTTGCATCGAGTTGCGTCGTGAAGCCGATTGCCGGAACGGCAATCGGCGAAAACGCAGCCGCCTCAATGCGTGACCGTTTCCCGTTCGCTTGCGCTCACGGCAGACGCTTCGCCGTGCCCCGCATCCGCCAGGATCAGATCCGCGCCTTTTTCCGCGACCATCATCGTCGGCGCGTTGATGTTGCCCGACGTGATGTTCGGGAACACCGACGCATCGACGATCCGCAGCGCCTGCAGCCCGTGCACGCGCAGCGACGCATCGACCACCGACGTCGCCGCGTCCGGCCCCATCGCGCACGAGCCGCACAGGTGGTAGATCGAACCCGACTGCTCGCGGAAATACTGCAGCAACGCTTCGTCGGAATCGACCTGCGGCCCCGGCGAGATTTCCTCGACGGTCATCGACTTCAGCGCCGGCGCGCGCATCAGCGCACGGATCACCTTGCTGCCCTGCACGGCTTCGTCGAGATCCTTCCGCGTGGTGAGCGCGTTGACGTGGATCTTCGCGGCATCTTCCGCGCGGTTCGACGCGATCTCGATCGTGCCGCGGCTCGTCGGCCGGCACGGGTTGAACGCGATCAGGAAGCCCGAGTAAGGCTCGGGCTTGATGCTCGCGCGGTCGCTCTTCGGAATCCGGTACGACAGCGGGTTGAAGTAGAGCTGGAGGTTCGGTTCCTGCGCGTCATCGGTGCCGCGGAAGAAGCCGCCGGCCTGGTTCACGCTCATCGCGAGCGGCCCGCGCTTCGTCAGCAGGTAGCGCAGCCCGATCTTCACCTTGCCGAGCAGCGTGCCCATCTCGTCGTTCAGCGTCGGCCGGTTCGCCTTGAAGTAGAAGCTCACGCACAGGTGGTCCTGCAGGTTGCGGCCGACGGCCGGCAGCGCATGCACGAGCGGCACGCGCCGGCGCGCGAGCAGCGCCGGATCGCCGACGCCCGACAACTGCAGCAGCTTCGGCGTATCGACCGCACCGGCCGCGAGGATCACCTCGCGCACGGCGACGAGCGTTTCGTCGCCGTGCTCGCCCGCGACGACCACGCCGGTGGCGCGCGTGCCGTCGAAGGTCACGCGCCGCACGAGCACGCCAGCGCGCAGCGTGAGGTTCGCGCGGCCCAGCGCGGGACGCAGGTACGCGAAGCTGCTGGAGCAGCGTTCGCCGTTCTTCGTGTTCAGGTCGTAGATGCCCGCGCCTTCGAACTGCGCGCCGTTGAAGTCGTCGGTGCGCGGCAGGTTCAGTTCGCCGCAGCCCTTCAGGAATTCGTGGACGATCGGATGCACGTCGGCCTTCATCGACGTGATGTGAATCGGCCCCGTCGCGCCGTGATGCTGCGGATAGGTCGTGCCGGCCGCGTGGGTTTCGAGCTTGCGGAAGTAGGGCAGCACGTCGTCGTACGCCCAGCCCGGATTGCCGGCGGCCGCCCAGTCGTCGTAGTCGCTGCGCTGGCCGCGCACGTAGACCATCGCGTTGATCGAGCCCGACCCGCCGACCACCTTGCCGCGCGGGCAGTACAGCTTGCGATCGGCGAGCTGCGCTTCGGGCTCGCTGTAGTACATCCAGTTGTAGCGGCGGTTGTAGTAGGTCTTCGTGAAGCCGACCGGCACCTTGAACCAGAACGACGCGTCGCGTTCGCCCGCCTCGAGCAGCAGCACCGAGTGCCGGCCCGATTCGCTCAGGCGGTTCGCGAGGATGCAGCCGGCCGAGCCCGCGCCGACGATGATGTAGTCGTAGCTCATGTCTGTCCTTTGCGCTCAGCCCTTCGCGGGGGCGAGATCCTTCACGTCGACGGGGTGTTCGCCCATCTGCAGGTGCAGCCGTTCGCCCGTGTAGGGCGTGTGGCGCCGCACGACGTCCATGTCGAGCTCGATGCCGAGGCCCGGCTCGTTGGACGGGATGATGTAGCCGTCCTCCCAGCGGATCGGCGTCTTCACGACTTCGGCATGGAAACCGCCCCACGTCATGATGCTTTCCTGGATCAGGAAGTTCGGCGTGCAGGTCGCGAGCTGGATGCTCGCGGCGGCGCCCACCGGCCCGTTGTACAGGTGCGGTGCGACCTGCGCGTAGTGCACTTCGGCGAGCGTCGCGATCTTCTTCGCTTCGAGCAGGCCGCCCACGCGCGCGACGTTCAGCTGCAGGATCGACGCGCCGCCCGCCTGCAGCAGCTTGTGGAACTCGTACTTGGTGGTCAGGCGCTCGCCGGTCGCGATCGGGATCGACGTGTGCTTCGCGACTTGCGCGATCGCTTCTTCCTGGCCGGGGGGAACCGGCTCCTCGAACCACAGCGGGTCGTACTTCTCGAGCCGCTTCGCGAGCCGGATCGCCGACGACGGCACCATCTGCCCGTGCGTGCCGAACAGCAGGTCGGCCTTGCTGCCGACGGCTTCGCGCACCTTGCGGCAGAACGTCTCGCAGCGGTCGAGCACGTCCAGCGACAGCTGGTGGCCCGAGTAGGCCGTGTACGGGCCGGCCGGGTCGAACTTCACGGCGGTGAAGCCGAGTTTCACGTTCTCGGCCGCGCATTCGGCCGCGAGATCGGGATCGTCGTAGTCGTATTCGCCCTTCGCGTTCTTCGGGTACAGGTACGTGTACGAGCGCAGCCGCTCGTGGATCTGCCCGCCGAGCAGTTCGTACACGGGCTTGCCGGCGGCCTTGCCGATGATGTCCCAGCACGCCATTTCGAGGCCGCTGACGACACCCATCATCGTGAGGTCCGGTCGCTGCGTGAAGCCGCTCGAATAGGCCTGGCGGAACAGCCGTTCGACGTGATGCGGGTCGCGGTTCAGCAGGTGGCGTTCGAACACGTCGTCGATGATCGGGGCCATCGCCTTCGGGCCGAACGTCGCCGAATAGATCTCGCCGACGCCTTCGATGCCGTCGTCGGTCTTCAGCTTCACGAAGATCCAGTACATCCCGCCGACATGCGGCGGCGGCACGGCGACGATATGGGTTTCGAGCGAAACGATCTTCATGCGGACTCCTGGATTCGGTGAATGCGGGTGAGACGGTATTTGAGGAAGGCGGCCGCGCCCGCGCCGCAGAGCGCGATGGCCGCGATATAGCCGAAATAGAGCTGGTAGCCGTGCGCGCCCGGGAAGGTCTGCGTCACGTAGCCATTGATCAGCGGCACGAACACGTCGGGCGAATAGCCGAGCACCGAGATCAGGCCGATCGCGAGGCCGGCGCAATGCGTCGGCACCTTGCAGTCGTCGAGCAGCGACCAGTACAGGCCGCGGATCGCGTAGGTGAGGATGCCGATGAACAGCACGAGCGCGACGAGCATCGCCTGCGGGCTGTGCGCGGGCGCGGCGATCAGGCCGACGAGCGACAGCGCGGCGAGCAGCAGCGCCCAGAACAGCACCGACACCTTCGATACGCGGTCGCCGAGGAAGCCGCCGCCGATGCCGCCGATTGGGCGCATCCACAGCTTGAGCGTCGTGATGAAGCCGGCCGCCGTCGCGCTGAGCCCGAAATTGCCTTCGTGCAGATAGGCCGAGAAGCTGTACGTTGCCCAGAACACCTGGTAGCCGCAGAACACGATCGCGGCGACGAGCCACAGCTCGGGGATCGCCGCGAGCGTCTTCAGGTCGGTCAGCACGTTGCCCTGGCGGTCGCTGCCGGTGCGGCGCTGCGCGGCGGCCGCACGGTCGCTCGCGCCCGCTGGATCCTTCACCAGCGCGAGCAGCACGCCGAGCGCGATGCAGAAGAACGCGTACAGGTGCACGACGAGCCTGAAGCCGGCCGCATCGGTGCCGCCGTGCGCCTGCGTGACGTAGGCGAACAGCGTGATCGCGATCGTCGCGAGCAGCGCCTCGACGAGCCCGCGGCCGCCGTCGAGCAGCCCGAAGAAACGGCCCTGTTCGTCGGGGCCCGCGATCATGTTCACGCGCTTGATCACGGCGGCCCAGAACGTGAGGCCGGTGGTCAGCCCCCAGCCGCCGAAGATCAGCACGAGCGTGTCGAACGACGGCCCGGTCGCGTAGGCGAGCCCGAGCGCGCCCGTCGCGAGCAGCGAGAAGCAGATCAGCCAGCGCGGCGACAGGCGGTCGGCGAGCCAGCCGCTCGGCAGGTAGCTGACGAGGAAGATCGTGCCGAGCGACGAATACAGGTAGCCGAGCTGCACGTCGTCGATATGGAAGAACTGCAGCATCGTCGGCTGGTACACCTGCCGCAGATACAGCATCGGATAGATCGCGCCCGCGGCAATCACGAGCAGCAGCAGTTGCAGGTAGCGTTGCGCACGGGAGTGCTGCGACGCGTGAGCGTCGAGCGCTTTGTCTTGCAACGCGAGCGACGCCGCTGGCGTCGACGGTTGGGTCGGCATGATGTCATCCTCCATCAGGCGTCCTTGAGGCGGACGCCTGCAGTTTTTTTATGGTCTGGTCGGGGCAGGGCCGGCGCGCGGCGTGGTGCGTTGGTGCGCGCGCCGGAAACGGTACGTGGGTATCGCGATGTCAGTACTTCATGACGACGAGGCGCGTCTGCGTGAATTCGAGCATCCCGTGCTTGCCGTCGTCGCCGCCGAGGCCCGAACGTTTCCAGCCGGCATGGAAGCCCTGGTACGGATCGGCCGGCGTGCGGTTCACGTACAGCTCGCCGGCTTCGATCGCGTTCGCGACGGTCATCGCGGTGCGGTAATGCTCGGTGTAGAGCACCGACGACAGGCCGAACTGGTGGTCGTTCGCCTGCGCGATCGCTTCATCGATCGTCGCGTAGCGCAGCACCGGCATGATCGGGCCGAAGGTCTCCTCCCGCACGATCTCCATGTCCTGCCGCACGCCGGTGAGCAGCGTGGCCGGGTAGAAGAAGCCGGGGCCGTCGGGGATCGCGCCGCCGGTTTCGAGCGTCGCGCCTGCCGCGATCGCGCGTTCGACCATCGCGTGGATGTGCGCGCGCGCCGATGCGCTGACGAGCGGGCCCATCCGCGTGGCGTCTTCCGCCCGGTCGCCGATGCGCACGGCCGCCATCTTCTCCTTCAGCAGTGCGACGAAACGGTCGTGCACGCTGTCGTGTACATACACGCGCTCGATCGCCGTGCAGAGCTGGCCGCAATGGGTCGTCTTCGACGCGACGAGCGCGGCGGCCGCGCGTTCGAGATCGGCGTCGGGCTCGATGATCGCGGGCGTCTTGCCGCCGAGTTCGAGCGACGGCTTCGCGATGTTCGCCTTGCAGTAATCGAGCACCTTGCGGCCCGCGTTCACGCTGCCTGTCAGCGTGATCATCCCGACTGCCGGGTGTGTGCACAGCGCTTCGGCCGTCGCGTGATCCATCGTCAGAATGTTGACGACGCCCGGCGGGAAGCCCGCATCGTCGGCCGCCTTCGCGATCTCGAACGCGGATACCGGCGTGTGGTTGCTCGGCCGCACGACCACGGTGTTGCCGGCGATCAGCGCGGGCGCGACCTTGCGCAGCAGCGTGTAGACAGGATAGTTGAACGGGATCAGGCACGCGACGACGCCGATCGGCTCGCGCTGCAGGAACAGGTTCTCGTCGGGCGTGTCGCTCGGGATGATCTCGCCCTCGATCCGGCGTGCCCACTCGGCGTGATAGTGCGTGATCTGGCCCGCGTAGACGGCTTCGTTCGATGCGTCCTCGACGCTTTTGCCGGATTCCTGCGCGAGCGCCGCGCCGATCTCGGGCGCACGCGCGGTCAGCGCGTCGGCGAAGCGGTGCAGGTACGCGGCGCGCTCGGCGCTCGGCAGCTTGCGCCACGCCTTCTGCGCGGCGGCCGCGGCGTCGACGGCGGCGAGTGCGTCGGCCGGCGTCGCGGCCGGCACGCGCGCGAACGGCGCTTCGGTGGCGGGATTGTGGACGACGATGAACGCGTCGCTTTCCGGGGCGACGAAACGGCCGTTCACGTAATTGCGTTCGGTGCGCATGAAGTGACTCCTCCGATGAATGCAGGCGGATCGCTTCGGGTGGCGACACGCGCGGCACGGGACAGAGGCCATTCTGTTCATGCGTTTAGCGCACGACAAACGACTTATTTTCGTGCCGGGCATGAGAAAAACGCACGTTACTCGGGCTGTCGGCCGGAATCGCCCGTCCGGCAAGGCTGCCGTGGCGCGGGCCGGGGGGGACGGGCGCGGGGCGGGCGGTGGCCGGGCCGCATTTTCAGACGGGGCAGAATGCGGACGGGCGTGGAAGCCGGTAAGGTGTCGCCCGCGCGTGCCGGTTGACGGCGTTCGCGGTCGTTCGGGGCGGGGGGCTGCTAGGCCAGCGGCACTTGCGGAAGCGGCGACGACGGTTCGAGGTGGCGCTTCGCGAGCCACACTTCCTGCTGCAGCCAGTCGCGGAACTGGACGATGTGCGGCAGGTTCGTCTGTTCGGGCCGCGTGACGAACCAGTACGACTGATGGCCGTCGACGTGCACGTTGAGCACCTGCATCAGTTGCCCGGTCGCCAGTTCGCGCGCGACCATGTGGCGATCGGCGATCGTGATCCCGAGGCCGTCGATCGCCGCGCGGATCGCGTGGTCGAGCAGGTCGAATTCGTAGCCGCCGCGCGTGTCGACGTCGGCGATGCCGGCGGCCTTCAGCCAGTGCTGCCAGGTCAGGTAGCGCTGGTCGTCGGTGGCGAGCACGTGCAGCAGCGTGAAGCGGTTCAGGTCGATCGGCGCGCCGTCCTGTCGCAGCCGCGCATACAGCGCCGGTGCGCAGACGGCGATATGCTGCTCCTGCATCAGCAGTGCGTTGTCGAAGCCGTCCCATTCGCCGTCGCCGAACCGGATCGCGCAGTCGAGCACGCGCGATTCGCCGAGACTGTCGTGAATGCGGGTCGTGAGGCTCAGCTCGAATTCGGGATGCGCGTCGCGCAGCCGGCCGAGCCGCGGCATCAGCCAGCGCGCGGCGAAGGTGGGCGGCACGTTCGCGCGCAGGCGGTTCAGGTGGGTTTTTTCCTGCAGGCTGCGCACGGTCAGCTCGATCTTGTCGAACGATTGCTGCAGCGCGCGCAGCAGCACACGGCCGGCCGCCGTCAGTTCGAGCTGGTGATGACGCCGCTCGAGCAGGGTTTCGCCGAGCTGGCCTTCGAGCTGGCGAACCTGGCGGCTCACCGCGCTCTGCGTTACGTTGAGCAGTTCGGCCGCGCGCGTGAAGCTGCCGGTGCGGCCGGCCATCTCGAAGGCTTTCAGCGCGTTCAGCGCCGGCATCTTGCGTCTCACGGGGCGGTGTCGTGTTTGGTGCGGGATGCTTATTGTAGGCGGGCGGCGCGGGCGCGGGGACGATGAATGGAGGCGAACGAGGGCGCGGGCCCTCGGGGTTTTTACGGCGCGGCGGCTGGCGCGCAGGGTTGCGATCAGGCGGCCCGCGGGATGGACGGCGGTGACGGCCGGCAACGGCACGAACGACGTGAACGATACGAACGATACGAACGATACGAACGAAGGGGACACACAACATGCGACGCCTGCCATCGTTGATCGCGCTGCGATTTTTCGAGGAGACCGCGCGTCACCTGAGCTTCAACCGTGCGGCGGTTTCGCTGTGCGTGACCCAGGGGGCGGTGAGCCGGCAGATCCGGCTGCTCGAGGAAGCGCTCGGCGCGCGGCTGTTCGAGCGCGATCACAAGGGCGTGCGCCTGACCGAGGCCGGCGAGCGCTTGCTGCCGTTCATCGGGCAGGCGTTCGACACGATCGAGCGCGGCGTCGACGAAGTCGCCGCCACGCGGCCGGGTGCGAAGCGGCGCCTGACGGTGTCGCTGCCGCCGACGTTCGCGACGCAGTGGTTTTCGCCGCGGCTCGGCACACTCGCGGAGGCGCTGCCCGACGTCGAGCTGTCGATCCGCACCGAGCCGGCCGACGATTGCCATTGCCACATCCGCTTCGGGCGCGCGGCGCGCACTGGGATGCAGTCGGAGCTGCTGATGATGGAGCGGCATGCGCTCGTCGGTGCGCCGCGTTATCGCGGCGATGCGCTCGACGTGCTGCTCGGCCGGCTGCCGTCGCTGCATGTGCTGCACGAAGGCAAGCGCCTGACGCTGTGGGCCGACTGGTGCGAGCAGGCGGGCGTGCCGGTGGCGCGGATCGGCGACGGCATCGAGTTTTCCACGCTCGAACAGGCGATTCGCGCAGCGCGCAAGGGGGCGGGGCTCGCGGTGGTCGACCTGAACATGATCGAGGAGGAGATCGCCGAAGGCAGCCTCGTGCGGCTGTCGCCGGTGCAGCCGATCGGGCCGTTCGGCTATTGGCTCGATGTCGAGCCGGAGAGTGTCGCGGTCGAGCACGTGCTTGCGTTTGCCGCGTGGGTGAGGGAACAGGTGGGGCGGAAGGGGTAGGGGGGGCGGACGGGGAGATTGCGATGCGCGCGTCGATCGTTCACGCACCGATCCTCCCATTCCGATCTGTCAGAGAGTGTCACACGTTGCGGTGTACAGATCGGGATCCAGACCGAAGTGCATGAACGTTTCCCGGCCCCCGATAGCTTTGGCTTCGGCCTCCGAGATGATGGGCAACGTGGACTTCGACGGATCGATGCGCCCCACGTTGAAGACGGCTCTCGGCGGCGGCGCCGACGCACCGGCCGGCGGTGCGGCCAGCACGGCGGCGGACGTATGCGCGAGACTGCGATGGAGTTCGCGCGCGAGGAATTCTTCAAGGAGTCGTCTCATTTCCGCGCGCCGGACGACACGATTCCCGTTCGTTGTGCGACTGCGTGCCGCCGAAGGCTGCGCAATCTGGAATCCGGCGATTCGGCTGTGCTTTCCCGTCATCCGTAAATCCCCTTCTCGATCAAGTAATCCTGCAGTGTCAGCACGGATGCACCATGCGGCGTAACGTCGAATGTCATCCACCGATGTGATCCGGCGACTCGCCAGAAGTCTCGCCCGACCCGGGTCGCATAGAGCGTGCGCAGGGATCGAAGTGACCCGTCGGCCAACCCGACCGGATATCCCTGGAAATACTGGAACAGGGCTGCTTCATCCGCATGCGCGCCCGGAATGGGCGCATCGAAACCGAACCTCGGCCATGCGTAGTATCCATGGAGCCGGGGCCCGCCGGGTTCCGGCGGCGATTTGCGGCCCCCCATCGCCAAGGCGCTGATCCGGGCGATGTCCAACGTATCACACGCTCGAACGATTCTCCAGAGCATTGCCGCGCCGAATCCGGCGACCGCGCCGTCGGCCAGATCGATTGCACGGAGTTCAAGCACTCGCGTGTCAACGGTTCGGAATACCGATATCCGGTTTTCCGATCGAATCAGCGTCGGATGGGTGACGGCAAACGTCAACTTGTCGGCGCTGTCGAGATAGGCCTGAACGTCGGAGCCGGACGGCGCGCCGCACAACGAAACCAGCAACGCGTCGGGAACGTGACCGTCCACACCCAGCAACGCGGAAATATCGAGGCCGTTTCGTTCGACCGCGAGCCGGTCGTCGAAGTACGTCGTCTCGTACGGCAGGACATGGCTGAGGTCGACAAGGCGGGCGGGCATGGTTGCGGTCGAAAATCGGAAAACCCCAGCCTATCGCCGCGAATCCGCCGCGCCGAGTCCGCCGAACGGCCAATCACGAGGCGGAACGCCCGCCGTCCCGCCCGCCTTACGACCAGTCGAACGTCAGCAGCGCCACGCGGCTGACCGGTTCGTAAAACAGGAGAATCCAGTCGGCGCCCGCCGCGCGATATTCCCATCCAGTCACGCCGGCAACGAAGCGAAAGCGCGCCCCGTCGGGGCCGATCGGCCGGATGTCGTCCGGATCGCTGTCGTCGACCGGGAAATCCGAGGTGCCCGACCAGTTGCCCCAGCCGACCGATCCGCCAAGCTGGTCGACGAGATTGCACGGCTTTTCCTGGCTGAAATCGCGCTCGTCCGGCGCGTACTGGTTCGACGAGTAGAGCACGCCGTATTCGGCGAACCGCTTGCGCGCGGCTTCGATGCTGGCCTGTTGTTCGGCGTAATGCGCTTCCAGTTCCTTGCGATAGCCTGCGTCACGCGGGTCGGGCGGGTTTTCCAGATAGAAGTAGCGCCGGTCACCGAGCAGCGTGTAGCGGTTGTTGTCGTCGAGCCGGAACCCGATCCAGTTCGCGCGAAGATAGTCGTTGTGGTACGCGGCCGTGTCCTGCCCGACGAGCCCGTCATAAGGTTCGACCGGGCTGAGCAGGTGGACCCAGCCCTGCCACGACGGATCGACCGTCGACAGGTCGATCGACACGAGCGGATGCAGATGGCGCGCGAGTGCGGCATCGGCCTCGGCAAAGACGTCGGTGTCCGACGGGTAGACCTTCAGGCCGGGTTGTGGCGTGACGATGTCTTCAATCATGATCGGTGTTCGCATGGTGGGCGTTCGGCAAGGCTACACGAGTGAAGGCGAAACCCGGATGAATGCCGGCACCGCCGCAGCCTGCCTGAATCCCGTTTCGTCCATTCACCCGATCGGCCGTGAAAGTGTTCGCGCCGTTCCGTCCGGAGCGTGTCTTCTTGATAATAGTTGATAACCAAGGTACGCTCGGCGGATCGAATTCAATCCGGTCGGGAGGTCGGCATGATCAGTGCGGAACTGGGCCAGCAACTGGAGGCTTACGTCGCGAAGCTGGTCGAATCGGGGCGCTACGGATCCAAGAGCGAAGTGCTGCGCGAAGGCGTGCGCCTGATCCAGGATCGCGAGACGCAACTGAATGCGCTGGACGCAGTGATCGCGCGCAGCCTGGCCGATGCGGAAGCAGGACGCGGCGCCGAGGCGGCGGAAGTCTTCGACCGTCTCGAGGCGAAGTATCGGGGGCGGGCGGATCGGCAGGCCTGATCGTGCGCCTGTCCGATTTTGCGATTGACGAACTCGAAGCGGTCGCCGATGACATTGCACGCGACAACCCGCAACGCGCCGTGACGTTCGTGCAGGAGATTCGCGACAAGTGCATGAGTCTGGCCGCGATGCCGCTGGCGTTTCCGCTGGTGCCGCGCTTCGAGCGTCACGGTGTGCGGCACCGCGTGTACGGCAACTACCAGATCTTCTATCGGGTCGTCGGTGATCCGCCGGCGCGGATCGACATTCTTCACATCCTGCACGGCGCGCGGGACTACGCGTCGATTCTGTTCTGAACGAACGCGCGCACTGCATCGCGCCCGGAATGCGCGAACCCGGCCGCGGCCGGGTTCGTTCGAATCGCGATCGGCACCGCCGGTACGCATCGGCGGCGAGTCGAAGCGAAAGCACCGAGCGTGACGAAGCAGGCGGGCACGCCACCCGCCTCCGTCGTCAATGCCCCGACGCCTCCTCCAGCGTCAGATGCTTCGTCTCCGGCGCCCACGCGATCGACACGATCATCCCCACCAGCAGCACGCCCGCGAGCGCGAACATCGTCGCGTGAAAGCCGAGCGTCGCGATGCCGGCAGGCAGCAGGAACGTGCCGATCGCCGAACCGAGCCGGCTGCACGCGATCGCGAGGCCCACGCCGCTCGCGCGCACTTCGGTCGGGAAGCACTCGGGCGGGAACACGCCGACGAGGTTGCTGAACGCCGACATCGTCAGCGTGAAGATC
Organism: Burkholderia sp. LS-044; assembly: GCF_004803625.1. Lineage (NCBI taxonomy): Bacteria > Pseudomonadati > Pseudomonadota > Betaproteobacteria > Burkholderiales > Burkholderiaceae > Burkholderia > Burkholderia sp. LS-044. Next base: position 203,553 of record NZ_SSWO01000015.1, read on the forward strand.
GCGAACGCGACGATCATCGCGACGGCCGCCGCCGACGGCAGCACCGCGAGCGCAACGAGCGACGCGCACGTCACCGCGAACGAGCCGATCAGGAAGCCGCGTCGCGACAGCCGGATCGTCAGCCCTATGCCGATCAGCGCGCCCAGCACGAGGAACGCGTTCAGCAACAGGTCCGCACCGAAGCCTTCGGCGAGGCCGATCGTCTTCAGGATCGTCGGCAGGAACGTGTAGATCGCGAAATACGGAATCACGAGACACACGAAGAACGCACAGTTGAAAATCGTGCGGCGGATCAGGTCACGCCGGAACAGTCGCGCGAAGCCGGCATTCGCATGCGGTTCGGCCGAACCGTCGAGCATCACGTGCGGCCCGAAATGTTTCGCGACGATGGCGCGCGCTTCCTGCACGCGGCCCTTGCCGAGCAGCCAGCGCGGCGATTCGGGCGTGCCGATCCGCAGCACCAGCACGATCAGCGCAGGCAAAGCAGCCGATGCGAGCAGCCAGCGCCATGCGTCGGGCGTGGCGTCGCCGTACGCGAGGCCGAGCACGTTCGCGGCGACATAGCCGATCGTCCAGATCACGCTGAACGAGCCGAGCAGCGTGCCGCGATGCTTGCGCGGCGAGAATTCGGCGAGGATCGCGTGGCCGACGGTGAAATCGCCGCCCATCCCGAAGCCGATCAGCACGCGCAGTACGCACAGTTCGAGCGGCGACGTGACGAAGAACTGCGCGAACGCGGCCGCCGTGATGATCACGAAGCTCGTCAGGAAAATCTTCTGGCGGCCCATCCGGTCGGACAGCCAGCCGAACACGAGGCTGCCGAGGAAGATACCGATCAGCGCCGAGCTGCCGATCATCCCCATCCAGAACGCGTCGATCGGCATTTGCCTGCCGAGCGCGGCGAGCGCGTAGCCGATCGTGCCGAGCGTGTAGCCTTCGGTGAAATGCGCGCCGAACGTCAGGCCGGCGATCTTCACGTGGAAACGGTTGAGCGGCACGTCGTCGAGCGCGACGGGGCGGTGCGGCGCATCGGTGCCACGCGACAGCGGCAACGCGCGCGCGGTGCCGGATTGAACGTCGGCTTGGGTCAAGCTGCCTCCTGGATCGTTATCTGGCGCGCGGCGGCGCGCGCAGGCGGCGCTGCGCCGCGAGCGCCGTGCAAGGCGCCGCGCGGCCGGGCGCCGCGCGGCGCGGGTCGACCGCGGTCAGCGGTCAGCGGCCGAGGCCGGCCATCAGTGTGTACTTGAGTTCCACGTATTCGTCGAGGCCGTACTTCGAGCCCTCGCGGCCGAGCCCCGATTGCTTGACGCCGCCGAACGGCGCGACTTCGGTCGAGATGATCCCGTCGTTGACGCCGACCATTCCGCTTTCCAGCGCACCCGACACGCGCCACGCGCGGCCGAGATCGCGCGTATAGAAGTACGCGGACAGCCCGAACGGCGTATCGTTGGCCGCGGCGACGGCCTCTTCCTCGGTCGTGAAGCGGAAGCAGCCGGCGACGGGGCCGAAGGTTTCCTCTTCGGCGATCAGCATGTCGGCCGTCATGCCGGTCAGCACGGTCGGCTCGTAGAACGTGCCGCCGAGCCCATGACGCTTGCCGCCGGTGAGCGTGTGCGCACCCTTCGCGACCGCATCGGCCACGTGCCGCTCGACCTTGCCGAGCGCCGCCTCGTTGATCAGCGGCCCCTGGTCGACCTCACCTGCGAGCGCGTTGCCGACGCGCAGCGTGCGCACGGCGTCCGCGAGCTTGCGCGTGAATGCGTCGTACACGCCGTCCTGCACGAGAAAGCGGTTCACGCACACGCAGGTCTGGCCCGTGTTGCGGAACTTCGACGCGATCGCGCCCGCGACCGCCGCATCGAGATCGGCATCGTCGAACACGATGAACGGCGCGTTGCCGCCGAGTTCGAGCGACAGCTTCTTCAGCGTGTCGGCCGACTGCTTCGCGAGCAGCTTGCCGACCCGCGTCGAGCCCGTGAACGACAGCTTGCGCACGACGGGCGAACTCGTCAGCGTTTCGCCGATCGCGACCGCGTCGCCCGACACGACGTTGAACACGCCGGCCGGCACGCCCGCGCGCTCGGCGAGCACCGCGAGCGCGAACGCCGACAGCGGCGTTTCCTCCGACGGCTTCAGCACCATCGTGCAGCCGGCCGCGAGCGCGGGGCCGGCCTTGCGCGTGATCATCGCGAGCGGGAAATTCCACGGCGTGATCGCCGCGACGACGCCGACCGGCTCGCGCGTGACGACGATCTGCGCATCCGGCTTCGGGCTCGGGATCACGTCGCCGTACATGCGCTTCGCTTCTTCCGCGAACCATTCGAGAAAGCTCGCCGCGTAAGCGACTTCGCCGCGCGCTTCCGCGAGCGGCTTGCCTTGCTCGCGCGTCAGCAGCCCGGCGAGCGCGTCGCGATGTTCGAGCATCAGCTCGCCCCAGCGCTTCACGCGTGCGCCGCGCTCCTTCGCGGTCAGTGCGCGCCACGCGGGGAACGCGTGCGCGGCCGCGTCGATGGCGCGTTGCGTGTCGTCGGCGCCGCCTTTCGCGACTTTCGCGATCGTTTCGCCGGTCGCGGGGTTCCGCACCGGATAGGTCGCATCGCTCGCGCCATGCGGTTCGTGCCATTCACCGCCGATGTAATGGCCGGTTCTCAGAAATTCGTTCATCGTGTGTCGTTCCTTCAGTGCGTCAGTCCGTCGCGAAACTGCCCTGCGCCGGACGCGACGCGCGCGCGATGCGCTTGCCGGCCGTGTAGTCGTTGATCAGGTCGCACGGCGTGTAGTTGCGCTCCAGTTCGTGCAATTCCTCTTCGGTGAGCTGTGTCTCGAGCGCGCCGAGCGCGCTGTCGAACTGCGCGACGGAATCCGCGCCGACCAGCATGCTCGCGACGCCGGGGCGGCTCAGCACCCACGCCTGCGCGATCTGCGCGGGCGGCACGCCGCGTCGCTTCGCGACCTTCGCGACCGATTCCGCGATCGCGAGCGATGAGGCATCGCCGTACATCTGCGCGGTGAAGAAGTCGGTCTGGTTGCGCGTCGATTGCGGCTCGCAGGTCAGCAGGCCGCGCGCGAGCGGGCTGAACACCGACACGCCGACGCCCTGGTCGATGCAGTACGGCACCATCTCGCGCTCCTCCTCGCGATACGCGAGGTTCAGCTGCAGCTGCATGTTGATCGGCTTGTCCCAGCCGTTTCGTTCGCAGGCCTGCATGATTTTCGCGAACTGCCACGTATACATCGTCGATACGCCGATATAACGCGCCTTGCCCGCGCGCACGATGTCGTGCAGCGCGCTCATCGTTTCCTCGACGGGCGTGTTCACGTCGAAGAAGTGCAGCATGAAGATGTCGACGTAATCCATCCCGAGCCGCGTCAGCGAAGCGTCGATGCCGTCGAGCACGTGCTTGCGCGAATGGCCGCCCGCGTTCGGGTAGCTGCCCATGTCGTAGCCGACCTTGGTCGTCACGACGAGCTCCTCGCGGCGCGCGTTGCGCTTCAGGATGCGGCCGACCACTTCCTCGCCGACGCCCGTCGAATAGAAATCGGCGAGATCGATGAAGTTCACGCCGGCGTCGAGCGCGCGGCGCACGATCGGCTCGCTCTGCGCTTCGTCGAAGATCCAGGGTTTCCAGTCGGGGGTGCCCATGTTCATCGTGCCGAGACACAGGCGGGACACCTTCAGGCCGGACTGGCCGAGGCGGACGTATTCCATGCTTCCTCCAGGTGCGGCCTTGTGTCGGCCGCTTGTCGTCTTCAGTTTTTCTTCGGGGTGTAGAACGGGTTCGACACGTCGCGCGCGGCGGCGAATACCGCATCGCGATGCGGCAGCCCTTCCATCGCGGCGACGATCGCGGTGCGGCACGCGCGATAGTTGTTCTCGAACACGGCATCGAGATCGTCGGTCTGCGGGTTCACCCAGTTCGCCGACACGACGACCCAGTCGTTCTCCGCTTCGGGCGGCAGCGTGCCGTTCTCGAGCGCTTCGGCGACGGCCTTCGCGATGCCGGCCTGCGACGCGCCCCACGTGGCGTTGCCGTGGAAATCGCCGGCGATCTGCGCCTTGTTGACGTACAGCGTGAGCGGCTTGGTCGGCACGCCCGGCTGCGCGATCACGACGAACGGCGCATGGCCGGCCGACGGCGTCGCGAGGGCCGTGGCGAACGCCTGGCCCGCGGGGCCGTTGCGCGGGCCGACCAGCACGTTGATGTGCGCGAGGTTGACGCCGGGGCCTTCGAAGCCTTCGCCGATGTAAAGCTGCCTGGGTTGGGATGCGGTCATTGCGATGTCTCGTCGATGAGGTTGGGTGTGAGGCGATTGTGGTGGGCCGCGGCGCGGCCGGTGAATCGATGTTTTCTGATCGGGCTATGAGTTTTCGTCGTCTCCGGGAAAGCCCTGGGCCCGTCACGCGGACGCCCGCCGGGCGGGCCTCGGCCGGTGTCGTGACGACGGGCGGGGCGGAACTGCCGGGTGCTCGTTCGTGAACCGGCTCCGGGTTTGTCATACCCGGGCAGGGGTTGGAGGGCCGGGCGCATCCGGACAACAATCGGCGTACTCCGAGCCCTATCTTTCGTCTTCCCTTCTTTTTTCGAAAGCGAGTAATTCCGATGGCTGCCATTCAAAGGCCCGATTGGTCGAAGCTCAGTTCGCTCGATCCGGAACTGATCCGGGCATTCGTCGCCGTGGTCGAGAGCGGCGGCTTCACCGCGGCGGCCCGGCAACTGCATCGCACGCAGTCGACGATCAGCCTGCGCATCCGCACGCTCGAGGAGCGGCTCGACACGCACCTGTTCATGCGCAACAGCCGACGGCTCGAACTGTCACGCGACGGCGAGAATTTCCTGATCCATGCGCGCCGCATCATCCAGGTGCAGAACGACGCGATCCTCGCGCTGAAGCAGGCGAGCAGCGATCGCGGCGTCGTGCGCTTCGGGCTGCCGGAGGACTACGCGGAGCTGTGGCTGCCCGACCTGCTGAAATCGTTCTATGCGATGCGGCCGGGCGCGCGTTTTCACGTGCATTGCCGCACGTCGCTCGAACTGCTCGAACGGCTGCAGGCCGGCGAGCTCGACGTCGCGCTCGTCGTGCGGCACGGGCCGAACGCGGGCGGGCGGCTGCTCGGCCGTCACGATGTCGTGTGGGCCGCGCACCGCGATTTCGTGCTCGGCCCGCAGGCGTCGGTGCCGCTCGCGCTGTTTCCGGAGACGTGCTGCTACCGGCAGCGCGGGCTGCAGGCGCTCGCGACGGCCGGGCGGCCGTATCACGTCGTCTATACGAGCCAGAGCCCGACCGGCATCAAGATCGCGGTGAACCACGGCGCGGCCGTGACGATGATCGACCGCTGCACGCTGCCCGAGAACTGGCGCGTGCTCGACGAGACGGACGGGCTGCCGCTGCTGCCGGCGGCCGATCTCGAACTGCATCGCTCGCCGGGCATCTGCGATCCGCTGACCGACGATCTGGTGTCGCTGATCGAATCGATGGTCGACGAGCGGCGGCGCGCGTCGCTCGAAGCGTTCGCGTAGCGCGGCGGCCGACGCACGGCGTGATGGGCACGAACCGCGGCGGGTGGCGGGCGGTCGCGGCGCGCGCATCGCGACCGCACGGCCGGCCGCCATGCCGCTGGCCATTGACGTGTTGTGTCCCCCGTGCCGTTTTTTGCACGGGCGGCCCGTTTTTTTGCACGACGTTTATGCGGTCTCTTCTAAGCTGGGGACGTGTCGAACAGCCGAGACGGCTTCCGTCCGCTCCATGACCTTCATTCATCCCGTTCCCGCCTTCGATGTCGCCGGCCGCCAGTTGCGCGCCGGCGTACGCAACAACGTCATTCCGTTCCCGCCGCCGCGCCCGCGCCTGCAGTTGCCCGTCACGCTGACGGCCGACTCCGGAGAACACGCGCATGCGCGGCTCGCGGCGCTGCTGCATTCCCCGCTCGGCGTGTACGTCGTCGGCGCGCGTGCCGTGCGCGACGTGGTCCACGTGCACTTCGACATCGCGCCGGAAGACCTGGATTTCACGCTGCACATGCTGATCGCGCAGCAGGCCGATGCGGTGATCGGGCCGGTCGCGCGCCGGTTGCGGGTCGGGCCGAAGGCACGGTGAAGTCGGGAACGGCTGTTGCTCGTGGGTTGTGGTTCGTTCCTTGATGGCTTGTCCGATCCGCCGCCCGATCGCCGGTCGCCGTGCTGTCCGCCCTCAGGCGGCGGACAGGCGCGCGATGCTGCGTGCGCGGCGCCGATCATGCATGCGGAGGAGTCATGGATCTATTGGAAGCAGTACCTGTCGTGCAGCCGGCAAACGGCCGGGTACGGGCGGCGTCGCTGCCGTCGGGCCAGCAACTCGCGCGTCAGCTCATGACGACGGTGCGCGTGGCCGAAATGCTGTTGCATCAGGCGATCGTCGTGCCCGACCGGCATCAGTGGTCGGTGGACACCGAGCGGGTCGACGCGGCCGGCGGGCCGCTCGCGGCGTGGGAGCGCGACGTGACCTGGCGGATCGGCAAGGTGTTCGCCGCGACGGTCAGCCCGGCCGCGCGCGTCAACGATCGCGACCAGGTCGCGGTCGAGATCCGGCTCTGTCTGCCCGAACAGGACTACATGGCCGGGCGGCGCGTGAGCACCTTCGGCCGCCGCCACGGCAACCGCTTCGGCGCGACGCTGTCGGTCGCGTCGGGCGCGCAGTGGGGCTGGCAACGCGCGGAGCATGTCGCACCGGAACACACGCAGGTATGCGGCGATACGCTGGAAGCGCTCGTCGATCAGGTGGCCGCGAACGTCAACGCGGCACTGGGCGCGGCCGGGTTCGGCGCGATGCGCTGATCACGCGTCGCCGGTCTGCCCGGTCTGACGCTGCAGGTCTTCCATCAACTGTTCCGCGAGAAAGTCGCACGGCGGCCGCTTCGATTTCGTGCTGCGCGCGAGAATCAGTTCGAGCGGCGGCAGGTCGGGCAGCCCGTGCGCGCGGCCGAGCATCGACAGTTGCGCGGGAATCGCGCAGCGCGCGAGCGGCGCGACCGCGAGGCCGGCCTCGACCATGCTGAGCAGCCCGAGCAGGCTCGGGCTTTCATAGGAGGTACGGTACGGCACCTTCGCGCGTTCGAGGCTGCGGATCGCGTTCTCGCGCGCGACGCTGCCCGGCATGAACACGGCGATCGGCAGCGGCCGCTCTTCCCACACGCGCGGCCCGTTCGTCATCGCGGCCCACGCCATCGGCTCGTGGCGGATGAAGTCGCCGGACAGCCCCTTGATGCGCGTGCCGCAGACGAGATCGACGGTGCCTTCCTTGATCAGCGGCGCGAGCGCGCTGCTCGGCAGCCCCATCACCTGGATCTCGACCTTCGGGTAGGTCGCCGAGAACTTCTTCAGCACCGACGGCAGCAGCGACGACGCATAGTCGTCCGGCACGCCGATCACGACCTTGCCGGTCACTTCCGGCCGCACCACGGCCGCCCAGGCCTCGTCGCGCAGCGCCAGCATTCGTCTGGCGAATCCCAGCAGCACCTCGCCTTCGCGCGTCAGCACGATGCTGCGCGGCTTGCGCACGAACAGCGGCCGCCCGATCGCGTCTTCCAGGCTCTTGATCTGCATGCTCACGGCCGACTGCGAACGGTTCACGGCCTCGGCCGCGCGGGTCATGTTGCCGGTCTCCGCGACGGCGACGACGGTGGCCAGCACGTCGTGATCGAGCATCTTCATGGGTATCAGGAAAACTGAACGTAACGATCAGCATTATGCGTTTTTATTGTTGCTGTGTGTCTGCCATAGTGCGATCACGCTGACGTTTCGCCCGAGGGCGGCGCGGCGTTCGGGCCGGACGATCCGGTGTGCGGGACTGAACAGGGAAGCGTGGTGTATCGATGATGGACCATCCGTTGCGCGCGGCGCTGGCCGCGGAATTGCATGCCCGGCCGTTCCTGCGGCTCGCCGAAGCCGTGTCGCTCACGCATTACGCGATCTACGCGGACGGCCAGCCCGACATCCACGAAACGCTGCTGCACGCGCTGTGTCGCGATACCGGCATCGCCGCGCCGCACGAAGGCGCGACGCATTACGCGGTGCAGTCGCCGAGCGGCTGGCACCTGAAGTGGGAGCGCCACACCGAATTCTCGACCTTCACGTTCGTCGCGCCGCGTCGCGACAGCGGTTATTTCGACGATCTCGCGATCGAGGGCATTCCGGCCGCGTGGTTCGCGCGGCTTGCCGGCATCCGCTTCGTCGCGGTGCGCATGGAGCTGCTCACGGGCGACGCCGCGCGGCTCGTCTGCGGCGACCTGCGCCGCTGGATCGACGGGCCCGCGCTCGTCGGCAGCAACGTGCTCGGCGGCGGCAAGGTGTTCTGCGACTGGCATGTGCGCGACGACGGTTTCATGCGCTTTCTCGTCGTCGACGAGGATTTCCGCGAGGAGCAGGGCGGCCGCCTGCTGCAGCGCCTGCATGAAATCGAGACGTACCGGATGATGGCCCTGCTGGCGCTGCCCGTCGCGCGCCGGATGAGCCGCGAACTCGACGAGATCCACGCGGCGCTCCATGCGCTGATGCAGCGGATGGACGCGAGCGGCGCCGACGGCGACGACACCGCGCTGCTCGTCAAGCTCACGCATCTGGCGGTGCGGGTCGAGTCGCTGTCGGGATCGGGCGCGCGCTTCAGCGCGTCGCGGGCGTACGAGAAGCTCGTGCTGGCGCGCATCCACGAGCTGCGCGAGGAACGCATCGAAGGGATGCCGACGATCGCCGAATTCATGGAGCGGCGTTTCGCGCCGGCGATGGAAACCTGTCGCAGCGTATGGGCGCGCCACGAGCAGATCGCCGCGCGGATCGCGCGAGCGGTCGACCTGCTGCGCACGCGCGTGAACCTCGCGCAGGAAAAGGACGTGACGCGCCTGCTGGCCGGGATGGAGCGCACCGCGCGCAACCAGCTGCATCTGCAGCACGCGGTCGAGGGGCTGTCGGTGGCCGCCATTTCGTACTACGTGCTGTCGCTCGCGACGGCGGCGTTCAAGGCGCTGCACGTGATGAACCTGCCGGTCGATCCCGAACTGGCGGAAGGCCTGCTGATCGCGCCGGTCGTGTTCGCGGTGATTCACATCACGCGGCGCACGCGCGCGCAGCTCGCGCGATCGGAGGCGGCGCATGACAGTGCGCATGACGGCGCGGCGGTGCACGCGGCGGCGTTGAAGCAGGTCGGTTAGAACATCGAAAACATGATCAGGTAAAGGAGTGGAGATGACTTTTTCGCAGAAGCAACCGGGGTTTTACAGCGGCTTCGATGCCGCGTTCGACGAACCGGCACCGGATGACGCGGGCGTGCCGGAGGCCCCGCGCGTGACGTCGTATCAGGCCGTGCTGCAGGAGCCGATGACGTCGCTCGTCGGGAATACGATCGATCGGCCGGACGTCGCGGCGGTGGCGATTCTCGGTTACAACTGACGCAGCGCCGGGCGGGTGGGCTGCGCAGTCCCTTCCCGGTCACCCGGTGGCGCGCATGCGCGGCATCGTCGGGTACGCCACCCATCGGGCGTCGATCTTGCGGCCGGGTAGAAAATGGAACTCGATGTAACCGTCGCGCCGGTTCGGCAAAGCCGGCACGGCGACGTCGGTTTCGACGATGTCGGGCGCCTGGTTCCGGGCGTCTTCTTCAGGCGTCAGATCGTACGTGATCCTGACGTGCCAGGTCTTCTTGCCGCGCGGCACGCTCATGCAGCACATCGTGCCGCCCCCGCCGCCGAACTGGCGCGCGTGCACGCTGCCCGCGCCGAAGCCATCCACCACGAAACTGTAGACACCACGATCGGTGTAGTTGAACCCCACGACGCGATACGGGCCGTCGGCGCGCGTCTGTGCGTGGATCCACCAGGCCGCGCTCGCCAGCAATGCCGCGATGGCGACCGGGTTGAGTGTCAGGCGGCGTAGCAGGTTCGGCATGTCGGTATTCCTGTGAGTCGGTTCGGCGGCACGATCGGTTGCCGGTAGCGCCAGGGCGCGTGGCGTGCACCCCGGCGGCCGAGGTCATCGCGCGCGCCTGACAGGCCCCGCCCCATGCGCCAGCGCCAGTTCGACGAACGCGCGCGCGGCCGCGCTCCGGTATGCCCCCTTGCGTTGCAGCAGCACGGCCGTGCGCCGCAGGACGGCCGGATCCAGCGCGACGGCGGCGAGATCGTCGTGGCCGCTCGCGATCGTCGCGGGCAGCAGCGTCGCGAGGTTCGTGCGGCGCACGATCTCGATCACGGCCCCCAGCGAATTCGCTTCCATCGACACGCGCGGCCGCACGTCGTGCTCGCGGAAATAGCGGTCGATCTGCACGCGTGTCGCGAATTCGGCCGTGAGCAGCACGAGCGACGCGTCGTGCAGCGCGCGCAGGCCGGCCTTGCGTTTTCCGGCGAGCGCATGCCGGCGGTTCACGACGAGCGCGAGCGTTTCGACCAGCAGCGGTTGCGCTTCGAGATCCGCCGTCTGCACCTCGTCGAACGCGATGCCGACATCGAGCTCATCGTCGACGAGCAGCGCCTCGATGCGTTCCTGCGACATCTCGCGCACCGACAGCGACACATCCGGATAGCGGCCGTGAAAGGCCTCGATCAGCGGCCCGACGAGATAGCTCGTGAAGGTCGGCGTGACCGCGATCCGCAACGAGCCGCGGCTGAGATCCTGCACGTCGTGAATGGCGCGCCGGCCTTCCGCGAGATCGTGCAGCGCCTGCCGCGCATAGCGGAAATACACGTCGCCGGCGTCGGTCAGCCGCGTCACGCGCCCGGTGCGGTCGAACAGCTGCGCGCCGAGCGTCTCCTCGAGCTGGCGGATCTGCTGGGACAGCGCGGGCTGCGACACATGCAGCGCGGCGGCCGCGCGTGTGAAGCTGCGATGCTCGGCGACGGCCAGGAAGTAATGGATATGGCGCAGCAGCATGGCGGTTCCTATAAGTCCTGCTTATCCGGTAGATCATAAATCAGTCTTTTACGTTATTGGAAGTCCGGCGTAACCTGCCCTTCATCGATTCCACCCGCACCGGAGAACACGCGATGAAGGACATCATCGAAGGCTTCCTGAAGTTCCAGCGCGACGCGTATCCGGCGCGCGCCACGCTGTTCCGCGATCTCGCGCGCAGCCAGCATCCGCGCGCGCTGTTCATCTCGTGCTCGGACAGCCGGCTCGTGCCCGAACTCGTCACGCAGCGCGAACCGGGCGACCTGTTCGTGATCCGCAATGCCGGCAACATCGTGCCGTCGTACGGCCCCGAGCCGGGCGGCGTGTCGGCGTCCGTCGAATACGCGGTGGCCGCGCTGCGCGTGACCGACGTCGTGATCTGCGGCCATTCCGATTGCGGCGCGATGACCGCGATTGCCACCTGCCAGTGCATGGACCACATGCCGGCAGTCGGCCATTGGCTGCGTTATGCCGATTCGGCGCGCGTCGTGAACGAGGCGCGCACGCATCGCAGCGAACGCGAGCGGATCGACTCGATGGTGCGCGAGAACGTCGTCGCGCAACTGGCGAACCTGAAGACGCACCCCGCCGTGCGGCTCGCGCTCGAAGAAGGGCGGCTCGCGCTGCACGGCTGGGTCTACGACATCGAATCGGGCTGCATCGACGCCCATGACGGCGCGACCGGCCGGTTCGTCTCCCTGGCGGACCATCCCGAGGTCCGCGCCACACCCGCGACGCTTCCCGTCGCGGCCTGACTCGCTCCAACCTACCCACGAGGAATTGCCATGATCCAGTCCCAGCACAGCCAGACCGCCCGCCACGCGCTCGCGGAGACCGTCGTTCTCGCGAAGGCGCGCAAGAACCTGTCGTTCGCGCAGCTCACCGAAGGCACGGGCCTGAGCGAAGCGTTCGTGACGGCCGCGCTGCTCGGCCAGCATGCGCTGCCGGCCGATGCGGCGCGCAGTGTTGCCGACAAGCTCGGCCTCGACGACGACGCGGTGCTGCTGCTGCAGACGATCCCGCTGCGCGGCAGCATCGACGATCGCGTGCCGACCGACCCGACCATTTACCGCTTCTACGAAATGCTGCAGGTGTACGGCACGACGCTGAAGGCACTCGTCCACGAGAAGTTCGGCGACGGCATCATCAGCGCGATCAATTTCCGGCTCGACGTGAAGAAGGTCGACGATCCCGAGGGCGGTTCGCGTGCGGTGATCACGCTCGACGGCAAGTACCTGCCGACCAAGCCGTTCTGACGCCGGCGCGGCGCCGCGGCAGCGGTGCCGTGCAGGCTCTCGCCCGACGTGCATCGGCCGCCGGCCGGCGCACGTTCGCGCCATGCCGTTTCAACGAGGACGCAGCCATGGATTTTGTGAAACGCACGATCGATCTTGCGATGAAGAACGTGGAAGAGGGCGGCCGCCCGTTCGCGACGGTGATCGTCCGCGACGGCGAGATCGTCGCGGAGAGCCCGAACCTCGTCGCGCAGACCAGCGACCCGACCGCGCACGCCGAGATCCTCGCGGTGCGCGACGCGTGCCGCAAGCTCGGCACCGAGCACCTGACCGACTGCGAGATCTACATTCTCGCGAGCCCGTGCCCGATGTGCCTCGGCGCGCTGTACTACTGCAGCCCGAAACGCGTGGTCTACATCACGACGCGCGAGGACTACGCGCCGTTCTACCGCGACGACCGCAAGTATTTCGAGCTCGACACGTTCTACGCCGAATATGCGAAGCCGATCGAGGCGCGCCGGTTGCCGATGGTGCAGCAGAAGCACGGCGGCGCGATCGACGTGTACCGGCGCTGGAAGGAACTGAACGCGAAGTGACGTCACCTGCGCGGCGCCCAGGCCGTGCGTTGCAGCCGTCCGGCTGCTCGTTTTCCCCACCCTCCGTTTCGTCTTCCGTGTCATCCGGCGGCGCCCGTGCCGCCGGGGCGCCCGCGCTGCCGCGCGAGGCGGGTCGTGCCCCCGTTTTCCAACCTCCCCAAACATCGATCCCGTTCAATGTCCGGAACGGAAATCCGCGATCCAAAAGGTTTTTGACGGGTTTAAAAATTCGCACTGGAGACGACGAAAACGTGCGGAAAGCCCGATGAAAACCGATGAAATCTTCATGACAGCCAGCGCGGTGGCCGCGGTCGTTCGCGACTGATCGCCATCGATCGCCGTGCGTTTTCCCTGCCTGTTTCGTTGCGCCATTCGTTCCGGACGAGGAATCGCTCGATCCCTCTCCGCCAGCACCGCCCGACTGCCGCCGGTCGCGCGTGACGCCTGAGATTCGCTTACCTGCTTGAAACGGACCATCATGAAACGGGATTCATTCAGTACACCTGATGCGATGCATCGACCGACGACGAACATGCTCAAGCCGAACGACGCCTTCGTCCGCATCGAAAACGTCGTGAAGAAATTCGGCGACAGCACGGCCGTCGACAACGTGAACCTGACGATCGCGAAGAACGAGCTGTTCGCGTTGCTCGGCAGCTCCGGCTGCGGCAAGTCGACGTTACTGCGCATGCTCGCCGGGCTGGAAACGGCCACCTCCGGCAAGATCTTCGTCGACGGCGAGGACCTCGCGTCGCTGCCGCCGTATCGCCGCCCGGTCAACATGATGTTCCAGTCGTACGCGCTGTTCCCGCACATGACGGTCGAATCGAACGTCGCGTTCGGCCTGAAGCAGGAAGGCACGCCGAAGAACGAGATCCGGGAACGCGTGGCCGACGCGCTCGCGCTCGTGCAGATGAGCAAGTACGCGAAGCGCAAGCCGCATCAGCTCTCCGGCGGCCAGCAGCAGCGCGTCGCGCTCGCCCGTTCGCTGGTCAAGCGCCCGAAGCTGCTGCTGCTCGACGAGCCGATGTCCGCACTCGACAAGAAGATCCGCCAGAAGACCCAGCTCGAACTGGTGAACATCATCGAGAAGGTCGACGTGACCTGCGTGATGGTCACGCACGACCAGGAAGAAGCGATGACGATGGCGAGCCGCCTCGCGGTGATGAGCGAAGGCAAGATCGTGCAGATCGGCTCGCCCGGCGAAGTCTACGAATACCCGAACAGCCGTTTCTCGGCCGAATTCATCGGCTCGACCAACCTCTTCGAAGGGCGCGTGGTCGAGGACGAGCCCGACCACATCTTCGTCGAGAGCGACGACCTCGAAGCGCGCATGTACGTTAGCCACGGCGTGACCGGCCCGCTCGGCATGCCGGTCGGCATCTCGGTGCGTCCGGAGCGCGTGCACGTGTCGCGCGAGAAGCCGGGCTCGAAACACAACTGGGCGCGCGGCGTCGTGACCGACATCGCGTACATGGGCAGCTACTCGCTGTACCACGTGCGCCTGCCGAGCGGCAAGACGGTGGTGTCGAACCTGTCGAGCTCGCACCTGATGAACGACAACGCGCCGGCGTGGAACGACGACGTGTTCGTGTCGTGGTCGCCGGCCAGCGGCGTCGTGCTGACGCAGTGAGGAGGCCACGATGAGAACCTCAGCTTCCACTCCGTCCGCGCCGGTGTCGTCCGGCGCCGCGAGCACCGGCGCCGGCCGCGCGCGCCCGGGCCGTTTCTCCATGCTGTCGCGCTTCCTGCCGTCGGGCCGCAGCGTCGCGATCGGCGTGCCGTTCGTGTGGCTCGCGATCTTCTTCGCGCTGCCGTTCGTGCTGGTGCTGAAGATCAGCTTCGCCGACCAGGTGATGGGCATCCCGCCGTGCACGTCGCTCGTCGAGATCAAGGACGGCGTCGTGCACTTCGCGCTGCAGCTGTCGCACTACGCGTTCCTGCTGCAGGACGACCTGTACATCGCGACCTACCTCAGCTCGCTGAAGATGGCCGCCGTGTCGACCGTGCTGTGCCTGCTGATCGGCTATCCGATGGCGTACTACATCGCGCGCTCGGAACCGAACCGCCGCAACGTGCTGATGATGGCCGTGATGCTGCCGTTCTGGACGTCGTTCCTGATTCGCGTGTACGCATGGATCGGCATCCTGAAGGACGACGGCCTCCTGAACCACACGCTGATCGCGCTGGGCATCATCCACACGCCGCTGCGCCTCTATCACAGCGACGCGGGCGTCTACATCGGGATGG
>NZ_SSWO01000016.1:0-202640 GCF_004803625.1 Burkholderia sp. LS-044
GGCAGTTCAGGCAGCGGCCCGCGGGCCGCTGCCTGACGCGCTACAGTTTGCCTTTTCTTCTTCATTGGCATATCCATGACTTTTACACCTCATGATATGCCCCGCCCACGAAATCACGGATAGGTCCGGCCCGTCGGAATGAGAGCAGCAGTCGATGCATTGCCACAAACGACAAATGCAGCGGCATACACGTCCGGCGACGCGAAGGATCCTCCCCCCAACAACACCACAGCAGTCAACGCCCCCACTACGGCGCTCGTCCCACCCGCCCTTCGCCCTTTCGCAGTTTCCGATGCGGCCACATAGGTGCCCGTCTTCTCGCACCAGACATTCTTGTAAATCTTGTTCATTTTGTTCTCCCTGTTGTACTGCCCGGCCGATCGGAACTCGCACCAAAAAACAGCGGCTCTTGTGAAAGAAACACAATCCCCCGCAGCCCCGCGGGGAGTTCATCGTGGGCGACTTTTATGCCTTTGCACCCAGCCCCGTCCTTCGCCGGGCCGGCCGCTGCGGAAAATGTCGCGCAGTGTCATGTCGGCATAGCTCCATACGAGATGCCGAATGCTGATTTCATCTACTGCTGGCAAAAATATAAAAAGTGCTTGCTATCGAAACGACCACACCGACAATCAGCGACTCCCATTCCTCCGCTGCGGGCGCGTCATTTCCATCGCGTGAAAATCATGAAAATTATTTCGATATGTTTTTTAAACTAATTAATCTTATTATCGAAAAACATCACCGAACACACAGCAACAGGAACAGTCGCCGCGCGCCTCACCCCGACAATTTATATTTCGCCCTCACCGTCGACGCCAACACCCATCTTCATTAAAAGATGGATCGTGACCCAAACACCTCAGAGATTGGCGACCCTTCACACCATTACAATTGCCGACGCAACACCGGGAGACATGCACACGCGACCGCCGCATCATCGGGAAAACCCGTTTGCTCAATTCTCACGATCAAAATTGGATATCTCAAACTGCTTGCGATCCTTATCGCGAATCCACTCAGGCGCCCGCCCTACTCCTGACCACGTCGCTCCGCTGACCGGGTCGAAATAACGCGGCCGCCGTTTCGTCGCACGGCGCAGGATATCGGCCGTAAATATATCCTCAGGAGAAAACCCAAACTCACGGACGCAATATCTAATCTCGAGCAAAATCGCCTCAGCAGCCGCTCGCCGCTCTTCAGCAATTCGAGCCTCCAGATTCGCCCTTCTTTCCAAATACCGCCGATGAGACTCCAGGTTGCGCATTTATATAATTACATCTCGTAAAACATAAAAATAAGCACCGATCGAGTCGACAACACAAAAACACTCCACTACCTGAACTCGCACTCGCCCAACAATCCATATGAAACATGCTATATCGACGAGCAATAGCGATTGACAACATTTGTCACACATCAACCGCACCCCAATATCCATTCTGTTCATAAAAGTTGACAAAAAGACCGCTCAAGAATGTCACTCTATTTCGCAAATCAATCCTGCCATTCGGCCATACAACGCCCAGACAAAATATTTCGATTAGCTTTCACTTAAATCTGAAAACACAAGCTGCCCCACGCACGAGGGTATGCACGGATTTAAGCAACACGAAAAAAATGGTTCCAATGAAAATTCTTACCGTTGACGACGAGCCAGCACAGGCTGCGTTTATCTGCGATGTCCTGATCGCAGAAAGGTTCGATGTCCGAAGCGCTACCCGCGGCGCAGAAGCCATACGCCTCCTCGAAACCGATACCTTCAACCTGATCGTGCTCGACTGGAACTTGCCGGATATTTCCGGGCTGGAAGTCCTTGCCTGGATTCGTGCGCGAGTCGGCAGAGACCTCCCCGTGTTGTTCCTGACGAATCGAGTGCGCGAGGAACAGCTTGTCGTTGCGCTTGATGCAGGCGCTGATGACTACATGGTCAAGCCTGTCCGACGCCATGAGCTGATCGCAAGAGTCCGTGCACTCCTGCGGCGGGCCTATCCCGTGAACGCGACGCCGACATCGATCAACATCGGTCGTTACCGTCTGGATCTCGTGACCGAAACCGTGTTCCTGAGTGACGAGCCGATTAAACTGACATCGAGAGAATTCAACGTCGCCGTTGCGCTGTTTCAAAATTGTGGTCGCGCAATGCCTCGCGAAGCGTTGATCAAGTCGATATGGGGACGCCATAGCGATCACATCTCCAGGACGCTCGATACACACATCTATCGCGTGCGTTCCAAGCTGCGAATCACGCCCGAAAACGGTGTTCGACTTCGCGCTGTTTACAATCACGGGTACCGGTTGGAGTTGCTCGATTCCAGTCACACGGTCGATGGGGAGTAGCTGCTTCCTAGAGCGCTCACGACATTCGGCTCTGTGTGCCCGCCAGCGTCGTTACAGCAGCAACATATGCGGTTTGAGTTCAAGACAGGCGCAAAGACCGATGCTGAAGACGCCATACGTGATCGATGAATCCAGCTGCGAACCACACGCAACCGGGATCGACGACAATCTGCAGCGATCCCGGCGCTGTCGCGGCTCGTTCGGCTGCCCTGTGGGCACCGAGCGATTGCAGTCAGACAATCGCGTCGTCGCACTGACCGTCGCGCAAGCCGACGGCTGGTTGCACGATACGGCGGTCGATATCGATCGTCGACGCACCCTTGACCATGACTTCCCGCTCTGCCGGTGCCGTCAACTTCCAGGCGAACGCCGTGACGCTCAGAACTCGATAAAGGGAATGTTGCATTTTCATCCTCACGTCGGAAGCCACGAATCGCATCGATCGCCCCCGAGCATCACCGCATGAAGTCTCACTCTGTGCTGCACAAGGCCGGAAATTCGCATCCGGCATCGGTACGTTCGCAACCGGCACCAGAGACGGCGCGAGCCGCCGTTACCGAGCCTGCTCACGCGGCGGCGTGACGATCGACTTCGCCGAGCCTTGAATCAGTCGAGACGCAAGCGGCACAGGCTCACCATGTTTGGGGCGATCGGCAAGCCAGGCCACACAGACAGCCAGTGCGATCGCGCTTCCCCACAATGTCAACAGAACACGCATCTTCACTTCACCTTCGCGGGCTTTGCCACCTGCGCGATTTTTTCCTGCGGTGTCGGCGCCGTTTCCAGGACGATCACCAGTGCCACGACAAGTCCGCAGATCAGCAGACCGCACATGCCGAACACCGCTCTATTCATTTCAGCGCCACCACTGCATCGTTAGGCCGAATGCGCCGATCGACCCACACCGGGAAATCTGCGCACCAACGCTTGGACCGCGCCTGGAAGCGTCGACTCGATTCAAACGCCCGATGGTCGGCCGCACGATGCGTGATTGGGGCGGTCGCGTCGACCGTGGTAGCGTCGATCGCAATGAAGATGCCTTGGTCACGAGGTGGCGTACCGGTCACGAGCGCCCCGAGTCTCGATGGCTGACCGGACTTTTCGACGGTCCCTGAACGCATCCCCGGTGGAGGCACTCGTTGCCCCGGAAGAGGGGCGTCATAGACTCCCATGGGTGAGGCCGGATTTAATGCCACACCATATTTTTTATTAGTAATACAAATAATCATGCTCGCGAATTTTACTCCGCCAAAGACATCGAAACTTCAGTTGACTGGATCGGAATATCGAAGATTCATGCGCTGCATCGAACGGTCACAACCGGCCAGCGGACACTCGACACGGTCGTCAGAAGCGCCTGGAAGCCGTAGTTCGGCACGATCCGGGTAGCAGTTCCGATTGACCCGTTTGCCAACTACTCACGCCAATACACCTCACGCAACATTTGACTTCATCTCGTCGACAAAGCCGAGGCCGTGAGCTCCAATTCAGACAAGACGCGTTCGATTACGTCAGTCCAGTTTCCACGCGCGGTCTGGGTAAAGAGTCGCATGCCGGGATACCACGGACTGTCGTCGCGATTGCGCAACCAGCGCCAGCAGCCCGCGTACCGGTTCAGTAACCACACGCGCTTCCCCATGGCTGCGGCCAGGTGAGCGACCGCGGTATCAACGGAAATGACAAGATCCAGCGCGTCGATGAGGGCCGCTGTATCGGCAAAGTCCCTCACCTCGTGCATCCAGTCGACTACGTGTGGATACTTCTCGTGAGAAAGCTCTTTCGAAATGTCATCCGCCTTCTGCAAGCTGATCCAGTGCGCGTGAGGCCACGCAAGCAATGGCGCCATCGTATCCAGATCGATACTACGCCGGCGATCATCGGGCGTGCCCGAATGCCCTCCCGCCCAGACCACCCCGATGCGTGGCAAGGTGCGTGGCTGCAACTTCGCCACCTTCGATGACCATTTTCGCGACCGTCGCCGATTCGCGTACAAATAAGGCAGATCGGCGGGAATGTTGTCTACTTGCGTTCCGAAGGCCATCGGCAGCGACAGCAGCGGGCAATACCAGTCCCACTGAAGCGGGTCGAATGACTTGTCGTCGAGCAACGTCAGATTTGGCCACCGAGAGCAGAGCGAATCAGTCAGCAGCCGGCGCAGTGGTTTCGGGCATAAAAGGCCAACTGCAGTGAATTGCCGAAGCGCCATTTCGAGATATCGACAAAAGTGCAACGTATCGCCCAATCCCTGCTCGGCCAGAACGAGCAGGCGGTTTTCGCCAGGCGGCAGCCCTTGCCCCTGCCACCGACGGATCGGCAAAGCCGGGTACTTCGCCCCGGGATACGAATCGCCCGCCAGCATGGTTACCCACCGGTGTTCGAAGTATGGCCAGGCCTCCTTATATTCACCGGCGCGAAGCAATGCATATCCAAGGTTGCCGCAGGCTACGAGATTTTTGGGATCCAACTCGATTGCTCGACGATACGAACTGATTGCGAGGTCGGTCTCGCCCAACAGGCTGAGACACACGCCCATATAGCTATGGGCATCCGAACGTGCCGGATTTCGTTCAATCGTGCGTCGACAAATATCGATGCCGTCTTCCGGCTTTTCGTCCAGCACCAAAGCCAGGCACAGGTTGTACAACAACTTCGAAGTGTCCAGATCCGGCTGGTGATCTTCGGCAAACGCCAGACCGCTTCGCGCGCTTGCTGCCGCCTGCGAAAATGCCCTCAATCGTGTTTGCACCACGCTCAGGCTGTTGTAGAAGATGGCATTGGGAGACGCGTCAATAGCCCTCTTGAACCAGTCCTCTGCCTCCTCAGCCCTATCCTCGGCCTTACCCAATGAAAAGGCGATAAGCCCTCTCAGATGCAGGGCATCACCGCTCGACGGGTACTCCTTCAGAACGTCTTCGACCAGCCGAAGAGCGCGTTCAGGCTGGCCAGCGTGATAAGCCTCGATGGCCTTGTCATAGCACAACTGGATATCTTCAAGATTCGATTCCACGGCAACCCCGATCAGCAGTCCACAGCAGTGAACGTTCCGCAGCGCAGTTCGGACCCGGAAGATGGACGCTGGATATCCATTACCGCCTCAATGCCGATTTGCCGGCGTTGCATGGGGCGCGCGTCGAAGACCGGCGATTTCCGGGGGCCCTTCCAACGTCGACGTGTCAGTTTGAAAATTCAACCAGACCTCGAGCCGTCGTTGAACAAACGTTATCCAGAGATCGGTCGTGACCGGATGCCGTCCGAAAACATCCTGCCCCGCAAAAAACCTCGATCAGAAAAAAGCCAAGCGTGAGCTTGGCGTCAAATCCGAGGGGAAGTGCTCCGGTAACAGAGCATTGACGATGGTACGCGTCCGCACACGGCTAGATTTGAACGATTGTCACATCCAGAAAGAGGGAGGCATTTGCGGCCTTCGGCGATCACCGTTATCGGCCTGCGAGAACCGGTCATTCAAAATCATGCGAACCATCGACTCAACGACGGAAGCGTGCCTCGTCCGGAAGCCTTGCTTCGACAACACGGGCCGTCCGAATCTGAACGAGCCTCGACATTAATCGCCGGAACCCAGCCGGATGCCTCGCGCGCCCCTCCCCGCGGATCCATCGCTTCGCATCGAAGCATTCATTTTCATTACGCCGATATTTACGGTTTACCTCCGCACTAAACACGCCAAACGCCCTCTCCGTAAGGCCCTGGATTACATTCGGTAATTTAATGCGAATCATTCTCGTTTACATTGACTTTCCCATTTGACACTCCTACGATGCGCCGCGTTGCGCTTCGCTTCGTGCCCTGGCCAATCGGAGCCGAGCGTCCGGACAGCGGCCGACAAGCAGGACTCCACACTAATTAGAACCAGGGATTTGATATGAAGTTTGCGTCGTTCCAGGGAGACAGCGTCCGTGCCCGGATGCGCCCCGCCGCCTGCGCGGCCATCCTTGCATGCGCGTCGTTCGCGAGCGGCGCCGCTTTCGCCGACGTGCCCGTCGACGCACAACCCGAAGCACCCGAGGCCGACCTCTCGATCCAGGCGAAGCCGACCAACATGTGGACCGGCATCTGGACGCGCCAGAGCCTGCTCGGCGACATGGGCGGCATCCGCCCGTGGCTCGGCAAGTACGGCGCGACACTGCAGATCACCGAAACCAGCGAATACCTCGCGAACCTGCGCGGCGGCCTGAACCGCGGTGGCGCCTACGACGGATTGACGACGGCCACGTTGACGGTCGACACGCAGAAGGCGATCGGCCTGGCCGGCGGCACGTTCAACGTCAGCGCGCTGCAGATCCACGGCACCAACCTGAGCGCGCGGAACCTCGGCACGCTCAACACCGCGAGCGGCATCGAGGCGCAGGGCACGACGCGCCTGTGGGAGCTGTGGTACCAGCAGTCGTTCCTCGACAAGCGCGTCGATGTGAAGATCGGCCAGCAGAGCCTGGATCAGGAATTCATGGTCAGCACGTATGCGAACACGTTCGTCAACACGATGTTCGGCTGGCCCGCACTGCCGTCGTACGACCTGCCCAACGGCGGCCCCGCGTATCCGCTCGCGGGCCTCGGCGTGCGCGTGCGCGCGCAGATCACGCCGAAGCTCACCGCGCTCGCGGGCGTGTTCGACGGCGACCCGCTCGGCAACAACCCGAACAACCTCAGCGGCACCAGCTTCAACCTGCACAACGGCACGCTCTATATCGGCGAGCTGCAGTACGCGCTGAACCAGCCGTCCGACGGCGAAATGGACACCGGCCGCTCGAACGGGCTGCCGGGCACCTACAAGATCGGCGTCTGGTATCACAACGGCCGCTTCGCGGACCAGAACGTGGGCACCGACGGGCTGTCGCTCTCCGATCCCGCGTCGAACGGCAACGCGCAGCTGCGCCACGGCGACTACAGCTTCTACGCGGTGGCCGACCAGATGATCTGGCGCCCCGACCCGACCGGCCCGCGCAGCCTCGGCGTGTTCGCGCGCGTGATGGGCGCGCCGGGCGACCGCAACCTGGTGAGCTTCTCGGCCAATGCGGGGATCGTGCTGAAGGCGCCGTTCGAAGGCCGCGACAACGACAGCGTCGGGCTCGGCGTCACGTACATCCAGGTCGGCAACCACGTGACCGACCTCGACCAGGCCGCGCGGACGTTCGCGACCGGCCCGTACGGCGTGCGCACCCGCGAGACGACGCTCGAAGCGACCTACCAGTACCAGGTGAACCCGTGGTGGATCGTCCAGGCCGACGCGCAGTACACGTTCAACGCGGGCGCCGGCCAAAACCCGAGCGACGCGACACAGCCGCTGCGCAACACGTTCGTGCTCGGCGCGCGTACGACGATCACGTTCTGAGCGACGCGCCCACGCGACCCGTTTTTCGTGCGCCGCCCGGACGGCGCGCCCTCCAGGAGATTCACATGATTCAATCCGCCCCGCTTCGCCGCCTCGCGACGGGCGCACTGGCCGCCGCCGCCCTGACGGCCGCCGCCGGCGCACTCGCCGAGCCGCAAGGTTTCCTCGAGACGCTGCATCGCCACACCACGCTCGTCAACACGGTGCCCGGCAACGGCGACCAGAACCCGTACGCGATCGCGGTCGCGCCGGTGTCGGCCGGCACGATCCAGGCGGGCGACGTGCTCGTCGACAACTTCAACAACGCGGCGAACCTGCAAGGTACCGGCAGCACGATCGTCGACTACCGCCCGTCGACGAAGCAGCTGAGCCTGTTCGCATCGATCCCGCGCGACCTGAAGGCGTGTCCGGGCGGCATCGGCCTGTCGACGGCGATGACGATGCTCAAATCCGGCTGGGTGATCGTCGGCAGCACGCCGAGCAACGACGGCACGACGAACACCAAGGGGGCCGGCTGCCTGATCGTGCTCGATCCGCAGGGCAAGATCGCATCGACGTGGTCGACCCCGAACATCAACGACCCGTGGGGCAACATGGCCGTGGTCGACCGCGGCGACAGCGCGACGCTGTTCGTCAGCATGGCCGGCTTCGGCGTCGGCCGCGCGGACGGCAACCCGCCCGTCTACAAGCAGGCGACCGTGCTGCGCCTCGATCTCGACGTGCCGGCGGGCAAGCCGCCCGTCATCAAGCAGGAAACGGTCGTCGCGAGCGGCCTCGGCGCGCAGGCCGACAAGGGCGTGTTCCTGGTCGGCCCGACCGGCCTCGCGTTGTCCGGCGACCAGAAGAAGCTGTATGTGTCGGACGCGATCGGCAACCGGATCGTCGAAATCGACGACCCGCTCACGCGCGACACCAGCGCGGGCGTCGGCCGCCAGGTCACCGCCGATGGTTTCCTGCGCCGCCCGCTCGCGCTCGCGACCGCACCGAACGGCCACCTGCTCGCGACCAACGCGCAGAACGGCCAGGTCGTCGAGATCGACCCGGTCGCCGGCAAGCAGCTCTACGCGCGCTGGATCAACACCGACAAGGCGCAGTCGCCCCCCGGCAACGGCAACCTGTTCGGCATCGCAATGACCCCCGAGGGCGACGGTTTCTACTACGTCGCGGACGACGTCAACACGCTGTTGCTCGCGAAGTAACGGAACGAACCATGGCAGACGATCACAACCAGCCGCCCCGCCCCGCACGGCGCGGCTTCCTGAAGGCGGGCGGCGCCGCGGTGGCCGCCGGCCTCGCGGCGGCGTCGATGCCGGCCGCGAAGGCGGCGGATGCCCCCGCCGCCGCACCGGCCCCCGCGCACGACGGCGTCGAGCCGTTCTACGGCCAGCACCAGAGCGGCATTGCGACGCCGCAGCAGCGCCACGCGTATTTCGCGGCGCTCGACCTGACGACGGCGCAGCGCGCGGACGTCATCGCGCTGCTGAAGACCTGGACCGACGCCGCCGCGCGGATGACGCGCGGCGACACCGCGCAACCGCTCGCCGCGACGGGCGGCGACGAAGTCGCGCCGGCCGACGGGGGCGACGCGCTCGGCCTCGGCCCCGCGCGCCTGACCATCACGTTCGGCTTCGGGCCCGGCCTGTTCGCGCTCGCGGGCAAGGACCGCTACGGCCTCGCGAAGCAACGCCCCGCCGCGCTCGTCGACCTGCCGCGTTTCAACGGCGACCAGTTGCTGCCCGAGAAGACCGGCGGCGACCTGTTCATCCAGGCATGCGCGGACGACGCGCAGGTCGCGTTCCACGCCGTGCGCCAGCTCGCGCGGCTCGGCGCGAAAGCGACGCAGATGCGCTGGGGCCAGGCCGGCTTCACGTCGGGCAAGCCCGGCGAGACGCCGCGCAACCTGATGGGCTTCAAGGACGGCACGATGAATCCGCCGATGTCCGATCCGGCCGCGATGAACGAATTCGTGTGGGCCGGCAGCGAAGGTCCGGCATGGATGAACGGCGGCACCTACACGGTCGTGCGCCGGATCCGCATCACGCTCGAACACTGGGACAACACGGAGCTCGGCTTCCAGGAACAGGTGGTCGGCCGCCATAAGTACAGCGGCGCGCCGCTCGGCCAGAAGGACGAGTTCGAGGCGCTCGACCTCGACGCAGCCGACAAGGACGGCAACCCGGTGATCCCCGACAACTCGCACGCGCGCCTCGCATCGCCGCAGGTCAACAACGGCGCGCAGATCCTGCGCCGCGCGTACTCGTACAACGACAGCACGAGCTTCTACATCGAACGCTGGCCGCCATGGCGCCAGCAGACCGAGTACGACGCGGGGCTGATGTTCGTCGCGCACCAGCGCGACCCGCGCAAGGGCTTCATTCCGATCAACGAGAAGCTCTCGAAGCTGGACATCATGAACCAGTTCACCACGCACGTCGGCAGCGCGATCTTCGCGTGCCCGCCGGGCGCGCAACCCGGTTCGTACATCGGCGCCGCGCTGTTCGACGCATGACGTCGCGCCACGCCAGCCAACGCACACCTTTCCGGCCCGACCGGATGCAACCTGCTGAAAACGACATGACCACTTCACCCGTTAGCCGCCCGCTGCGGCACCTGATTTCCGCGGCGGCCGCCGCGCTGATGCTGACCGGCGCGCTGCACGCCACCCGCACGCATGCCGCGACGCTTACGCTGTACAACGCGCAACACGAGCAGGTCGTGAACCAGCTCGTCAAGGACTTCGAAGCGCAGAGCGGCATCACCGTGAAGGTGCGCTCGGGCGAGGGCCCCGCGCTCGCCGCGCAGATCGCCGCGGAGGGCGACCGCACGCCGGCCGACGTGTACTTCACCGAAAACTCGCCGGAGCTCGTGCTGCTCGACCGCAAGGGCCTGTTCGCGAAGACCGACGGCGCCACGCTGCAGTCGGTGCCCGCGCGCTTCAACCCGGCCGACGGCAACTGGGTCGGCGTGCTCGCGCGCGAGAACGTGCTCGTCTACAACACCGCGAAAATCCAGCCGCAGCAGCTGCCCGCGTCGCTGCTCGATCTCGCGAAGCCCGAATGGAAGGGCAAGGTCGGCGTCGCGCCGAGCGACGCGGACTTCCTGCCGCTCGTGAGCGCGGTGCTCGCGCTGCATGGCGAGGCCGCGACGCTGCAATGGCTGAAGGGCCTGAAGGCCAACGCGCAGATCTTCGACGACGACGAAGGCGTGACGGCGGCCGTCAACCGCGGCGGCGTGCTGACCGGCATCGTCAACAACTACTACTGGGACCGCCTGCACGCCGAACTCGGCGACAAGTCGACGCGCAGCGCGATCCACCACTTCGGCCACGGCGACGTCGGCGGTGCCGTCAACGTGTCCGGCGCCGCGGTGCTGAAAGCGTCGAAGCACCAGCCGGAAGCGCAGAAGTTCGTCGCGTATCTCGTCAGCGAGCGTGCGCAGAAGCTGATGGCGGGCGGCCATGTCAGCTTCGAGTATCCGCTGCATCCGGGCGTCGCCCCCGATCCGATCCTGAAACCGTTCAACGAACTGAGCCCGCCGGCGCTGACGTTCGAACAGCTCGGCGACGACAGCCAGGCCGGCAAGCTGCTGCGTCAGGCCGGCCTCCTCTGAGCATGAGCGACGCCGTGTCCCGCACGGCGCGCACCGCGCGCGACGGCGAGCGCACCGCGACCCGGCGGCGCCCGTCGCGCGCGCTCGTCGCCGCGGCCGTGTGCGGGCCGCTCGCGATCCTGTTGCCGCTCGGCTTCACGCTGTACCGCGCGGCCACCTTCGGCGTCGACGATGCGATCGAGCTGCTGTGGCGCCCGCTCGTCGGCGAGTTGCTCGTCAACACGCTGTCGATCACGCTCGCCGCGACCCTCGCGTGCACGCTGCTCGGCACGGCGCTCGCGTGGTTCATCGAGCGCACCGACCTGCCGGCCCGGCCGCTGTGGACCGCGCTGGCGGCCGCGCCGCTCGCGGTGCCGCCGTTCATCACGAGCTACGCGTGGGTGTCGCTGAGCCTCGACCTGCAGGATTTCCTCGGCGCGCTGATCGTGCTGACCTCCGCGTATTTCCCGCTCGTCTACCTGCCGGTGGCCGCCGCGCTGCGCGAACTCGACCCCGCGCTGGAGGAAAGCGCGCGCACGCTCGGCTGCTCGCCTTGGCATACCTTCTTCCGCGTCGTGCTGCCGCAGTTGCGCCCCGCGCTGTGCGGCGGGATGCTGCTCGTCGCGCTCGGCGTGCTGTCCGAGTTCGGCGCATTCCAGTTGCTGCGCTTTCGCACGTTCACGACCGAGATCTATGCGGAATACCGCACCGCGTTCAACGGCGGCGGCGCGTCGCTGCTCGGCTGCGTGCTGATCGCGCTGTGCCTGCTGTGCCTCGCGATCGAGGCGCGCGCACGCGGCCATGCGCGCTACGGTCATACGCACCGCGCCGCACGCCGCGTCGCGATGCGTTATCCGCTCGGCAACCTGCGCGGCCCCGTCACCGTCGCGTTCGCCGCGCTCGCCGCCGCGACGCTCGGCGTGCCGCTCGCGATGATCGGCTACTGGCTCACGCAACAGGGCGCGGCCGCCGTCACGCCGGCCGACGTGTCGCCCGAGCTGCTGTGGCAGGCCACGCTCGCGTCGTCCGGCTACGGCCTGACGGCGGCGGCCGTCACGACGCTGCTCGCGCTGCCGCTCGCGTTCCTGCTGGTCCGTTATCCGGGCCGCGTCGCCACCCTTCTCGAGCGCACGGCGATGACCGTGCAGGGCGTGCCGGGCATCGTCGTCGCGCTGGCGATCGTGTCGATCACGGTGCGGCTGCTGCAGCCGCTCTACCAGAGCGCACCGGCGCTCGTCGCCGCGTACGCGATCCTGTTCCTGCCGCTCGCGGTCGTCAGCGTGCGCGCCGCGCTGTCGCACGTGCAGGTCCGGCTCGAGGAAACCGCGCGCGCGCTCGGCCTCGGCTGGCGCGCGACGCTCACGCGCGTGGTGCTGCCGCTCGCGGCACCCGGCCTCGGCGCGGCCGCGACGATGGTGTTCATCTCGGTCGTGACGGAACTCAACGCGACGCTGCTGCTGTCGCCCATCGGCACCCGCACGCTCGCGACGCAGGTGTGGAGCGATACGGCGACGCTCGCGTTCGCCGCCGCGGCGCCCTATGCGGCGCTGCTCGTCGCGCTGTCGCTCGGCGCATCGGGACTGCTGTTCCTGCTGCTCGGCCGCGCGTCGGTGCGCAACTGAGCGCCGCCCTTTTTCCCCGGAACCGCCCATGAGCGAACTACGCATCCACGGCCTGTCCAAATCGTTCGGATCGCACACCGTCCTGCACGACATCGACCTCACGGTGCGGCGCGGCTCGCGCCTCGCGCTGCTCGGCCCGTCCGGCAGCGGCAAGACCACCCTGCTGCGCGTGCTGTGCGGCTTCGAGCGCGCCGAGCGCGGCACCGTCGAAATCGACGGGCGCCGCGTGGCCGCACCCGACCTGCACCTGCCGCCCGAGGCGCGCAGGATCGGCTATGTGCCGCAGGAAGGCGCGCTGTTTCCGCATCTGTCGGTGGCCGACAACATCGCTTTCGGGCTGCCGCGCGCGGCGCGGCGGCGCCATCATCGCGTCGACGAACTGCTCGAGATGGTCGGGCTGCCCGCATCGTATGCGAGCCGCGCGCCGCAGCAACTGTCGGGCGGCCAGCAGCAGCGCGTCGCGCTCGCCCGCGCGCTCGCGCCGGAGCCGTCGCTCGTGATCCTCGACGAACCGTTCTCCGCGCTCGACACGTCGCTGCGCCACGAAACGCGCAGCGCGGTCGCGGATGCGCTCGCCGCGGCGGGCGCGACATCGGTGCTCGTCACGCACGACCAGCCCGAGGCGATGACGCTCGGCGACGAAGTGGCGGTGATGTGGCACGGCCGCCTCGTACAAACGGCCGCGCCGCAGACGCTGTACCGGCAGCCGGTCACGCGCGACGTCGCGTCGTTCGTCGGGCAGGCCGTGCTGCTCGCCGGCCGCGTGCGCAGCATGCGCATCGCCTGCGCGCTCGGCGAACTGCCGCTCGTCGCGCCGCTGCCCGACGGGCCGGCCGACGCGATGCTGCGCCCCGAGCAGATCGGCATCGTGCCGGTCACGCAGGCCGATGCCGCGCGCGGCCATACGGCGCGCGTCGAAGCCGCGCAGTTCGCGGGCCAGGATGCCGACGTGGTCGTGCGCCTCGATGCCGATCCCGACGTGCTCGTGCGCGCACGCGTGCCGGGACACCGGTGTCCGGCTGTGAGCGAACGTGTCGCCCTGGTGGTGGATGGCGCGGTGATGGCGTACGCGCGTTGAGCGGTTGGCGCGGCGTTTGGCGTTTGGCGTTTGGCGTTTGGCGTTTGGCGTTCGGCGTTCGGCGCTTTTACACGCGTTCACGCGCATTCAGGCATCGGCGCAACCCGCATCCGGCAACGGCCGGAAAGTCCGGCCGTCCGTCTCGACGGCCGCGCCCAGCAGCCGCGCGAGCCCTTTCGCGCCTTCGCGCATCACGACGTCGTGATTCCATCGGAACAGCGGCCGGCCCAGCGGCTCCAGCCGGTTCATCCAGCGCACGTGCGTGCGGATGTGCCAGTCGTAGCGCACGATCGTGCGTGCGCCGTCGGCGGCGAACGACCAGCATCCGTCGCCCTCGATCGCGCCGCTCGCGCGGCCTTCGAGCGCATGACGCGGCTCGACGCGTCGCACGCGCATGTCGAAGGTCAGCCGGTACGGCAGCGCGCCCTTCCACGTGTACCGGTGCAGCGCGCCGACGCCGCGCACGTCGCCCGGCTCGATCTCGACGGTGCGTACAGCGCCCTTCCACCAGTCGGGCCAGCGGTCGACCTGGTAGATCGCATCCCACACCGCCGCGAGCGGCGCGTCCACGCGCCAGGTCGTCGAGAACCGGTATTCCGCCATGCAGCCTCCGGCATGCCCGTCAGGGGCATGAGTCAGCGCACCGCTCAGGGCGCGAAGAAGCGTTCGGGAAACGCGACGTCGATCTCGACGTCGTCGAGCGTCACGGTTTCGAGCGGCACGTCGCCGTCGTCCGCGAAGCTGACGACCTTCAGCGGAAAGCCGTCCTCCGTATCCAGCCACAGCCGGTAGCGATGCACGCCGTCGACCGCATGCGCGGGCGCGCCCGTGACCGACACGCGCAGCGCGGTCCGGCCGCCGACGGCCTCCTCGCCTTCGGTCACCGTCGAGCCGCCCTCCTGCAGCGCATGAACGTTGCGCAACAATTCGCCGACGTCGGACCGGTCGACCCGGTGGCCGCTGCGGTCGCGCACGAGCGGGTTGGACGGCGACAGCGTCAGCGCGGGCGGCGCATGCGCGCCGAACGGGCGCAGCCGCACCTTGCCGTCGCCGGGATCGTACGCGAGCACCGCGCCGTGATGCGGCGATACGAAATCCATCCGGACGAAGCCCGGTTTCAGGTACGCGTAGCGGAATTCCGTATGTTCGCCGCTGCGCGCGGACGAGCGGATCGTCGCGCGGTACGAGCGGACGTGGTCGAAATGCGCCTGCGCGACGGTCACGGGATCGGCGGTCATGCTCGCTCCTATCAGGCTCGCGGCCAGCAACGCGGCGATCACGGCGCCGCCTCGACATCGAGCACGCCTTCCATCCCGCGCTCGCGATGGCTGCTGAAAAACAGCAGCCGATGCGTGCAATAGTAGGCGAACCGGCCCGGCTGCGCCGGCGTGAAGCGAAACGTCTTCGGCGTCGTGCCGAGTGCCGTGTGCACCGCAATGCCGGCCTGCGGCGCATCGATTTCGAAGCTGTGCGGCACCAGGCCGGGCTCGGCCGACACGGTCAGCTCGACCGGCACGTGCGCCCGCACGATCACGTGGTTCGGCCGGAAGAAATAGCTGCCGCCGACGATCGCGACCCGCTGCACGCCGTCGGCGTCGACGGGCACGCGCACGGGTACGTCGCCCTCCGCCCGGGCAAGCGCGGTGCCCGCGGCGAGTGCCGCCAGCAACGGGATCAGCACGAGCCCCTTCGTCATCGTCATCTTCATCTCGTGCTCCGTACCGGCGCCGCGCGCATCACCCCTTCCACGCGTCGGTCTGGCCGCCGAGCGCACCGCACGCTTCGATCGCGAGTTCGCGCAGGCGCCGTTCATCGCCCTGGCCGGACAACGCGTAGCCCATCCCGCGATCCGACCAGAAATACGTGTAGCGGTCGCCGGCCGACATCGCCCGCGGCGCGACGCGCCGTGCGTCGTAGGCCGTCATGTACAGCGTCACGCGCTCGCCGTCCGCGCGCTGGTACATGAGTTGCGCGGCCGGCCCCGCGTCGCCCGGGAGCAGCCGTCCGCCGAGCAGCGCGTAGCCGTATTCGTCGAGCGACGGCGCGCGCACGGGCCGCCCGAGACGCGCGGACAGCCACCCGGCGAGGCGTTCCGGGTCGCCCGCTCCGACTTCGACCGGATGTTCGCGATCGGCCACGTACGTCGCGTACGCGACATCCGCGCGCGCGGCGAACGCCGGTTCGCTGTCGAGCGCGACCCAGCCCGCGTGCAGCGCGATGCCGATCAGCAGCCCGGCCGCGAGCCCCGCGAGCGCATGGGCGATCCCGCGCCGACGCGGCGCGCGGCGCTGCACGAACAGCGCGGGCGCGGCACCCGGCAGCGGAAACAGCGCCTGCAGTGCGTCGCGCTGCGCCCGGTAATGCGCGAATCGTTCGGCCTCCTCCGGATCGGCCTGCACCCGCTCGAGCATCTCGTTTCGCTCGCGCCCGGACAGCTCGCCGTCCAGCAACGCGGACAGCAGTTGCGCCGACGCATCGTCGTCCCGTTCGTCGTTCGAAGGTTTGCGCGGTTCGTCCATCATGTCTTCCCGATCACCCGTAACGCGGGCGTGCCGTGCGCCGACGGCTCGTCCGACAGCATCGCGCGCATCTGCCCGCGCGCCCGTGCGAGGCGCGACATCACCGTTCCCACCGGGACCCCGAGCACCTGTGCGGCATCGCGATAACTCAACTCCTCGAGCGCGACCAGCAGCAACACCTCGCGCTGCTCGACCGGCAGCCGGTACAGCGCGCGCTGCACGTCGCGCAGCACCAGCCCGCCGATCTCGCCGGCCGGCGCGGCCATCGTTTGCCACGGCGCCGTCGCATCGTCGACCGCGATCTCGTGCCGCGCGCGCAACTGGTCGATGAAGCGGTGCCGCAGCAGCGTCAGCAGCCACGCGCGCAGGTTGCCGCCATCGCGCGGCGGGCGGTTCAGCGCACGCTCGAGCGTGTCCTGCACGAGATCGTCCGCCCAGGCGCGGTCGCCCGTCAGCGCGCGCGCATAGCGCGTGAGATGCGGCAGCCACACCAGCAGATCCGATTCATAGCTCATCAGGATGCCTCGCGCACCGCCATGCGGTCACGGGCGCGCAACGTGCCACATGCCGCCGATCCCGTCGCCGCCAGCGTCGCCGGGCTTGCGATCCTGCTTCCAGCGATACAGCGGGCGCCCGCGATACGCCCATTGCTTGCGGCCGTCGTCGCGCGCGACGAGACTCAGTGCACCCACGGCCTTGTCGTACGCGTCGGCGAGCGCGGGCGGCCAGTTGGCCGCGCACGCGCTGTCGCACGCGCTCTTGCCGGGCGCGTCGCGATCGAACACGTACAGCGTCATGCGATCTTCGTCGACCAGCTTGCCGTCGCCGGCACGGGGCGGTTCCGCGGCGGCCGGCCGCACGATAGCCGCCGTCAGCGCGGCGGCAACGAGTATCCGTTTCATGTCCTTTCTCCTTGGCACGGCATCGCGACACGGCGGCACCGGCAGGGACGATCGGCTTCGTCGCGACCATTATCCCGCCGGCCGGTGCTGCCGGGATTCGGTATGTAAACGGACGAAGGAGGCCGATTATTCCGCGTCGGCCGACGAACGCCGGCCACGGCCGTTCATGCGACGAAAGAAAGCGCGCCCCAAAAAGGACAACGCGGCATGACATCCCTGTCATGCCGCGTTGCGCGACCCGTTGCGCACGGCGGCCGATCTCGCGCCGCCGTGCGTGTCCGGCTGATTACCTCGGCAGTGCGCCCGTCAGCGACTGGAGCAGCGACGACACCGGTGCGAGCGGGTTGCCCGGCGCGCTGTTGCCCGAATGCGGCGTGACCGACAGGCCCGGCGCGGAGCCGAGCGCCGTGCCCACCGTCGTGCCGACCGCGTTGACGACCGTCGCCGTCGCGTTGCCGCCCGTCGTCAGCAGCGAGCCAACCGCCCCCGCCGTGCCGCCGGCCGCGTTCGCGCCCGAGCCAAGCAGGCTGCCGCCCGCCGCTGCCGTCGAACCGGCCGCGCCCGACAGCGCGCCGGCCGCCTGCCCGAGGGCCACCGGACCGTTCGCGAGTGCGCCCGTCACCGAACCGAGCGCACCGGTCAGTGCGCCGGCCGGGTTGCTACCGCCCGTCAGGCCGCTCACGAGGTTCGTGATCGGTGCGATCGGGTTGTTGCCCGCCGCGCCCGACAACGTGC
The DNA here is from genome assembly GCF_004803625.1 of Burkholderia sp. LS-044. NCBI lineage: Bacteria > Pseudomonadati > Pseudomonadota > Betaproteobacteria > Burkholderiales > Burkholderiaceae > Burkholderia > Burkholderia sp. LS-044. The sequence goes on from NZ_SSWO01000016.1 coordinate 18,129, forward strand.
CGACGACCTGGTTCACGACGCCTTGCACCGGCGCCAGCGGGTTCGACCCGCCGAGGTTGCCGAGCGTGCCGACCACCTGGTTCACGACGCCCTGCACCGGCGCCAGCGGGTTCGTGCCGCCGAGGTTGCCGAGTGCGCCCACGACGGAGCCGACCGCGTTACCCAGTGCGTTCGTGGCCGTGCCGACCGCATTGCTGTTGCCCAGCGTGCCGACGACCTGGTTCACGACGCCCTGCACCGGGGCCAGCGGATTCGAGCCACCGAGGTTGCCGAGTGCGCCCGTCACCGAGCCTAGTGCACCGGTCAGCGCACCAGCCGCGTTGCCGCCCGTCGGCAGCGCGTTCTGCAGGCCGTTGACGAGGTTCGTGATCGGCGCGATCGGGCTGCCGCCACCGGCGCCGGACAGCGTGCCGACGACCTGATTCACGACGCCTTGCACCGGCGCCAGCGGATTCGAGTCGCCGAGCGTGCCCGCAAGCTGCGTGACGACACCCTGCACCGGCGCCAGCGGGCTGCCCGCGCCGCCGACGTTGCCGAGCGTGCCCGTGATCGTGTTGACCGCGTTGCTGAGCGTGCCGGCCGGGTTGCCGCTGCCGAGCGTACCCGTGACCTGGTCGACGACGTTCTGGATCGGGGCCAGCGGGTTCGAGCCGCCGCCGACGTTGCCCAGTGCCCCCGTCACCGTGCCGAGTGCACCCGTCAACGCACCAGCCGGGTTGCCGCCGCCGAGCGCGCCCGTTGCGGTACCGAGTGCGTTGCTTAGCGTCCCGGTCGCCGTGTTCAGTGCGCCGGTCAGCGCACCCGCGGGATTGCCGCCGCCGATAGCGCCCAATGCGCCGAGCGCCCCCGTCACGTTGCCGATTGCACCGGTTACCGTGCCGGCCGGATTGCCAGCACCGAGCTCACCCGCCACGGTACCGAGCGCACCCGTCAATGCGCTGGCCGGGTTGCCGTTATTGAGCGCAGTCGTGACTTGATTGACGACGCCTTGAACCGCCCCCAGCGGGTACGAGCCGCCGCCGATACCGCCCAGTGCGCCCGTTACCGTGCCGAGTGCGCCGGTCAGCGCACCAGCCGGGTTGCCACCGCCGAGCGCACCCGTTACTTGATTGACGACGCCTTGAACCGGCGCCAGCGGATTCGACCCGCCGCCGACATTGCCCAGCGCACCGGTCACCGTACCGAGTGCACCCGTCAACGCACCAGCCGGGTTGCCGCCACCGAGTGCACCCGTTACTTGATTGACGACACCTTGAACCGGCGCCAGCGGATTCGCCCCGCCGCCAACATTGCCCAGCGCACCGGTCACCGTACCGAGTGCACCCGTCAACGCACCAGCGGGATTGCCGCCGCCGAGCGCACCCGTCACTTGATTGACGACACCTTGAACCGGCGCCAGCGGATTCGCCCCCCCGCCGACGTTGCCCAGTGCCCCCGTCGCCGTGCCAACCGCATTGCCCAACGCTCCCGTCGCCGTATTCAGCGCACCGGTCAACGCGCCGGCCGGGTTGCCGCCGCTCAGCGCACCCGTCACCTGGTTCACCACACCCTGAACCGGCGCGAGCGGCTGCACCGTGCCGCCGCCACCGCCGAGTGCACCCGTCACCGCCCCCACGGCGCCCGACAGTGCCTGGCCGGGGTCGCCAAGGGACGTCTGGATCGCGCCCGCCCCGCCCGCCGCCACGGTGACCGAACCCAGCGGCGACGTCCCCGTCGCGACCAGCCCGACCGAGACGCTGTTCGTCGGCGGGTTGACGATCACTTGCGGGATCGGCAGCCCATCAAGGGGCCCCGCCACCGCGGAACCCGAAGCCAGCACCCCGAACACCGTCGCGACCGACAGCGCTGCACCCGTCAATTTCAGATTTTGTCCCATCTTTGTTTTTCCCCATCTCGGTTGGCACAACGTTGATAAAGCATGGGGACGGATTGCACGAAGTGTGCCAATTCGAAAAACCGGATTGATTCGTCTGCCTATTAGCGATCAATAACGCTTTTTTAATCTATTTCAGACGAAAAGCATGACCCCGGCATCGCAATCATCTGATGAAAAACGGCGTCGGAGCACGGATGTAACGTAACGTTTGCGAGCCCCGTGGTAACGTGTTCCGGTACATTCCCCGTAACACCGGAGCGCGCCGCCAAGGTGGTGCATCAGACCGTCACGAGCAGCTGCCGATTACACATTTCAGAAAAATGAAAATGCATTGATAAATCGCCGATTTGCTGATTTTCTTTATTTGGCGATCATCTTTCTTGCCGATTACGCAGATCATTTCCGATTGCGCGATTTCCGGTAATCCGGATAGCAGAATGAAACATTGTAAAGGCCGCGTCGCAACCGGCGCGCGCGAGGCTGCGCGCGCCGCCGGATCAGCCGAAGCGTGCGGGCCGGTACGGATGGGGATCGATATAGGTCGGCGCGCCCGTCATCATTTCGGCGAGCAGGCGCCCGGTCGCGGGGCCGAGCGTGAGCCCGTGGTGACAATGGCCGAACGCGAACCACAGGTGGCGATGGCGCGGCGCGGGCCCGATCACCGGGCGCATGTCGGGCGTGCACGGCCGCATCCCGAGCCACGGCTCGGGATCGAGCCGCTCGCCGATGCCGAACGCGTCGCGCGCCAGCGGCTCCGCACGCGCGAGCTGCACGCCGGTCGGCGGTGCGCCGCGCAGCGCGATCTCGACGCCGGTCGTGAGCCGCAGGCGGCCGCCTTCCATCGGCGCGACGACGAAACCTTCCTCGGTATCGCACACCGGCACGTTCAACGGCGCGCGCGTCGGCCGGTAGTGCATGTGGTAGCCGCGCTTCGCGCGCAGCGGAATCCGGTAGCCGAGCGGCGCGAACACGTGATCGGACCACGGCCCGAGCGCGACCACCGCCGAGCGTGCCGAGATCGGCCCGTGTTCGGTACCGACCTGCCAGCCGTCCTCCACCTGCACGAGCGTCTTGGCATCGCCGAGCACGAACGTGCCGCCGTCGCGCTCGAACAACCGGGCGTAGGCCTTGGTCAGCCCGCCCGGGCTCGACACGGTCTTCGGGTCCTGCCAGTGGAATGCGCCGCAGAACGCGTCGCTGACGCCGGGCTCCGCCGCGCGCAACGCACGTGCGTCGAGCACCGTCATCCGCAGCCCGTGCGCGTCGGCCACGCGCTGCTGCACGCGCGTTTCCGCATCGAACAGCGCGGGCGAACGGAACGCCTCGATCCACCCGCCGTCGTGCACGAGCGGCTGCGCATCGGTACGCGCGAGCAGCGCGTCGTGCTCGACGACGCTCGCCGCGACGAGCGGCAGCAGGTCGCGCGCGGCGGCCGCGAGCCGCTGCGGCGACGATTCGCGCCAGAAGCGCGCGAGCCAGCCCGCATACGCGGGCAGCGCGCGGTAGTCCCAGTAGAGATCGACCGAGCGGTTGCGCGCATAGCGCAGCAAAGTGCCGAGCCGGCGCGGAAACGCGTACGGCACGACCGACGAGCGTTCGATCAGCCCCGCATTGCCGTGGCTCGTTTCCTCGCCGGGCGCACGCCGGTCGACGAGCGCGACGCGCAACCCGCGATCCTGCAGATGCAGCGCCGACGACACGCCGACGATGCCGGCCCCCAGAACGATGACGTCGAAATCCATGGTTCCCCGTACTGCGTCGAAATTCGATGCGGCACGCACCGGCCCGGCGGCCGGCGCGCGGCGGTCATTACTTCGCGACGATGTCGCGCTTGAAGTACTTCTGCGACAGCGCGCCGAGCGTGCCGTCCTTCTTCAGCGCGTCGAGCGCGCCGACGATCTTCGCCTGCAGCGCCTTGTCGTTCTTGCGCATCCCGAAGCCCGTGCCTTCGCCGAGCGTCGCCGGATCCTTCAGCGGCTCGCCGACGATCTGGTAGTCGCGGCCGGCCGGCTTGTCGAGGAAACCCTCCTGCGCGGTCTGCGCTTCCTGCACGGCCGCGTCGAGACGACCCGCGACAAGATCGGCGTAGATCTGGTCCTGATCCTGGTACGACACGACGGCCACGCCCGCGTTGGCCCAGTGCGCCTTCAGGAAATCCTCCTGCGACGAGCCCTGCAGCACGCCGACGTGCTTGCCGCGCAGGCTCGCGACGTCGGGCCGCAGCGGCGAGCCGTGCTTCGCGACCATCACGATCGGCACCACGTAGATCGCCGGCGTGAAGTCGATGCTCTGCTTGCGCTTCGCGGTGATGTTCATCGCCGAATTGATCGCATCGAACTTGCGCGCCTGCAGCGCCGGAATCAGGCCGTCGAACGAATTCTCGACCCACACGCATTTCATGTTCAGCTTCGCGCACACCGCGTTGCCGATGTCGACGTCGAAACCCTGCAGCTGACCGGCCGGCGTCTTGCTCTCGAACGGCGGATAGGCGGCTTCGATCCCGAAGCGCAACGTGGTCTGTTCCGCGTGGGCCGTGACGGCCGCACAGGCGAGCGCCGCAGCGGCGCAGAGGGAGAGCTTCCAGTTCATGACGGTCCTTCCGTTCTGGATTGAGGCGATGAAGATCGGTACACGACAGCCGCGGCCGGGCGCCGGATCGGCATTCGAAGCAGGCGGTCGCCACACGGCGGCGGGTCGTGTCCTGCACGCGAAATATAGACTCAAAGTCTACGATAGACTATAGGGGATACGAGAATCGTGCCCCGATACGCGGCATCTTAAATTCGCCCGACATCGAAAACACCCTTGATTTATCGATGTTTTTCCAGAATCTTGCGACGACACAAAGTCTCGAAAAGAAAAATTCTCCCGATTTCGTTTGTCTATATTAGACTTTTCGTCCATCACGAACACTGCCGGACACGTCGATCGAGACAGTCCAGTCCGGCCCCGACCGGAGATGTCCTCATGACGCAAACCGCCCCGACCCTGCCGCTGACCGTCGACGAAGCCGCGGTGCGCGCGGCCCTGCCGTCGCTCGACGTGCTCGGCACGCTGCGCAGCATGTTCGCGTCGCTCGCCGCGGCGCGCGCGGTGCAGCCGCCGCAAACGCTCACGCTGTTTCCCGAGCAGGCCGGCGACTTCATCACGTATCTGGGCGCGCTCGCCGACGCGCAGGTGTTCGGCGCGAAGCTGTCGCCGTATGTCGTGACGGGCGGCAAGCCCATCGTCACCGCGTGGACCGCGCTGATGTCGATGCGCACGGGCCAGCCGCTGATGTGGTGCGACGCGGGCCTGCTGACGGTCGAGCGCACGGCCGGCACGACCGCGCTCGCGGTCGATTGTCTCGCGCCGGGCAACGCGCGCCATCTCGCGATCGTCGGCGCGGGCGCGGTCGGCCTCGCGCACCTGCGGCACACCGCGGGATTGCGCGACTGGGAGACGATCCGCGTGTACTCGCCCGCGCTCGCCGGCGACGCGGCGCAGCAGGCGGCGCTTGCGCAGCTCGACCCGCGCGCACGCGCCGCGGCGAGCGTCGAAGCCTGCGTGCGCGACGCGGACGTCGTGATGCTGTGCACGTCGTCGGGCACGCCCGTGCTCGGCGACGGGATGCTCACGCGCCCCGCGCTCGTCACGTCGATCAGCACGAACGTCGCGCGCGCGCACGAGATCCCGCCCGCCTGGCTGCTCGACATGGACGTGTACTGCGACTACCGGCACACGACGCCCGCGAGCGCCGGCGAAATGCAGATCGCGACGGCCGAGCACGGCTGGGAAGCCGCACGGATCGCCGGCGACCTGCCCGCGCTCATCGCCGGCACCTGCCCTGCACCGTCGTACGCGCGTCACGCATTCTTCCGCTCGATCGGCCTCGGGCTCGAGGACATCGCGATCGCGCACGCGCTGTACGCGCACCTGACGCGCGCATGAGCGGCACGCGAGCGCGGGGCCGATACAATGGCGCAACCGCTGCGGCGGCCGCGCGCGGGCGCACGGGCATGCCGGCCACCGGCACGCCGCCTCGCCGGCCCGATGGGCCGCCCGGCCCCCGCCCACCCGAGATGGCGACACCGATGCGCAAGAAGAAATCCCCCGTCAAAGACCTGCTGCTCACCCGCTATGCGCCGATCGCCGACGGTATCGCCGCGCTGTTCTTCCCGTACGCGGAAGTCGTGATCCACGACCTGCACGACCAGACCGTGCTGTATCTCGCGAACAACCTGTCGAAGCGCGAGGTCGGCGACGATTCCGCGCTGGAGGAAATCGATCATTCCGCACGCGAGCGCGTGATCGGCCCGTACGAGAAGCTGAACTGGGACGGCCGGCGGATGCGCTGCGTGAGCAACGTGCTGTTCGACGACGAAGGCCACCCGGCCGGGATGATGTGCATCAACTTCAACATCGCGGTGTTCGACGAGGTGCGCGCGACGCTCGACCTGTTCATCAAGGGTGCGGGCGTGGTCGCGCAGCCGGACGAGCTGTTCCGCGACGACTGGCAGGAGCGCATCAACACGTTCCTGCACGGCTGGCTGCGCGAGCGGCAGGTCGGGCTGAACGGGCTCACGCGCGAGCACCGGCGCGAGCTCGTCGAAGCGCTGTACGCGGAGGGCGCGTTCCGCGGCAAGAGCGCGGCGAACTACGTCGCGAATGTGCTCGGGATGGGTCGCGCGACGGTCTACAAACACCTCAAGCACCTGAAGGAAACGCAGGGCGACGCGTAAGGGAAACGCGGCGGGCTGGTTCGCCGGAACGACGAAACGCCTGTTCGTCGGAACGCGCGGCGGCGGCCCGTATCGGCCGTCGCTATCGGTGCGCCGCTTCCGTGTCTATGCTTCGTGATGCGGCGGGCGCCCGTTTCACGCGCCCGCCCGGCCTGGACGAAGCGTCGAAGCACAAAGTGATATAGTCCCGGTTACATTTTTTTGCTGCCCGGAATCGCCCATGACGACCGCTCCCGCCCCGATTGCCCGCCCGACCCTGACCGTCGAAATCTGGTCCGACCTGATCTGCCCGTGGTGCTGGATCGGCAAGCGCCGCTTCGACGAGGCGCTCGCCGCGTTCGCGCACGCCGAGCGCGTCGACGTCGCGCTGCGCGCATACCGGCTGATGCCGGGCCAGCCGGTCGAGCCGGTCGAGGCGATGCTCGCCGGCAAGTACCGGATGTCGCCCGCGCAGGTCGACCAGATGCTGCGCCAGGTGACCGATGCGGCCGCGAGCGTCGGGCTGCGTTACGACCTGCCCGGCACGCTCGTCGGCGACACGCTCGACGGCCACCGGCTCGTGAAGCTCGCGGAAGCGACGGGCCGCGCGCACGCGCTGACCGAGCGACTGTACCGCGCGTATTTCTGCGAGCACGGCTCGCTGTTCGATCACGCCGAGCTGACCGAATTCGCGGTCGAAGCGGGGCTCGAGCGCGCGGCCGTCGAAGACGTGCTGCGCAGCGACCTGTACCGCGACGAAGTCGAAGCCGACATCGCCCGCGCCGCGCAGATCGGCGGGCGCGGCGTGCCGCTGTTCGTGTTCGGCGGCCGTTACGCGGTGTCGGGCGCGCAGCCGGCCGACGCGTTCGCGCAGGCGCTCGACCAGGCATGGCGCGACGGCATCGTCGAACTCGACGGCAGCGACGCGGCCGCATGCGGCCCCGACGGCTGCGAACTGCCGGCGCGCGCGTAACGCCCGTCGCATCCGTCACGCGCGTCCCGCCCGGACGCGCGACTACGCATCGCTCCTGCCACAAACCGGCAGGAAGCCGGCGCCGAGGGGGCCTACAATGCATCCTTTCAAATAACTATCAGAAGGCTGCAAGCCCATGACCCACGGGATCCACGGCGAAAAGCGCTGGTACGCGCTGATCGTCCTCTGCCTCGGCGTGCTGATGATCGTGCTCGACAGCACGATCGTGAACGTTGCGCTGCCGTCGATCAGCACCGACCTCCATTTCACCGAAACGGCCCTCGTGTGGGTCGTCAACGCGTACCTGCTGACGTTCGGCGGCTGCCTGCTGCTCGGCGGCCGGCTCGGCGACCTGTATGGCCAGCGGCGCATGTTCCTCGCCGGCCTCGTCGTCTTCACGCTCGCGTCGCTCGCATGCGGCCTCGCCCAATCGCAGACGATGCTGATCGCCGCGCGCGCGGTGCAGGGGCTCGGCGGCGCGGTGGTGTCGGCCGTGTCGCTGTCGCTGATCATGAATCTCTTCACCGAACCCGGCGAACGCGCCCGCGCGATGGGCGTGTACGGCTTCGTCTGCGCGGGCGGCGGCAGCATCGGCGTGCTGCTCGGCGGGCTGCTGACGAGTTCGCTGTCGTGGCACTGGATCTTCCTCGTCAACCTGCCGATCGGCATCGCGGTCTATGCGATGTGCGTCGCGCTGCTGCCGCGCCCGCGCGCGCCGGCCGGCACCGCGCGGCTCGACGTCGCGGGCGCGGTCACCGTGACCGCGTCGCTGATGCTGGCGGTCTACGGGATCGTCGGCGGCAACGAAGCCGGCTGGCTGTCGACGCAGACCGTCGTGCTGATCGGCGCGGCGGTCGCGCTGCTCGCCCTGTTCATCGCGATCGAGGCGCGCGCCGCGCATCCGCTGATGCCGCTCACGCTGTTCGCCGCGCGCAACGTCGCGCTCGCGAACGTGATCGGCGTGCTGTGGGCGGCCGCGATGTTCGCGTGGTTCTTCCTGTCCGCGCTGTACATGCAGCGTGTGCTCGGCTACGGGCCGCTGCAGGTCGGTCTCGCGTTCCTGCCGGCGAACCTGATCATGGCCGCGTTCTCGCTCGGGCTGTCCGCGCGCATCGTGATGCGCTTCGGGATCCGCGGCCCGATCGCGGCCGGCCTGCTGATCGCGGCCTGCGGCCTCGCCCTGTTTTCGCGCGCGCCGGTGGACGGCGGCTTCGTCTGGCACGTGCTGCCCGGCATGACGCTGCTCGGCATCGGCGCGGGCGTCGCGTTCAACCCGATGCTGCTCGCCGCGATGAGCGACGTCGATCCGGCCGATTCCGGGCTCGCGTCGGGGATCGTCAACACCGCGTTCATGATGGGCGGCGCGCTCGGCCTCGCCGTGCTCGCGAGCCTCGCGGCCGCCCGCACCGACGTGCTCGCGGCCGCGAACGCCGCGCCGCTCGACGCACTGAACGGCGGCTACCATGCGGCCTTCGCGTTCGGCGCGGCATTCGCTGCCGCCGCCGCGCTGATCGGGCTCGCGCTGCGCATCCGGCGGCAGGACGCCGTCGAAGGCGCCGGCCCCGCGATGCACTGACGCCGACGAGCCGCAGGCGGCGGATGAATCCGGCCGTTTGCATCGAACCTGGGGCGCGCACCGTCGCGCCCTTTTTCTTCTTCCGGGTGCCGCGCACCGCCCGTCCTGTCGTGGCTGGCCGGCACCGGCCATCACGTTGGCCCTGCCCCGTTCAAACGCCCGTTTCACCGCGGCCTGCCGCCCGCGCCTTCCCGGCCGATTTTTAACGCAGTCGTACACCGACCCGCCACATTTGCGACAATGGCGGACTTTGACCCACGCGCCGCTACCGCCGAACGCCGCATAACCGCCTCCTTCCGATGTCGCTTCCCCATATCGATCTGCTGTACTCGTTGTCCGGCCTGTTCGTCGGCATCCTCGTCGGCCTGACCGGCGTCGGCGGTGGTTCGTTGATGACGCCGATCCTCGTGCTGCTGTTCGGCGTCCACCCTGCGACGGCGGTCGGCACCGACCTGCTCTATGCGGCGGCGACCAAGGCCACCGGCACGCTCGTCCACGGCCTGAAGGGTTCGATCGACTGGCGCATCACGGGCCGGCTCGCGACAGGCAGCGTGCCGGCCGCGGCCATCACGCTGTGGTGGCTGCACACGCACGGGATGAACACGCCGGGCACCGCGCGGATGATCCAGCTCGTGCTCGGCGTCGCGCTGCTGCTCACGTCGCTCGCGCTGATCTTCCGGCCGCAGCTCACCGCGTTCGCCGCGCGCAACCCGCTCGCGCCGAACCCCGCGCGCACGCTGTGGTCGACCGTGCTGACGGGCGCCGTGCTCGGCGTGCTCGTGTCGATGACGTCGGTCGGTGCCGGCGCGATCGGCGTCACCGTGCTCCTGCTGCTGTATCCGATGCTCGCGACGACCCGCATCGTCGGGTCCGACATCGCGCACGCGGTGCCGCTCACGCTGGTCGCCGGCATGGGCCACTGGCTGCTCGGCTCGGTCGACTGGTCGATGCTGCTGTCGCTGCTGCTCGGCTCGTTGCCGGGCATCGTGCTCGGCAGCCTGCTGTCGGCGCGCGCACCCGAGCGGCTGCTGCGCAACCTGCTCGCCGCGACGCTCGTCGCGGTCGGTGTAAGGCTCGTGCTCGCGTAGGCAGGCGCCGATCCCGCCCTTCACCCGCGGTTGCGCCCTTTCCCGGCCAGCGCAACCGACGCGCGGCGCCCTCCGCTGCCGATAAAAAACAGCCCGACCGGCCTGCGCCGATCGGGCTGTCTTCCGTCCGGGGCGGCTCGAGCCGCCCACCGCGCTTACTGCCCCTGCTGCTGCAGTTTCTGCTGCTTGAGCTGCTGCGTGCGCGCCTGCAGCTTCAGCACCCGCTGCAGGGCGGTGCGGTTCGCGAGGATCCCGTCGTAGAAGTTGGCGAGATCGCCCTTCAGCGCGGTCCGCGACGCGTCGTTCAGGTAGATCATGTGGCCCGACGGGTAGTTCTTGATCGTCAGGTTCTGCGCCTTGAGCGTCGGGTCGAGCGGCATCTGCGCGAGCGTCAGCTCCGTCTGGTGGAACGGCGTGACGGCGTCGAAATAGCCGTTCGCCGACAGCACCTTCAGATCCGGGTTCACGCTCATCGTCGACGCCAGGTCGCCGGCCGTATATAGCGTGTTGCCGCCGCCCTTGTTCGCGCCGGTCGGGTCGGTGTGGCTGAAGTCCCAGTTGTTGAAGACCTGGTCGTTCAGGTCCACGAACGACGACGTCGACGTGTACTTGAGGTCGGTGTTGATGTAGCTGTTCCACAGCACCGTGTACGCGCCGCCGACGTTCGTGATCGACGGATCGTTGCTGCCCGAGTTCGGCAGGATGTACGGCGCGATGCCCTTGCCCGTGAAGTTCGCGCGACCGTCGTACTGGCCGATCTGCGTGCCCGGCACGAGCGTCAGGAAGAACGTGTACGGCGGGTTGTCGTCCGACGACGGCACATTGCCGAGCGCGGCCGGGTTGCCGAACGTCTGGATCAGCGACGTCGGGTCCGTGCCGATGTACGCGCCCATCTGCTGCGCGGTCTGCAGGTTCAGGTTCAGCCGCACGTTCACGAAGCCGCCGTCCTGCGGGTTCGGCTTCTGCGCGAGCGGCGCGAGCGTGTTGTCCGCGTAGTTGCGGGCCTGGACCATGTACGCGTCGAGATCGGTCGGCGTCGGGTTGAGCGTCGTCTTCTTCCAGTAGAACGCGTCGGCCGCGAGCGTCGGGAACGTGCCCGGCGCGGACAACGCATTCGCGTAGTCGAGGATCGACGACTGCAGCGTGATCCCGTTCAGGTCGATGCCGTCCTCGTGCAGCACCCACGACACGACCGCGCTGCGCGCGGTGCCGTACGACTCGCCGTACAGGAATTTCGGCGAATTCCAGCGCGAATACTTGGTCAGGTAGCGCTGGATGAAGCGGTCGATCGAGCGGGCGTCCTGGTCGGTGCCCCAGAAGTCCTTGTTCTTCGCCGGGGCGATCGCCGTCGAATAACCGGTGCCGACCGGGTTGATGAACACGAGGTCGGTACGGTCGAGCAGGCTGTCCGGGTTGTCGAGCAGCTTGTACGGCGCGGGCGGCGTGAAGTTCGGGAACGACGACTGCAGGCGCTTCGGCCCGTACGAGCCGAGCAGCAGGTAGACCGACGACGAGCCGGGGCCGCCGTTGTAGAAGAACGTGACCGGGCGCGGCTTCGACGGGTCCGGATTGTCCTGCGTGTACGCGACGTAGAACATCTTCGCGTTCGGCGCCGAGGTGACCGGGTCGATCGTCGTCAGGTGGCCCGTGGTGGCCGTGTACTTGATGGTCTTGCCGCCGATCGTGACCGAACGGTGGACGACGGCCGCCCCTTCCGTGGAATCCGTCACCGCGTCGTTCGGCCCGGTGCCGTACACGTCGTTGTCGACGTACGGCTGGTCGGCCGCTGCGGCCGTTGCGCCGGTGTTGGCCGACGTGCTGGCGCCGGCCGACGTCGCGGCCGCGGCGGCGGCCGAAGCAGCCGGGCTCGGCCCGTCGTCGCCGCCGCACCCCGTGACGAGCAGCGCCGCGGCCGCGGCTGCGGCGAGCGGCACGCTCAGTGTCGTTCCGAATAGCGCGAAACCGTCTTTCAAGGACTTCCGTGTCGTCATTATTGCCTCTCGAACAGAACGATAAATACCGCCGGTCGCAAAGGATCATTTGCTCCGGCGCTCCGCACCAGGAATGCATTCGTTATGCGACGCACCCCGAGTTTTTTACCGGATCGGTGAATACCGATCGGCACGATTTACCCCACCCATGTTTTTTTGCAACCGCACAATGGAATCAATTCCATTGCAAACGGCAATTCAATAATCCGCAGCAATACGAATTCATTGCGCGAATTTGCATGCACACAAAATCGACGGCAAAAACACACCCCGCAAGGCCCGCCCGACAAGGGCGCCTCGCTTGGAACAGACGAACGATCCCCCTCGGCGAGATACCGATTAATCGCAGAATGGCGATCAACCGCGACTCGAACCGATTTAACAAAATCGAAAGGATCGATTAACTAAACGGAAAGGAATATCTTCGTATCTGTAATTTATTAAATTAAGTGAAAATACCGGCGCATATTAGGGTTCTGATTTACCGCCGTAAAGTAAGAATTTGTTACAGCGCTCGCCATTCGGACAAATGGCCAATCCGGGACCGATTCCATTCGCTCAAAGGAAAAAGCCGGACGGCTGTCCGGCTTCGTGCGGGCGGCGCGGGGCGGGCGCCGTCAGAGCGGCACGTCGATCGTGCCGGCGCCGGTCGTGATCGCGTTCGCCCCCGGCGCGGCCGAGATCGGCGGCAGGTTCGCGCTCGTCAGCGCGGGCGCGGCGCCCGGCGTGCCGCCGCGCGGCACCGTGCGGATCACCTGCGACGGCGGCAGCGGCGCACCGTTCTTCAGGTGCCGCCACATCAGGTTCAGCGCCTGCAGGTTGTAGTAGTGAACCGGCACGAAGCGCGTGTCGAAGCCCGGCACCGGCAGGAACGCGTCGAAGTGCTGGCCGTTCGTCACCTCGTAGAACACGAGCCGGCTGCGCCCGCCTTCGCTGATGCCGTTCTGCGCGACGTACGCGCGCGATGCGTGGTTCACGGGCACCAGCGCATCGCTGCGGCCCTGGACGATGATCGCCGGCTTGCCCTGCAGGTTCGCGTTCACGCGCACCGCATCGACGTTCGCGGGCATCCCGAGCATCCCGTTCGTCCAGAGCCGGCGCAGGCACAGCGCGCCCGCGAAGCTCGCATCGGGTGTCGCGAGCCGGTGGTCGATACCCGCGCCCGTGTTGAACACGAGGTCGATGCCGGCCGTCGGCGGCACGCCGTTGCCGACGCCGAAGACGGCCGGCATCGGCGACGTGGCCGGCGCGGCGACGGCGCCCGTCGCCGGGTTCGTCGTCGCGAAGCTGAAATTGCACAGGTTGTCGGTGACGCGCGAGCGCGTGTACGCGTTCGCATACGTGACGGCGATCGCCGGAATCGCCTGCGAATCCCACATCGGCGCTTGCAGCAGGTCGGAATCGGCAAGATAGCCGGCCGCGTGGAGCTGCGCGAGCGCGTCGGCGGCCTGGCTTTGCGTATCGGCCCCCGACACGAGCCCGGCCGCGGCGAGCGTCGCGCAGCGCTGCGTGCGGATCGCCTGCGTGGTCGCCGCCGGCAGCGCGCTCAGGTACGGCGCACCGGCAAGCGACGCCGACGCGGCCGCGCAGGGCTGAAGCAGGTTCGCGAGGGTCGCGTAGTCGGCCAGCGGCCGGCCGAACGACGGCACCGGCTGGCCGCCCGAGCGCACGACCGCGTTCGGCGCCATCCGCACGTTGATTTGCGGCTCGCCGACCACGACCGCGGTGATCCAGCCGCGATTGTCCTGCTCGGCCGCCGCGAGCGACGCGCCGCCGCCGTTGCTGACCGACGCGGCGATCGTCGTGATGTCGCCCGCGCGATAGCGCACGCCGTGATGCGAGCTGTCGATCAGCGGGCCGAACTGCTCGTTGAGCGCCCAGTACGCGAACTCGACCGACTGCAGCGTCACGCGCCCCCAGTCCTGCTCGGGATTCTGCTGCGAATGCGCGTGCTTGAACGCATAGCGGTTCGGGAAGCGGGAATTGAAGGTGGCGAGATCGCCGCTCGTCACGTTCGCGGTGAACAGGCTCGCGGTGCCGGCCAGCACCGCGTTGGCGAGCGTGCCGTCGATCAGCGTGACGGTGTCCGACATGAGTTCGTGCGCGCCGTTGCCGCCGCCCTTGTCGTTGTAGGCAACCGCGCAGCCGCGCTTGAGCGCCCATTCGCCGGCTGCGGAAATCGCGCCGTACACGCCGCGCGAGCCCGACGACGTCGCGGTGACGATGCACGGCTGCGCGGGATTGAAGCTGGCGGGCACCTGCACGAGCAGCGTCACGTTCTTGCTGCCGCTGCCGTCGTCGGAGTATGCGAGATATTCGGTGCCGGGGATCTTGCCTTCGCCGAGCGTGGCGTTGCCGTCGAGATCGACGTTCGGCCCCCAGAAGCGGCCGTAGCCGCCGTTCGCGCTCATGTCGACGAGCGCGCGGTAGTTCGACCAGATCGCAAGGCGGCGCAGCTCGGCGCCCGTCGGCCGGGCGGCATTCGCGAAGCCGGGGGCGGTGGCCGAGCCGAGGCCCGTCTTGCCGAGGCCGGCCGTCAGCAGGTCGTCGCTCGCGCCGTCATAGGCTGTCGTGCGCACGCTGCCGGACACGAAACCGGGCAACCGGTTGCGCTCGGCCGATTCGTCGCCGTTGCAGGCGCCGAGTAGCGCGATCGCGGCCAGCGCCGCGCCGAAAACCATCCGCCTGCCCCACCCGAGCCTCGTCATCGCCGCCCTCTCGATATCGTTATCGGTCCGCCGCCGCTTCATGCGGCTTGCGGCCTCTCAAGCGCAAACGGGCCCCGGCATGCCGGGGCCCGCCTGGAAACGGGCGCACGCGGCGCTCGCGCGCCGCCGCCCGGCATCACTGCTGCTGAACCGTCAGCTTGTTCGTGACCGACGTCACGCCCGCCACGCCCTTGGCTGCGGCTTCGGCCTTGTCGATCTGGTCCTGGGCCGGCATCGTGCCTTCCAGCGTGATCGCGCCGCCCTTCGAACGCACGACGAGGTTCGACACGTTGACGCCCGATTCCTTCGAAATCGCCTTGCGCACCGTATAGCCGAGCTTGCGGTTCGCCTTCTTCGCGGTTTTCGCGGCGGCCTTCGGCGCGCTGGTCGCTGCCGCGGGCGCTTCCGTTGCCGCCGCATCGCTCGACTGCGCATACACGCTGCCCGACAGACAGGCCGCCACGGCGGCGACACCCAACGCTCTCAACACGATCGACTTCATGCTATCTCCTTATCACTCCGGAACGGCCGTGCACAGTACGGCCGGATACCCCCAAAAACAGCCGGCCCGCGCGCGAACGGGCGGGACAGCCGGTGTTTTCCACGGCGATACGAGAGAGGCAAGACGGGCTGGCGGACGGCGCACGCGAGAGCGGGCCGGCCGGGCCGGACAGCCGCCGGCCGGACGCGCCCGGTCTCATTGCGTGCCGGGTCGCGCGCGAATCGGGCGCGGCTGCGTCGCACAATGTAATCCAGCGCCCGCGGAAGCGCAAAGCTTTTGACGCGGCGGCCCCCGCCGCTGTCGTCGCGCCGCCGCGCCGCACTCGCGCACGCACCGCGAAACCGGGTACCATCGCCGCGAGAATCCGCATCGTCCGCGCCGACCGTCACCGATACGTCACGCCAGCGTCATCCGCCGCCCCCCATGAAGCCAGCCCGCCCCCGCCCGCCTCGCCGCATCCTCGCCCGCTTCGTCGCGGTGTCGTGGCGCGACCTCGCGCTGTCGATCGGCCCCACCGTGCTGCTCGCCGCCACGGCCGTCTGGCTCGCGGTCAAGCTGATCCAGCCGGCCCCGCCGTCCACGCTCGTGATCTCGTCCGGGCCGCCCGGCAGCACGTACTGGAACGCCGCGCAGAAATACAAGACGATCCTCGCGAAGAACGGCGTCACGCTCGACGTCCAGTCATCCGAAGGGTCCGCCCAGAACCTCGCGCGGCTGTCGAACCCGAACGCGCCGGTCGACGTGGGCTTCGTGCAGAGCGGCATCGGCCCGAAGGAGCGCGACGAACACCTCGTGTCGCTCGGCAGCATCGGCTACGTGCCGCTCGCGATCATGTACCGCGGCCCGGTCGTCGCGCGCCTGTCCGATTTCAAGGGCAAGCGGCTCGCGCTCGGCGCGGAAGGCAGCGGCGCGCGCGAACTGAGCCTCGCGCTGCTGAAGATGAACGGCATCGTGCCGGGCGGGTCGACCGAGCTGCTGCCGACCGCCGGCGAGGATGCGGCCACCGCGCTGCTCGACGGCAAGATCGACGCGGCGTTCCTGTCCGGCGACTCGACACAGATCCCGGTGATGGCGAAGCTGTTCCGCGCACCGGGCGTGCACGTGTATTCGTTCACCCAGGCCGAGGCGTACGCGCGGCGCTTCCCGTACCTGACCGCGATCACGCTGCCGATGGGCGTCTACGATCTCGGCCGCAACCTGCCGCCCGCCGACATCCACACGGTCGCGCCGACCATCGAGCTGGTCGCACGCGACTCGCTGCACCCCGCGCTGTCCGACCTGCTGATCGAGGCCGCGCGCGAGGTGCACGGCCACGCGACGATCCTGCAGCACGCGGGCGAATTCCCGTCGTCCGTCACGCGCGGCTTCCCGCTGTCCGACGACGCCGCGCGCTACTACAAATCCGGCAAGACCTTCCTGTACCGGCGGCTGCCGTTCTGGGTCGCAAGCCTCGTCGACCGGCTGCTCGTCGTGGTCGTGCCGCTGATCGTCGTGCTGATCCCCGGGCTGCGGCTCGTGCCGTCGCTGTACGGCTGGCGCGTGCGCTCGCGCATCTACCGCTGGTACGGCGCGCTGATCGCGCTCGAGCGCCGCGCGCTCGGCGAGCACACGGCCGAGGAGCGCGTGCAGCTGCTCGACGAGCTCGACGACATCGAGGAAGCCGTGAACCGGATGAAGATGCCGCTCTCCTATGCGGGCCAGTTCTACGTGCTGCGGGAGCACATCGGCTTCGTGCGCGAACGGCTCACCGCGCACGACCACGACACGCCGGCCGGCCCGCCGGGCGCCGGCGGCCCGCCGCAGGCACGTGCCGACGCCGCGCCGCCGGCCGGCACGTCCCCTCGGGCGACTCCCGGTTCCGCTTGACCGGACGATCCGCGATCATTGCCGCATGCGTGCACCGCCGCGTAACATGGAGGCCGCCGCCAGACGCCGCACGCCCCATCCACTGGAGATCGACATGACAACCGGCCTCGATATCGCCCAGCCCGCCTGGTTCTTCGACTTCGTGTCGCCGTTCTCCTACCTGCTCCTCGAACAGCACGACAAGTGGCCGGACGTGCCGTTCGAACCCGTCGCCGTGTCGCTGCCCGACCTGCAGCGGCACTGGGGGCAGCGCCCCAGCGCCGACGTGCCGGCCAAGCGCGTGTTCACGTACCGTCACGCGCTGTTCCGCGCCGAGCAGCTCGGTATCCGCTTCAAGATGCCGCCCGCGCACCCGTTCGAGTCCGACAAGGTGCTGCGCCTCGCGATCGCGCTGCGCGCCGACATCGCGACCGTGCTGGAGATGTTCCGCTTCATCTGGCGCGACGGCAACGATCCGTCGACGCCGGAAGGGTTCGCGGCATTGTGCGAGCGGGTCGGCGTCGGCCACGGCGACGAGCTGATCGAATTCGAGGAGACCGCCGCGCAACTGGCACGCAACAACGCCGACGCGATCGCGCTCGGGGTGTTCGGCGTGCCGACGTTCTGGATGAACCAGCAGCTGTTCTGGGGCGAGGATGCGCTGCCGATGGTGCTGTACTGCGCGCGCACGCCGAACTGGCTCGAATCGCGCGAGGTCAAGCGGATCAGCGCGCTGCCGAAGGGCCGCGCGTGATGGCCGGTATCACGCACGGCAACGCGCGATTACGGTAACGTTACGCGTCACCCGAATCACCCCCACCGATGGAAGACGACGACCGTACCGCCTCGCTCGATATCTGGCTCGTGCGTGTGCTGCGCACGCTGCTGCTCGAGCGCAGCGTCACGCAGGCCGCGCTGCGGCTGAACCAGACCCAGCCCGCGATCAGCACCGCGCTGCGCAAGCTGCGCGAGACGCTGAACGACCCGATCCTCGTGCGCGGCAAATCCGGCATGGTGCCGACCGAATACGGCGCGTCGCTGCTCGAGGCCGCGCAGCGCGCGCTGCGCGAGGTCGATTTCATCGCGACGCCGCACGGCGACTTCGATCCGTCGTCCGCACGGCGCACGTTCCGCGTCGCCGCGCCCGATTACCTGAACGATTTCTTCATGCCGACGCTGATCGAGCGCTTTCGCGACGCGGCGCCGCATGCGCACCTGGAAATCGATTCGCTGAATCCCGCGCTCGATCACGCGGGCGCGCTCGAATCCGGCGCGCTCGATCTCGTGATCGGCAACTGGCCGAAGCCCGACCCGCAGTTCGCACGCCAGGACCTGTTCTCCGACACGATCGTGTGCCTGATGCGCGATGCGCACCCGCTTGCGCGCGGGCCGCTCACGCGCGAAGCGTACGCGTCGGCCGCGCACGTCGCGCCGACGCCGTACACCGGCGACAAGCGCAACGCGATCGAGATCGGCCTTGCCCGCGCGCACCTCACGCGGCGCATCGTGACGACGCTTCCGTACTTCGGGATCGTGCCGCAGGTGCTGCTGCAATCGGACCTGATCTTCACGACGACGCGCCGCTTCGCGACGCATTACGCGCAGTTGCTGCCGCTCGTCGTCGTCACGCCGCCGGTGCCGTTTCCGCGTATCAAGAGCTACCTGCTCACGCATCCGCAACCCGACCGGCCGACCGACATCGCGTGGCTGTGCGCGCTGATGCAGAGCGTGTCCGACGAGCTGACGGTCGCCCGCGGCCGCAAGCGCTGAGCCGCAAGCGGCGAGCTAAGCCGGCGCGGCCGTTCAGCCGTTCAGGCCGTACAGAAGGTTTCCTGCAGATGGGTCCAGCGCACGACGCCCGCCGCGTCGCGTTCGAACACGGCGGTCGCGCGGCGCGCGGGCAGCTCGCCCGAGGCCGCGTGCTGCGCCTCGAGATAGGTGAGCGTCGCATGCGACGCGTCGGCGGCGAGCACGCGGGTGTCCGACAGCGTGATGCGCAGCCCCGGCTTCGCGCCGGCGAGCTTCGCGAACAGCGCGCGCGTGCCGTCGTGGTCGACCTCGCGGCCGTCGGTCAGGATCATCGTGAAATCGGCGGAGAACGAAGCGAGCAGCGCGTCGAGCGCCCCGGGCGCGGTATCGACGCCGGACAGCCAGCGCTCGATGGCGACGAGGCTCGCATCGAGCGTGTCGAGATAAACCTGGTGATCGGACATGGTGCGTGCACGGTAAGGCGCGGCCCGGTGCCGCGCGTCGTCGTGCAGTGTATGCAAAAACGCGCGGCCATGCGCTGGCCGCGCGGTGCTATCGCGCGCAGGACACGTCGTCGCGCGCACGCCCCGCCGCGGCGGCCTTCGCGTCCGCCACCGGCATGCCCGAGCGCGCCTGCAGCAGCTCCGCGCACACGGCCACCGCGATCGCGCCCGGCGCCTTGTCGACGATGCCCGCGACGCCGATCGGGCACACCATCTCGACGAGCCGCGCCGGATCGACGCCGCGCGCGGCAAGCCGGCGCTCGAACTTCACGCGCTTGGTGCGCGAGCCGATCATCCCGAAGTACGCATAGTCGCGCCGCCGCATGATCTGCGCGGCGAGCGAGAAGTCGAGCGCGTGGTTGTGCGTCATCACGAGGAAATATGCGCCGGGCGGCGCCGCGTCGACGACGGCCTCCGGCGTGTCGGTCGGCTCCGGCTGCACGTTCGGCGGACATTCGTCCGGAAACAGCTCGTCGCGCGTGTCGACCCACTGCACGACGCACGGCAGCGCGCCGAGCAGCGTGACGAGCGCGTGACCGACGTGCCCGGCGCCGAACAGCACGATGTGCATCGGCGCCGGCGTGCCGCTCGCGCGGTTGCGCTGGCCGGTGCCCTGCGCGAACGCCGGGGGCGGCGCGGTGCGAAGCGAGCGTGCGGGGCCGTTCATGTCAGCCTCCGCCGGGCCGCCCCAAGGAGGCTGACCGCCCCCATCGGAAGCAGCGAACGAAGCGAGCGCGGGAGCCGTTTCATCTCAGCCTGCCTGACCGGCGCGCGCCGCACGCACCGCGCTGACCGCGCGCAGGATCGACTCGCCGGTGGCCGGCGCGTCGAGCGGCGGGTTCACCTGGTAGTCGCCGACCGCGGCCACCGCGTCGCGCACCGCGAAGAACACCGAGAACGGCAGCAGCAGCGGCGGCTCGCCGACGGCCTTCGAACGGTGGATGCTGTCCTCGACGTTGCGGTTCTTGAACAGCTGCACGTTGAACTCGGGCGGCGTGTCGTTCACCGTCGGGATCTTGTACGTCGACGGCGCATGCGTCATCAGCTTGCCGCCCTTGTTCCACCACAGCTCCTCGGTCGTCAGCCAGCCCATCCCCTGGATGAACGCGCCTTCGACCTGGCCGATGTCGAGCGCCGGGTTCAGCGATGCGCCCACGTCGTGCAGCGCATCGACGCGCAGCGTGCGCATCTCGCCCGTCAGCGTGTCGATCACGACTTCCGACACGGCCGCGCCGTACGAGTAGTAGTAGAACGGCCGGCCCTGCAGCTTCGACTGATCCCAGTACAGCTTCGGCGTCGCGTAGAAACCGTCGGACCACAGCTGCACGCGCGCGAGGTACGCCTTCGCGACCACGTCGCCGAACGGCACGCCGTTGCCGCCGACCCACACGAAGTCGTTGCCGAACCTCACGTCGGCCGCATCGACCTTGCCGTCGCCGAACTGCTTCGCCGCGAACACCGCGAGCCGCTCGCGCAGCTGGCGCGCCGCATCCTGCGCGGCCTTGCCGTTCAGGTCCGAGCCCGTGGAAGCGGCCGTCGCGGACGTGTTCGCGACCTTGCTGGTGTCGGTCGCCGTCACGCGGACCCGGCCGAAGCGGATGCCGAGCTCGTGCGCGACGACCTGCGCGACCTTCGTGTTGAGCCCCTGCCCCATCTCCGTGCCGCCGTGGTTCACGAGCACCGAGCCGTCGGTATAGATGTGCACCAGCGCGCCGGCCTGGTTGAAGTGCGTGACGTTGAACGCGATACCGAACTTCACCGGCGTGAGCGCGATGCCCTTCTTCAGCACCGTGTTGCGCGCGTTGAATTCGCGCACGCCCGCGCGCCGCGCGCGGTAGTCGCTCGTCGCCTCGAGTTCGCCGAGCAATTCCTGCAGCACGTTGTCCTCGACCGTCTGCCCATAAGGCGTCACGTTGCGTTCGGTCTTGCCGTACAGGTTCGCGTAGCGCACGTCGAGCGGATCGCGATCGAGCGAGCGCGCGATGTCGTCGAGGA
The DNA here is from genome assembly GCF_004803625.1 of Burkholderia sp. LS-044. Lineage (NCBI taxonomy): Bacteria > Pseudomonadati > Pseudomonadota > Betaproteobacteria > Burkholderiales > Burkholderiaceae > Burkholderia > Burkholderia sp. LS-044. The sequence goes on from NZ_SSWO01000016.1 coordinate 39,635, forward strand.
TGTACTCGATCGCGAACGCGCCCTGCGGGCCGCCGAAGCCGCGGAACGCGGTGTTCGACTGCGTGTTGGTCTTGCCGCAGTAACCGGCGATGTTCACGTCGCCGAGCCAGTACGCGTTGTCGAAATGGCATACCGCGCGCGTCATCACCGGGCCCGACAGGTCGGCCGAGAAGCCGCAGCGCGACGTCATGTCGAGCGCGACGCCGTCGATGCGGCCGTCGTCGTCGTAACCGACGTCGAAGCGGTAATGGAAGTCGTGGCGCTTGCCGGTGATCATCATGTCGTCGTCGCGATCCGGACGCAGCTTCACCGGGCACAGCAGCTTCCACGCGGCGAGCGCCGCGCAGCACGCGAACAGGCCCGACTGCGATTCCTTGCCGCCGAACCCGCCGCCCATCCGGCGGCACTCGACGAGCACGTTGTGCGACGCGACGCCGAGCACGTGCGCGACGAGGTGCTGCATCTCGCTCGGGTGCTGCGTCGAGCAGTACACGTGCATCCCGTCGTCGTCCTTCGGCACCGCGTACGCGATCTGCCCTTCGAGGTAGAACTGCTCCTGGCCGCCGAGCAGCATTTCGCCCGACTCGCGGTGCGGCGCGACGGCGAGCCGTGCGGCCGCGTCGCCGCGCGCGAGCTTCAGCGGCGGGATCACGTAGGTTTCGGCCGCGCGCGCTTCCTGCGCGGTGAGAATCGCCGGCAACTCCTCGTAGTCGACCTGTGCGCGGCGCGCGGCGAGCCGCGCGGTTTCATGCGACGTCGCGACGACGATGAACATCGGCTGGCCGACGAACTGCACGATGCCCTTCGCGAGCACCGGGTCGTCGTGGATGATCGGGCCGCAATCGTTGACGCCCGGGATGTCGTCGGCCGTGAACACGGCGACCACGCCCGGCGTCGCGCGCACCGCGTCGAAGTTCATCGACACGATCTTCGCGTGCGGCTTCGCCGACAGGCCGAGCGCCGCGTGCAGCGTGCCCGCGACGATCGGGATGTCGTCGGTGTAGGTGGCACGTCCGCTGACGTGCAGGTGCGCGGATTCGTGCGCACGCGAGACGTGGACCTGCGCGGCGTCGGCTTGCGGATCGAGGGTGTTCAGGAACGGTTCTGCTTGCTGGTTCATGTTCGGGGTTCTCCGTCTTCAGACGCGCGCCGCGTCGGTGCCGGTTTCGGCGGCCACTTCACGCACATTCAGGGCTTGCGGCGGCAGCGGGTCGTGCGGGCGCGTCTCCAGCCAGAATCGGTACATCAGGTTCTTCGCGGTATCGAGGCGATACGTGCTCGTCGCGCGCATGTCGGACAGCGGCTGGTAGTCGCGCTCGAGCGCCTGCATCGCGGCCTGCGCGGTGGCTTCGTGCCATTGCGCGCCGTCGAGCAGGCTTTCCGTGTGCGTCGCGCGCTTCGGCGTCGCGGCCATCCCGCCGAACGCGATGCGCGGCTCGCGGATCGTGTCGCCGTCCGCGATGAACGCGAACGCCGCGCACACGGCCGAGATGTCGGAGTCGAACCGCTTCGACAGCTTGTACGTGCGGAACTGCAGCTTCTCGCGCGCGCCGGTGCGGGTCGGCACCTTCAGGCCGACGACGAATTCGTGCGGTGCCATGTCCTTCTGCTGGTAGCCCGTGTACAGCGCCTCGAGCGGCAGCTCGCGCACCGTGTCGCCGCCGCGCAGCACCACGCGCGCGCCGAGCGCGATCAGGCCCGGCATCGAATCGCCGATCGGCGAGCCGTTCGCGACGTTGCCGCCGATCGTGCCGGCGTTGCGGATCGGCAGCGACGCGAAGCGCTTCCACATTTCGGTCAGCTCCGGATACGCGCCGGCCAGCGCCGCATACCCGTTCTCGACCGTCACGCCCGCACCGATCTCGATCCAGTCGTCGCCGTGCACGACGCGCTGCAATTCGGCGATCTGGCCGACGTAGATCAGGTCGTCGAGCCGGCGCATCTGCTTCGTGACCCACAAGCCGATGTCGGTGCTGCCCGCCAGAATGCGCGCGTCGGGCCGCTCGACCTTCAGCGCGGCCAGCTCATCGAGCGTGCGCGGCGCCGCGAAGCGCGCGCCGTCGAGCGTCGTGTAGTCGAACGTGTCGTCGCGCTTGAGCGACGCGAGCGTGCGGGCCAGCGCAGCCGTGTCGACCGGTGCCGACGGCGCCGGCCCATCGAACATCTGCACGGCCGCGTCGACGATCGGCCGGTAGCCGGTGCAGCGGCACAGGTTGCCGGTCAGCGCATCGGCGATCTCGGTGCGCGTCGGTACGTCCTTCGCCTTCGCGCACGCGCTGCCGCAGCCTTCGTGGCCGTGCTTCTCGTACAGCGCCCACATCGACATCACGAAGCCGGGCGTGCAGAACCCGCATTGCGAACCGTGACAGTCGACCATCGCCTGCTGCACCGGATGCAGCGCGCCGTTCGGCTGACGCAGGTCCTCGACCGTGAGCAGCGCCTTGCCGTCGAGCGTCGGCAGGAACTGGATGCATGCGTTGACGGCCTTGAACTCGACCGCGCCGGTGTCGGTCAGCTCGCCGACGACGACCGTGCATGCGCCGCAGTCGCCTTCCGCGCAGCCTTCCTTGGTGCCGGTGCAATGCGCGTCCTCGCGCAGGTATTGCAGCACGGTGCGGGTGACGTCCGCGCCGCTGACTTCGCGAATCGCGTGACGATGGTAGAAGCGGATCGGCTCACTCATGTCTCGAGGGTTCTTCAAATGGGGGGCAAGGCGGCCTGCGCAGTGCGCTCGACCGACGTTTTTCTGACAGTTTGCACGCTATCACCATCAAATTTCGCAACCCATAGCCCATCACGCATGGGGCCCATATAACTGCCGCGATATGAACGCCGGGGAACGCCGGGGCCGCCCGCCGCCCTTTCCGCACGGTGCCCTGTACCCATTCCCGATGTCTTCAACACCGTCCGTCATCGTCAAAAACGGGGCGCGATTAACTAAATGGTACCTGCGTGAAAACCGGTTCCATGGGAAAATCCCGATTCCCTTTTTCGCCGCCTTCCGTTCGTTTCGTTCATTCGTTCCGACCCCATGTCAACCGATTCCGCCACACCGCCGCGCAGCGGGTTCGCGGTCACGCTGCAAATCGTGTCCGTCGTCTGCTTCACGTTCATCTGCTACCTGACCATCGGCCTGCCGCTCGCGGTGCTGCCGGGCTTCGTCCATGACGACCTCGGTTTTTCCGCGATCGTCGCGGGCGGCGCGATCAGCGTCCAGTATTTCGCGACGCTCGCATCGCGGCCGCTCGCCGGGCGCTTCGCCGATACGCTCGGGCCGAAGCAGACGGTGCTGCGCGGGCTGGTCGGCTGCGGGGTGTCGGGCGTGCTGCTGCTCGTCGCGCTGCTGCTCGCGCACTGGCCGGTCGCGAGCCTCGTGCTGCTGGTCGCGAGCCGGCTCGTGCTCGGCGTCGGCGAGAGCCTGTGCGGCACCGGCGCGATCCTGTGGGGCATCGGCCGGGTCGGCGTCACGCACAACGCGAAGGTCATCTCGTGGAACGGGATCGCCACCTACGGCGCACTCGCGCTCGGCGCGCCGGTCGGCGTCGCGATCGCGCATACGCTGAATCCGGCGCTGATCGGCGTGATCGTGATCGCGCTCGCCGCGACCGGCTTCTATCTCGCGCGCCTGATCGATTCCGTGCCGCTCGTGCACGGAGAGCGGATGTCGTATGCGAGCGTGTTCACGCGCGTGCTGCCGCACGGCCTCGGCCTCGCGCTCGGCTCGGCAGGCTTCGGCTCGATCGCCACCTTCGTCACGCTGTACTACGCGGCGCGCCACTGGCCGAACGCCGCGCTGTCGCTGACCGTGTTCGGCACGCTGTTCATCGGCGCGCGCCTGCTGTTCGCGAACACGATCAAGACGTATGGCGGCTTCCGCGTCGCGATCGTGTCGTTCGCGTTCGAATGCTCGGGCCTCGTGCTGCTGTGGCTCGCGCCGGTGCCGCACGTCGCGCTCGTCGGTGCCGCGCTGACGGGCTTCGGCTTCGCGCTGATCTTCCCGGCACTCGGCGTCGAGGCCGTCGCGCTCGTGCCGCCCGCGAGCCGCGGTGCAGCGCTGTCCGCGTACTCGGTGTTCCTCGACCTGTCGCTCGGCATCACGGGCCCGCTCGCCGGCTATGTCGCGGGCGCGTTCGGTTATCCGCAGGTATTCCTGTTCGCGGCGGTGGCCGCCGCCGCGGGCGTCGCGCTGTCGATGGTGCTGTACCAGCGGCAGGCGCGGGTTGCGGAGAGCGGCGCGGCGGCATGAGCGCCCGGGCCGCGGGATATCGCGCGAGCCCTCGTTCCGACGGAAGGCCGCGCGGGGCCATTCGTCGGCGTCCGGCGAGACACGGCTTGACGTGACTTAACGCGGCAGTATGTTGAAGTCCCGCAGCACGCGGGCAGCGTCGACGTGGCGCCGGAACGGCACGGCGCGCTCGAGCATGAGCTTCGGTTCGGCACGATCGAAAAGCACGAGCGCTTCCGACGTGTTGAGATGGCGTGACATATACAGAAAACCGTCGACCCGGCGGCCATGCCCGTGCACGGCGAGCGACCATTGCTGCGGGATGTCGTACGGTACGACGGTCGACAGCGCGCCGTCGCCGCCAAGGTTTTTCAGCGGCAAGCCGTGCAGGACGGCCACCGTCAGCGGCGAGCCGGTAAACGACAGCACGAACCGCTCAAGCTCCGTCGTCACGAGCGGAAAGCCGCCAACGGCGAGATCGGCGACTTCGTCGTGCAGCACCGTCTCGGCGAACGCACAGTGCAGGTCGAAACCGAAATAGCTGGTGCCATACCGGCGCCGCTTGCGCGGGTCGTCGAAACGGTTGCCGCCCGACTTGCCGAAGTACGGCTCCCCCGTCTCGTATCGGGAAACGCGCACCAGCGCCGCCGGCGGAATCGTTCGCGTAACCAGCGTCGCATTCGCGAAGTGTTCGCTCGGTGGCCTCAACGTCAACCGCGCCTCCTAGCGTTCCGCGAACGCCGCCGCGGCACGCTCGACCTCGGCAAGCTTCCCCTGCGACAGCGCCTTCAGCGGCGTGACGTTGCCGAGGGACGCCTTGGGCGTCGTGAAGAATTGCCATTTGCTCCACCCCGGCAAACCACCCAGGCATTGCGTCACCTTCCCGAGCGTCTTGCGATCGATATCGCCCGTCAGATAAAAGGCCGGGTAGTACTGCGCCGCCCCCACGTCGACCGCGAAGATGCGCCCCGACACGACCGCCTTGCTGAGCGCCTGCCGTGTCATGCCGAGCCCCGCCCAGATCTCCGCGGCCGGCAGCAGCGCGCCCTTCGCGACGAGCGCCCGCCGTTCGGCCAGCGCGCGCTGCTCGAAATCGGCGGCCGCGGCATCCGCGCGGGCCGCCGGCCTCGCAGGCTGTTTCCTGCGAACGGGCGGTTGCCTGTCGCGGGTCGCGGCGGCAGCGATGCCGAACGTGATCGTGCCGGCCAGATCGATGACCTGGGCGATGCCGACCTTGAACAAGTGCCCCAGCTGTTCGTCCGACAGCCTGAGCAGCGCCCGGGCCCGATCGGGCCCGAGCATGGTCGCGGCGCCGACGGCGCTGCGCAGCGCCTCCTCGGTCTCGACATCGAGAACCGCAGCCACGCCTTCAAGCGCATGAGCCTGCCTGACCATCGCTACCTCCTTGCACGACCGGAAGCTCGAGACTAGGCCCGATTCGAAACCAAGTCAACCATGACAACCAAACTGACGACCGGGCAGGCGACATCGGGCCGCCCCCTCATCCGTCACGCCGTCCTCGGAAACAGCCTCCGCGTCAGGTCGAACGCGACCAGGTTGCCGGCCACCACCAGCAGCAGCCCGACCACCGCGAGCGGCGACCACTGGTAACCCTCGAACACCGTCGACACTGCCAGCGCGACGATCGGGAACAGCACCGTGCAGTACGCGGCACGCTCCGGCCCGATCCGGCCGACGAGGGTCAGATAGGCGGTAAAGCCGATCACCGAGCCCGGCACGGCCAGGTAGACGAGCGCGCCGAGATAACGCGGGCTCGTGTCGAGCGTGAACGGCAAGCCGGCCGCTGCGCTGCCGACGGTCAGGATCGCCGCGCCGATCAGCATCGCCCAGCCGTTGGTCGCGAGCGGGTGCAGCCCCATCGACTGCATCCGGCTCGACAGCAGGTTGCCGGCCGAGAAGCACATCGTGCCCGCCAACGCGATCGCGAGCCCCGTCCAGGTCGCGTGGTCGTCGAGATGGCCGGCCATCTGCTGCCAGAACAGGCATGCGATGCCGGTCAGGCCGAGCAGCGCGCCGGCGATCGCCGACGGCCGCAGCGGGCGGCCCATGAACAGCCGGCCGTTGATCGAATTCAACAGCGGCGCGGTCGAGAAGATCACTGCGACGAGGCCGCTCGGTACGACCTGTTCCGCGTAGTAGAAGCACAGGAAGTTCAGGCAGAACAGCGCGAAGCCCTGCGCCAGCAGGAAACGCCACGCTTCGCGCGGCGGGCGCACCGGCCGGCGCATCACGCGCAGCAGCGCGAACAGCACGGCGGCCGCGAGCCAGAAGCGCCAGGCGATCGACACGGGCGGCGGCACGGAGCCGAGCTGCCACTTGATCGCGATCCAGGTGGTGCCCCAGATCAGCACGGTGACGAAATAAAGCGACAGGTTCATGGCGGCAACGATCCAAAAAAGCGGGTGAAACGGGACTCCGACTATGCCGCCGCCCGGCGCGCGCCGATTGTCCGGAATTGCGGTCTTTTTCGGGCCGCCGCCCGCGGCGCCGCCCGCCCGCTTATACTCGGCCCATCATGAGCCTCACCCTTTCCGCGCCCCCCATCGACCACCCCGCCGCCCTGGCCGGCGGCGATCTGCCGTTCGGCCTGCAGTCGGTCTGCCGCACGCTCGCCGACGCGAACGCGACGCTCGAGCGCTTCGCGTGGCTAGGCGATCATCTCGCGATCGCCGAATGGACACGGATCACCGACGAAAGCGAGACGATCTACGAGCAGCCGGGCCACCACACGCTGTCGTGCTACCTCGACGGCGGCTACCAGACGGAACGCCAGCGCGTGCCGCGCTACGGCGCGCCGAGCCTGCTGTGCGCGCTGCCGGGCGACCATGAATCGCGCTGGTGGGTGCGCGGCGAGATGCACTTCATCCACCTGTATTTCCTGCCCGAGCACTTCACGCAGCGCGCGATCCGCGAACTCGATCGCGAGCCGCGCGAGCTGAAGCTCGCCGACCGCACTTACTTCGAGGATGCGCGCGTCGCCTCCCTGCTGCGCTCGCTCGCGCTGGACGGCTGGGACGATGCCGACGAGCGGCTGCGCGTGAACGAGACCGCGCACGAGGTGCTGAGCCTGCTTCTGCGCGGGCAGAGCACGACCCGCACCGACACGTCGTTCCGCGGCGGGCTCGCACCGGCCGTGCGGCGCCGTGTGCGCGACTACATCGACACGTACCTGACGCAACCGCTGACGCTCGGCGAACTCGCCGACGTCGCCGCGCTGTCCGAGTACCACTTCTCGCGGATGTTCCGGTTGTCGTTCGGCCGGGCGCCGCACGCGTGGGTGGCCGAGCAACGGCTGGCGCGGGCGCGCGAGCTGTTGCGCACGACGGCGCTGCCGCTCGCACAGATCGCGGCCGACTGCGGCTATGCGAACGCCGGCCACTTCAGCCATCGCTTCCGCGACGCTCACGGTACGACGCCGAATACCTACCGGCGTGCGATGCAGGGCCGCTGAGCGCGGCCCCGTCGCGGCTTACGCGCCGCGTCGCGACAGTTCCTGTTCGAGCGCCGCGACGCCGGCCGGCAGGTCGACCGGCACCTTCAGGTCGACCATCGTGCGGCCGAACGCATGCAGCGTACGGAACAGGTTGTGTTCACGGCACTGCTCGCCCATCTGTCCGATCCGCACGATCGGCAACCCGAACGAGCCCGAGATCTCGACCTGGTACTGCTTCGAGATGTGGCCGCAGACCATCCCCGGCGTCAGCCCTTCCGGCGTCTCGATCCCGACGACCGAGTTCAGCCGGCAATCCTTCGGCGCATAGAGCTTGAGCCCCATCGACTCGACGCCTGCCTGCAGCGCGAGCGAGCAGCGCAGGTGGCGCGCGAAGCGGCTTTCGAGCGTCTCCGCGCAGACGAGCCGCAGCGCTTCGTGCAGCGCGAGCACGCCCGACACGGGCGCCGTGTAGTGATAGCCCGCGTTGTGCCAGAAATTCTCCGCGAGCGCCATGTCGAGGCACCAGTGCGCGTTCGGCTCGGGGCGCTGCTTCATCCGGTTCCACGCGGCGTCGGAGAACGCGATCAGCGACACGCCCGGGATCGACGACAGCCCTTTCTGGCCGCCGGTGATCACCGCGTCGATGCCCCACGCGTCCATCTCGAGCGGCATCGTCGACAGCGTGCACACCGCGTCGACCACGACCAGCGCACCGGCCGCCTTCGCGAGCGCCGCGATGTCGCGCAGGTCGCGGTTCCACACGGTGTTCGACGTCTCGCCCTGCACGATCGTGACGATCTCGGGCCGCTCGCGCGCGATCGCGTCCGCGATCTCGTCGAGGCTCGCGACCGCGCGATCAGCCACTTCGAGCGTCGCGACGTCGGCGCCGACGCGCGTGGCCATCTCGGCCATCCGCGCGCTGAAGAAGCCATTGCGGATCGACAGCACGCGGGTACCGCGCCACGCGAGGTTCGAGATCGCCATTTCCATCGCGGCCGAACCGGGGCCCGCGACGCCGAGCACCCACTTCGTGCGGGTCTGGAACACGTAGCGCGCCATCTCCTTCACCTGCTCGATGATCTTCGCCATCGTCGCGCCGAGATGGTTGATCACGATCGTGTTCGCCTTCGCGACGGCGGCCGGGATCGGAACCGGGCCGGCCCCCATCATCAGCAGCGGTTCTTCGGGCAGGATCGCGTCGAGCGGCACGACGACGGGACAGGGAATCGGCGAGTAATCGATGGACATGGCAGGTAAAAGGTGAGGAAAGGAAGTGCACGGACGCTCGCCGCGCAGCATGGCGAACTGATCGATCATTCCGTGTTCCGCCGCCTCGCGCAAGAGGCACGCACGGCCGGACAGCGCAACGCTGGCCCGGTCGCCGGACCGGGCCAGCCAGCCGTGCGCGTGCCGCACGCCAGCCATTCGAAATGAGAAACGATTGCGGACCGGGTTGTGAAACGGTTCCATTCGTACGCCAGGCGCCCGATTTTCTCCGTCAATAACACAACGAATCGTCGAAACCGCCGGTTCAACGCGACTTCTGTATCAAAAAAATAGACCGAATCCGCCCTAAAAATCGCTTCACGGAATCCTGCACGCAAAACAGACGTGCGGCCCCCAAAAACATCCATTACTTCTGCATGTATTGGGGCACGCTTTCCATCAATACCGGAACAAGCGTGCCAGAATAGCCATCAACCCATTGATTAACATAGGAAATACTCGAACAACCGCGCTTACTCTAATACCCTGCCGTCTTTGAACGGCAGGCATCGATACAGCACCGCGTTTAACGCGTTACTCCCTATTTCGATTTTCCGCAACCCGCCCCTTTTCTCAGGTTGACGGATATCGCTTCTGTATTGAACAATCGTCTGCGGAATCGAAAAAAACGATTTTTCGATACGAAGGAAAACTGGGTGCCGCGCGATACGCTTTCGAGGTTGCGCGGCGAAAAGCATCAACCATAATCAATCAACCGGGCCAGAAATACGCAAGCCATGAACCAGATTCAGACCATGCGTGTATTCGTCTGCGTCGCCGAGCAGCAGAGCTTCCGGCGCGCGGCGCACCATCTCGGCGTGTCCAATGCACTCGTCACGCGTTCGATCGCGATGCTCGAGGGCCACCTGAACACACGGCTGATCCACCGCACCACGCGCAACCTGTCGCTTACCGAGGCCGGCGTGCGCTACCTCGACGGGTGCCGTGCGCTGCTCGAGGAATTCGACCACCTCGAATCGTCCGTCGCGCATGCCGTGCGCGAACCGGCCGGCACGCTGCGCGTCGTCGCGTCGGGCCTGCTGTCGCCGCTTGCACTGACGCCGCTCGTCAGCAGCTTCCGGCACCGCTACCCCGAGTTGCGCGTGCAGCTGACCGTCTCCGAGGGGCCGCTCGACGTGCTCGATTCGGGTTACGACGTCGGCATCGTCACGGGCAACCGGCTCGACGGCAACCCGACGCTGATCGGCCACGCGCTCGCGCCGAACCCGTTCGTCGCGTGCGCGGCACCGGCCTATCTCGAGCGACGCGGCGAGCCGCGCTTGCCCGACGACCTGCCGGGCCACGACTGGGTCACGCTCGCATCGCACCAGCATGCGCCCGCGTGGCAACTGGTCGGCCACGACGGCATCGCGCATTCCGTCACGGTGCGCCCGACCTGCACGGTCAATCAGCTCGCGCTCGTCCAGGCGGCCGCCGTGGCCGGGGCCGGCATCGCGGTGCTGCCCGAGCCGTGCGTCGCCGACGCGCTCGCGAGCGGCACGCTCGTGCGGCTCATGGCCGGCTACCGGATCGACGATCCCGACACGCAACTGTCGCTCGTCTACCCGAACCGGCAGTACGTACCGGCCCGCACGCGCAGCTTCGTCGAGCACGCGCTCGATCACTTCAGTGCGCAGCCGGCCCGCGAACGAACCGACTACGGCTTCCTGCGACCGCCGCGCGGGCCCGACCGCTCCGACATCGTCACGGGCCTGCAGTAAACTGCGCGCGTCAGCCTTCGGAGATGCAGCGTGCGCGTGATCCTGTTCAGCAGCCGGCAGTACGACGACGATTCGTTCGCTGCCGCCAACCGGCAGTTCGGCTATCGGCTGCACTTCCAGCCGTCGCACCTCGACGCGGAAACCGCGATCCTCGCGCACGGTTATGAGGTCGTCTGCCCGTTCGTCAACGACACCGTCGACGCGGCCGTGCTCGAACGGCTGGCCGACGGCGGCACGCGCCTGATCGCGCTGCGCTCGGCGGGCTTCAACCATGTCGACCTGGCCGCCGCCGAGCGGCTCGGCATCACGGTCGTGCGCGTGCCCGCCTATTCGCCGCACGCGGTGGCCGAGCACGCGGTCGCGCTGATCCTCGCGCTCAACCGCCGCCTGCCGCGCGCGGTCGCGCGCACCCGCGAAGGCGACTTCTCGCTGAACGGCCTGCTCGGCTTCGACTTGCACGGCAAGACCGTCGGCGTGATCGGTACCGGCATCATCGGCAGCGTGTTCGCGAAGATCATGATGGGCTTCGGGATGCATGTGCTCGCGCACTCGGTGCCGCCGTACAACGACGAACTGATCGCGTTCGGCGCGCGTTATGTCGAGCTCGACGAGCTGCTGCACCACGCCGACATCGTCAGCCTGCACTGCCCGCTGCTGCCGTCGACGCACCACCTGATCAACGAACGGACGCTCGCGCGGATGAAGCATGGCGCGATGCTGATCAACACCGGGCGCGGCGGCCTCGTCGATGCGCAGGCGCTGGTCGATGCGCTCAAGAGCGGCCAGCTCGGCCATCTCGGGCTCGACGTGTACGAAGAGGAAAGCGGGCTCTTCTTCGAGGATCACTCCGACCTGCCGCTGCAGGACGACGTGCTCGCCCGCCTGCTGACGTTCCCCAACGTGATCGTCACGTCCCACCAGGCGTTCTTCACGCGCGAAGCGCTGGCCGAGATCGCGCACACGACGCTGCTGAACATCGAGGCGTGGCATGCGGGCACGCCGCAGAACGTCGTGACCGCGAATCGCTGACAAACCGACGAAAACGGCTCATTTGACGGTTGCCGGCGCCACCGCAATCGTTTGCTTGTGGCCATCGCCGCAAACGAAGCGCGTTTCATCAACAATTTCGCGCTTTGTTTCGAATGATGTAACGATTCCGGTGCGCCGTCTGCTATCGTTGCGCCGACGTTATCCCGCCCCTCCCGCTCATGCGTTTCGACGACTCCGACATCGCCGCCGTCTACCGCGCCATTTTCGAACGGCGCGACATGCGCCACTTCACGCCGGCGCCCGTCGATCCCGCCGTGCTCGCGCGCCTGCTGCGCGCGGCACATCACGCGCCGAGCGTCGGCTTCATGCAGCCGTGGCGCTTCATCCGCATCACCGATCCCGCGCTGCGCACCGCGATCCACGCGCTGGTCGAGGCCGAGCGCCGCGCGACCGCCGACGCACTCGGCGAGCGCCAGGACGAATTCATGCGGCTGAAAGTCGAAGGCGTGCGCGAATGCGGCGAACTGCTGGTCGTCGCGCTCGCCGACGGCCGCGAGCGTCACGTGTTCGGCCGCCGCACGCTGCCGGAAATGGATCTCGCGTCCGCCGCGTGCGCGATCCAGAACATGTGGCTCGCGGCCCGCGCCGAAGGGCTCGGGATGGGCTGGGTCTCGCTGTTCGACGTCGACGCGCTGCGCGCGCTGCTGCGCATGCCCGACGGCGCGAAGCCGATCGCCGTGCTGTGCGTCGGGCACGTCGCCGCGTTCTATGCGAAGCCGATGCTCGAGCAGGAGCGTTGGGCCGCGCGGATGCCGATCGAAGCGTGCCTGTTCGAAAACGGCTGGGACGATCCGGCCCCGATCGATGCCGCCGGCGCGCCTTCGTCGCGCGCGGACACGACAGCGGCCCCCGACTCGGCAAGCACACCGGGCGCGTCGACCACGGGCGTCGACGGCTCCCCCGAACACATCGCCTGACGAGCACACGGTCGCCGGCATCGTGCCGGCACCGCGGCACATTCACCGCGGCAAGCCCCGTTGAATCCCACACTGTGAGCTTCACGCGCGCAGCCTCGTCGCACGCCGGCAACATCCGTTTTGGCCCCGAGCATAGGGGTTTTCACTGAAGTAGAATCGCGACTGTCGTTCGCCTTCCCGCCCGCCCGTCCCGCGCATCCTGCGCCAGCCCGAGCGGCGGCTTTTCCCGAGCCCACCGCGATGCCCCTACCTCTTTTCGCCCTCGCCGTCGCCGCATTTGGAATCGGTACCACCGAATTCGTGATCATGGGGCTGCTGCCCAACGTCGCGCGCGATCTCGGCGTGTCGATCCCGGCCGCCGGGATGCTCGTGTCGGGTTACGCGCTCGGCGTGACGATCGGTGCGCCGATCCTCGCGATCGTCACCGCGAAGATGCCGCGCAAGCGCGCGCTGATGGGCCTGATCGGATTGTTCATCGCGGGCAACCTGTTCTGCGCGATCGCACCGGGCTACGCGGTGCTGATGGCCGCGCGCGTCGTCACCGCGTTCTGCCACGGTGCGTTCTTCGGGATCGGCTCGGTGGTCGCGAGCAACCTCGTCGCGCCGAACCGCCGCGCACAGGCGATCGCCCTGATGTTCACCGGCCTCACGCTCGCGAACGTGCTCGGCGTGCCGCTCGGCACCGCGCTCGGCCAGGCATTCGGCTGGCGCGCGACGTTCTGGGCCGTCACCGGCATCGGCATCGCCGCGGCCGCCGCGCTCGCGGTGTGCCTGCCGAGAAACCTCGCAATGCCCGACACCAGCATCACGCGCGAATTCAGCGTGCTGAAGCACCCGCAGGTGCTGATGGTGCTCGGCATCAGCGTGCTCGCGTCGGCAAGCCTGTTCAGCGTGTTCACGTACATCACGCCGATCCTCGAGGACGTGACGGGCTTCTCCCCGCGCCAGGTCACCTACGTGCTGCTGCTGTTCGGCCTCGGGCTGACGGTGGGCGGCACGCTCGGCGGCAAGCTCGCCGACTGGCGCCGGATGCCGTCGCTGATCGCGACGCTCGCGCTGATCGGCGTGGTCCTCGCGCTGTTCGCGGGCACGATGCACCTGCCGTTCGCCGCGCTCGCGACGATCTTCGTGTGGGGCATCCTCGCGTTCGCGATCGTGCCGCCGCTGCAGATCCTGATCGTCGACCGCGCAAGCGATGCGCCGAACCTCGCATCGACGCTGAACCAGGGCGCGTTCAACCTCGGCAACGCAACCGGCGCGTGGCTCGGCGGGATGGCGATCGGCTCCGGCGTGTCGCTCGTGAAGCTGCCGTGGGTCGGCGTCGCGATGGCCGTCGCCGCGCTGGCGCTCACGCTGTGGTCGGCGTCGCTCGAACGCCGCCCGGTGACCGTGCCGACAGAATACGTGTAACGTCGCCCCGCGCGCATTCGTTGCGCGCGCAACGCCAGCAACACCATCCGAACCTGATGGCCTTCATGGACCTTTCAAGGTCCGCGGTGTAGCATCCCGGCCGATGAAAGCCATTCTGAATCGCGATTTCCTCGCGCTGATCCTGAGCGTCGCGGTCGTCGGCCTCGGCACCGGCGCCACGCTGCCGCTCACCGCGCTCGCGCTGACCGAGGCCGGGCACGGCACCAACGTCGTCGGCATGCTGACCGCCGCGCAGGCCCTCGGCGGCCTCGCGATCGTCCCGTTCGTCACCGCGCTCGCACGCCACATCGGCTCGCGCCGCGCGATCGTCGTATCGGTCGTGCTGCTCGCGGCAGCCACGGCGCTGATGCAGTTCACGTCGAACCTGATCCTGTGGGGCGCGCTGCGCGTGCTGTGCGGCGCCGCGCTGATGCTGCTGTTCACGATCGGCGAGGCGTGGGTCAACCAGCTCGCCGACGATTCGACGCGCGGCCGCGTCGTCGCGATCTATGCGACCAATTTCACGCTGTTCCAGATGGCGGGCCCCGTGCTCGTGAGCCAGATCGCCGGTGCGACGAGCATCCGCTTCGCGCTGTGCGGCGCGCTGTTCCTGCTCGCGCTGCCGACGCTCGCGACGATCCGGCGCGCGCCGCTCGCCGGCGACGACGCGCATCACGAAGCCCACGGCCGCTGGCTCGACGTGCTGCCGCGCATGCCCGCGCTGATCATCGGCACCGGTTTCTTCGCTCTGTTCGATACGCTCGCGCTGTCGCTGCTGCCGCTCTACGCGATGGATCACGGCGTCGCGAGCGCCACCGCCGTGCTGCTCGCGTCGATCATGCTGTTCGGCGATACCGCGATGCAGTTCCCGATCGGCTGGCTCGCGGACAAGCTCGGCCGCGAACGCGTGCACCTCGGTGCGGGCTGGATCGTGCTGGCCGGCCTGCCGCTGCTGCCGCTCGTCATCGCGAACCCATGGCTGTGCTGGCCGCTGCTGTTCGTGCTCGGCGCGGCGGCCGGCAGCATCTACACGCTGTCGCTCGTCGCGTGCGGCGAACGCTTCCGCGGCGCGGCGCTCGTCACCGCGAGTTCGCTCGTGTCGGCGTCGTGGAGCGCCGCGAGCTTCGGCGGCCCGCTGGTCGCCGGCGCGTTGATGGAGCAACTGGGCAGCAACGCGCTGGTCGGCGTGCTGGTCGTCTGTGTCGCCGCGTTCGTCGCGGCCGCGCTGTGGGAGCGCCGCGCCGCGTTGCAGCGCGCGGTCTGATATCGGCGCTGTCGATGTCGATGTTGCAAACGCAAACGCAAACATTGACGCTCGCACTCGGCGCCCCACACGGACGCACACGCGCCGCCCCCGGCCTGCCAAACGAAAACGGCCCGCGCAATGCGGGCCGCCCTGTCCTTCCGGACGACTTGTTGCGTGTCGCGCCGCGACCCGTCACGCGCTCCGCGCGGGCAGGATCTTGCCGGCACACGTGCCGAAGCCGACGCGATAGCCGTCGCCCTGGCACCATCCGGCGAGCGTGAGCTCGTCGCCGTCCTCGATGAACGCGCGACTGCCGCCGCCGTTCAGCGCAACCGGCTCCTTGCCGTTCCACGTCAGTTCGAGCAGGCTGCCGAACGAATCCTTCGTCGGCCCGCTGATCGTGCCCGAACCCATCAGGTCGCCCACGCGCGTGTTGCAGCCGGCCACCGTGTGATGCGCGAGCTGCTGCGCCATCGTCCAGTACATGTGCTTGAAGTTCGTGCGGCAGATCGACGTCGCCTCCGCCGCCCCTTCCGCGCGCAGCGTCACTTCGAGCGCGATGTCGAACGCATGCTTGCCCGCATGCCGCAGATACGCGAGCGGCTGCGGCGACTGCTCGGGCTGCGCGACGCGGAACGGTTCGAGCGCGTCGAGCGTGACGATCCACGGCGAGATCGTCGTCGCGAAGGTCTTCGCGTTGAACGGGCCGAGCGGCACGTATTCCCACTGCTGGATGTCGCGCGCGCTCCAGTCGTTCAGCAGCACCATCCCGAAGATATGTGCTTCCGCGTCCTCACACGCGATCGGCTCGCCGAGCGCATTGCCGCGGCCGACGATGAAGCCGGTCTCCAGCTCGATGTCGAGCTTGCGGCACGCGCCGAACACCGGACGCTCCTGGTCGGGCAGCTTCAGTTGCCCGTTCGGGCGCCGCACCGGCGTGCCGCTCACGACCACCGACGACGCACGTCCGTTATAGCCGATCGGCATCTCCGACCAGTTCGGCAGCAGCGCGTTCTTCGGATCGCGGAACATCGAACCGACGTTGGTCGCATGCTCCTTCGACGAATAGAAATCGGTGTAGCCGGGAATCTCGACCGGCAGATGCAGCGTCGCGTCGCGCTGCGCGACGAGCACCTGCGCGCGCAGCGCCGCATCGTCACGCAGCCGCGGGTTGTCGCGCGAGAACAGGTCCGACAGCTGCACGCGCACGCTGCGCCATGCGTCGCGGCCGAGCGCGATGAACGGATTGAGCGTCGGCGCGGCGAACACGTCGGCGCCGGCCGGCAGCGTCACGAGCCCCGCGCGTGCGAGCGCGGCGAGATCGATGATCCGGTCGCCGAGCGCGACGCCGGCGCGGCGCGCCGTCTGCTTCGCATCGCTGAAGATCCCGAACGGCAGGTTCTGGATCGGGAAATCGCAGGCGGGATCGTTCGCCGTCTCGACCCAGCTCTTGCGGGCCGGGTCGAGCGTCGCGCGCCAGTCTTGGGTATCGCTCATCTTTGCTCCGGGTTGAAGTGTTTCCTGATGCCTTGCCAGCATTCGAAGTAGTCGGCCTGCAGCTGCGCGGTGTCGAGCGCGTAGCGCGTCGGCCGGATCAGCGTGCGGGTTTCGAACATGAACGCCATCGTCGCGTCGACCTTGTGCGGCTTGCTCGTATCGCTCGCGGACGCCTTCTCGAACGTGTCCGCGTCGGGCCCGTGGCCCGACATGCAGTTGTGCAGGCTCGCGCCGCCCGGCACGAAGCCTTCGGCCTTCGCGTCATACGCGCCGTGCACGAGCCCCATGAACTCGCTCGCGACGTTGCGGTGGAACCAGGGCGGGCGGAACGTATCCTCGGCCGCGAGCCAGCGCGGCGGGAAGATCACGAAGTCGATCGTGTCGACGCCCGGCGTGTCGCTCTGCGACTGCAGCACCAGGAAGATCGACGGATCGGGATGGTCGTAGCTGATCGAGCCGATCGTGTTGAACAGGCGCAGGTCGTATTTGTACGGCGCGTAGTTGCCGTGCCACGCAACGACGTCGAGCGGCGAATGGCCGATGTCCGCGCGCCACAGCCGGCCGTTCAGCTTCGCGATCAGCTCGAACGCGCCTTCGCGGTCTTCGTAAGCGGCCTGCGGCGTCAGGAAGTCGCGCGGGTTCGCGAGACCGTTCGAGCCGATCGGGCCAAGGTCCGGCAGACGCAGCAGCGCGCCGAAGTTTTCGCAGATGTAGCCGCGCGCATTGCCGTCCGGCAGCGCGACGGAGAAACGCACGCCGCGCGGGATCACCGCGATCTCGAACGGCTCGACGTCGAGCCGGCCGAATTCCGTCGCGATGAACAGGCGCCCCTGCTGCGGCACGATCAGCAGTTCGCCGTCCGCGCTGTAGAAAAAGCGGTCCTGCATCGAGCGGTTCGCCGCGTACAGGTGGATCGCGCAACCGTTCATCGCGGCGGCCGACCCGTTGCCGGCCATCGTCACCAGCCCTTCGACGAAATCGGTCGGCTCGACCGGCATCGGCAGCGGGTCCCAGCGCAGCTGGTTCGGCGGCGTCGGCGGCACGTCGGCCGAGTCGCCGAATTCCGACACGAGCCGCTGCGGGCCCGCGTACGGCTCGAACGGCCGATGCACGGCCGCCGGGCGAATGCGGTACAGCCACGAGCGGCGGTTGTGGCCACGCGGCGCGGTAAACGCGGTGCCCGACAACTGCTCCGCATACAGCCCGTACGGCGCGCGCTGCGGCGAGTTGCGGCCGTGCGGCAGCGCGCCGGGCAGTGCCTCGGTCGCGAATTCGTTCGCGAAACCGCTCAGGTAGCCGGCGTTTGCCGGTTTCGACAGGTCAAGCGTCATCGTTTCCTTTCTCCCTCAATTCGTGGCGGCGGTCGGCGCCTGCACGCCGTTGCGCCGCGTTACGCCCGCAAGCCCGAGGACGAACAGCGCCGAGCACAGCACGGGCACCGCGGCCGCGTGGAACAGCGCGCCGTTCGACCAGTTGAGCGCAATCAGTTGCCCGCCGACGAGCGGCCCGAGTACCGAGCCGATCCGGCCGATGCCGAGGCTCCAGCCGATGCCCGTCGAGCGCAGCGACGTCGGGTAATACTGGCCCGCGAGCGCGTTCACGGCCGGCTGCCCGCCGACCACGCAGAACCCGCCCGCGAACACGACCGCCAGCAGCCACGGCAGCGCATGCGCGACCGAGCCGATCAGCCCGACCGACACCGCGGCGCACGCAAAGCAGGCGAACAGCACGCGTACGAAGCCGTAGCGTTCGATGAACCAGCCGAGCGACAGCGTGCCGATCACGCCGCCGGTCTGCAGCACCGTGCCGACGATCACGGCCGTACCCGGCGAATAACCGGCATCGCGCATCACCGTCGGCAGCCAGTTCGACAGGAAATACAGGTCGATCAGGTTCATGAAGCTGATCGCCCACAGCAGCAGCGTGACCGGCAGGCGGCCATGGCTGAACAGCTCGGCGACCGGCGCGCCGGTCGCGGCCCGCTCGCGCACGACGAGCCGCGTGTTCGCATCGATGCCGGCCTGCGGCGCGAAACCCGCGAGCCAGTCGCGCGCCTGCGCGACGCGCCCTTTCAGCACCAGGAACTGCAGCGATTCGGGCAGCCGCGCGACCATCGCGATCGTGAGCACGAGCGGCACCACGCCGCCGACGAAGAACACCGAGCGCCAGCCGAGCGCCGGAATCAGCGCGGCGCTGATGAAGCCGCCGAGCGCCGCGCCGAGCGTGAAGCCGCACGATACGATCATCATCCGCTTCACGCGATGCGCGGCCGGGCTGAACTCGCCGACCAGCGCCATCGCGTTCGGCATGATGCAACCGAGGCCGAGGCCCGTGACGAAGCGCAGCGCCATCAGCACCGGGATCGAACCCGCGAACGGCGTCGCGAGCATCGTCACCGCGAAGAACAGCGTCGAGCCGATCAGCACCGGGCGCCGCCCGATCCGGTCGGCCAGCACCGACAGCCCGAGCGCGCCGAGCAGCATCCCGAACAGGCTCGCGCTGAACACCGGCCCGAGCGCCTGTTTCGGCACGCCCCATTCGGCAATCACGCTCGGGGCGACGTAGCCCATCGCCTGCGCATCGAACCCGTCGATCACGAGGCACAGCCCACACAGCACGAGCAGCATCCAGTGAAAGCCGGGGCGATGGGTTTCGTCGATCACGTGCTCGACTTCGAGCACGCGTGCGTCGGCCGGCGCCGCGCTCATTGCGCGACCTCGGCGGCCGGATGCACGGGCGGCGTCACGCCCTGGCGCGCGAGCGCCATCGCTTCGCGCAGCACGTCGGCGTCGCCGATCTGGTTCGCGAGCAGCAGGATCAGCTTCGCGTTGACGAGCTGGCTGTCGGCGTCGGACAGGTCGCGATGCATGTCGATCAGCGCTTCGTAGAACGCGTCCGGGTCGGCCAGGCGCGGGCGGGTGTCGAGTGAGGGCATGACGGAGTCTCCGGTGTCTTTATCGTATTCAGCGTGCGCAGGTCGCGCGCGCCAGTGCGTCGGCAAGCGCCTGACGCTCGAGCGTGCGCATGCGGGCGCAGACATGCTGGTCGGGGCGCAGCAGGTAGAACGTGCCGGGCTTCGCGTCGTAGCGTTGCGCGGCGAAACCGTCGACGTCCTCCACGACGTCGACACCCGCGACCGGCTGCGCGTGTCCGGCCGGCACGACGAGCACGGGCCGCACCGGCAGCGCGAGGCCATCGAGCGCCTGCGCGAGCGCGCCCGCATCGCCCGGCAGCCCGAACAGCACACCGGTGAAGCCGCTGCCCAGATGCTGCAGCAGCCAGCCCGACGTGCCCTGCACACGCACCGGCGCATCGGCTGCCGCCGCGCCCGGGCGCATCGCGCCCGCGAATGCGTCGCCATTGCGGTCCGGCGTGTTCAGCGGCGAATCGGCCAGCACCGACGGCACCGACAGGCGGCCGCTGTTCACGAGCTTGCGCGCGAACTCGCAGTCGCGCGCGAGCTTCAGCGTCGCGTCGCGGAATACGCGCGACACCGGGCTTTTCGGCGTGATGAAGTCCGTCGAGCGCGTCGAGTTGCGGATGTTCTCGTCGGCCGCGAACTCGCGCTCGCTCGCATACGTATCGAGCAGGCTGTCGGCCGAACGGCCGTCGAGCACGAGTTTCAGCTTCCAGGCGAGGTTGTCGGCGTCCTGCACGCCGCTGTTCGCGCCGCGCGCGCCGAACGGCGACACGCCGTGCGCGGAGTCGCCCGCGAACAGCACGCGGCCGTGACGGAACGTATCCATCCGCTGGCAGCGGAACGTATAGACGCTCACCCATTCGAGCTCGAACTCGACGTCCGGCCCGAGCAGCGCGCGCACGCGCGGGATCACGCGCTCCG
The DNA here is from genome assembly GCF_004803625.1 of Burkholderia sp. LS-044. Taxonomy (NCBI): domain Bacteria; kingdom Pseudomonadati; phylum Pseudomonadota; class Betaproteobacteria; order Burkholderiales; family Burkholderiaceae; genus Burkholderia; species Burkholderia sp. LS-044. The sequence goes on from NZ_SSWO01000016.1 coordinate 60,262, forward strand.
GCTGCTTCTCGGCGACCGGATCGGCATCCCAGCCGAGCTGGAAGTCGATGCGCCACACGTTGTCGGGCTGGCGATGCAGCAGCACCGACTGATTGGGGTGGAACGGCGGGTCGAACCAGAACCAGCGCTCGGTCGGAAACTCCGCCTTCATCTTCACGTCGGCGATCAGGAAGCGGTCCTTGAACGTGCGGCCGTGGCTTTCAAGGCCCATCATCGTGCGCATCGGGCTGCGCGAGCCGTCGGCCGCGATCACGTACTGCGCGCGCAGCGTCGCGGTGCCTTCCGGCGTCTCGATCGTCAGCACCGCGTGTTCGGCCGCCTGCTCGATGCCCGTCACCTTGTGCTTCCAGCGGATATCGATGTTCGGCAGCTCGAACGCGCGATCGGCCAGATAACCTTCGACGTAGTACTGCTGCAGATTGATGAACGCGGGGCGCGCGTGCCCTTCCTCGGGCAGCAGGTCGAATGCGTACAGCTGCTCGTCCTGCAGGAACACCTTGCCGACGTGCCAGCTGACGCCCTTGTCGACGAAGCGCTCGCCGCAGCCGAGCCGGTCGAAGATCTCGAGCGTGCGCTTCGCGAAGCAGATCGCGCGCGAGCCGGTGGACAGCGTGTCGTCGTCGTCGAGCAGCACGACGGGCACGCCATGCTGCGCGAGGTCGATCGCCGCCGCGAGACCCACCGGGCCCGCGCCGACGACGATCACCGGGTGAACGGTCGCGTCCTGCGCACGCGGACGGTATTCGAACTTCAGCGTCTGGTAATCGATGCTCATGGTCGCCGTCCGCCCCTCAACCCTGCCGGGCGGGCGCCGACTCGCCCGTCATCCCGCCCGTCGCCTGCCGGCGCGCCGCGCCGCCGTCCCGCATGCCACTCCTGTCAACCGCCACGTCTCGCTCCTTGCTTCCTGTTGATTCGCGAACGGCGCCGTTTCGCGGCGCCCGCCTGCCGCATTTCTTGATCGGCGACAAATTCTGGATTTACGAATAGTAAAACCAATTACGAATAGTGAAATCAACGTAAACCCTAGGCGAAGGCTCGGAGACGGGATAACCATATAAGTGAAACGCCGAGCCGACCTTGGCCGGCACTGCTAATATCAAGCTACGAGGCGGCCCGTTCGGCCGCCGTTTTTCCTTCTTACGCCGATGATTCCGCCCACCATTCCCGAGCTGGTCGCCCGTGCCGGGCAACTGCCGTATCTGCGGGATCACCTCGCGCTCGCCGATGGCGGCACCGCAAGCGCGAACCTGCCCGAGCGCACGCTCGGCAGCGCCTACGAACCGATCTACGACGTGACGATGCCGGGCGCGCCGCAATCGACGTCGTTCGCCGACGCCATCGAGCGCTATGGCGACGAGCTCGGCTTCCAGGCCGTGACGGTCGTCACGGGCGCGCCGCACGATCCGGTCGACTCAGCCGTCGACGACCAGACGCTCGTGGCGATCGACCGCCTGTCGCGCGCGCTGCACGCGATCAATTTCTTCGGCGCCCAGCGCCACGGGCTGTTGTTCCTGCGCGTGCACGAACGCCTGCTGAAAAGCGTGAAGTACGACCACGGCAAGCATTTCTCGTCGGTGCTGCAGCGCTTCGGGCTGCCGGCCGAGCGGATCGTGATCGAGCTGCCGGCGGTCGCGGTCGCGCACAAGACCTTCCTCGGCTACCTGACACGCAGCTACCAGCATCACGGCTTCAAGGTGGCGGACAAGCTGCCCGACCCGGGCCGCATCCTCGCGGTCGAATCGGACATGGCGCGCCCCGACTACATCAAGATGGATGCGGGCATCGCGTTGCGCGACGGGATGGTCAAGGCGCTCGTCGCGTATGCGCAGCGCGTCCGGATTCCGCTGATCTTCGACGGCGTCGTCGACGAAACGCAGTGCGAGCTGCTGCGCCAGCACGACGTGCGGTTCATGCAGGGGCCGGTGTTCGCGAAGGTCGTGACGGCCTGAACGGATGAGGTAGCCGGCGCACGCGGGGAGCGGCGCGCCGGATGCGCGGCGAGGGTGTGGCGCCGCTTGAAGAAGGATGAAGCGATCGGGTGGCCGGGCGCGACCCGCGGCTCGACGCCTGCCCGTCGGTGCAGACGGTTACCGCCTACGCGCTTCCGCCATCGTCGTACTTGGGCAGATCGTCGTCGATCTCGATGCCCGGGAAACGATCCCCATACCAGACGTGCCAGGCCGGCCGTAGCCGCGACGGCTCATCGAGCGTGGCGTAATTGATCTCGACCGTTTTCGGTGCGTCGATCAGCCGGTATTCGAGCTGCGCGCCGCAACGGCCGCAGAAGCGGCGCTCGCCCCACGCGCTCGACGCGTAGACGGTCGGTTCGCCCTGCAGGTATTCGAACGCGTCGATCGGCACCGATGCCGATGCGACGACCGCCGCACCGGTCGTGCGCTGGCAGAGCCGGCAGTGGCAGAAGCCGGCGTCGGTCGGGACTTGGGCAATACGGTAGCGGATCGCGCCGCACGCGCATCCGCCTTCCATGGATTCCGGGTGAGACATCGCAGACCTCGTCGTCGGGAAGCTGGCGATCGATGATGAGCGCGGTTCGAGCGCGGCACAAGAGACGGCGGCAGCCGCCGCCCGCCGTCACCATCCCCCTCACCTTCACCGGCGGCGACGCGGTTGCGGTGCGAGGGCAACGCGCACCGCGTTTCTCAGGCCGTCTGCCCGAGCCGTTGCGCGAGCGCCTTCAGCTTCGGCCCGACCTGCGTACGAAACACCTCCTCGTCCATCGACGATGCGGGGCCGCTGCAGCTCAGGATCAGCCAGCGCCCCTCGCGCGGCTCGCGAAACGGCACGGCCGCCGCATTGACGTCCATGTGCCACGCCCGGAACGAATAACAGCAACCGCCCGCCGAGAACTCGGCCACCGCGTGCTGCGCGGCGGCGACGAGCGCATCGGCGTCGGCCGCACCGCCGGCCGCGCGGTGCAGCTCCGCATAGAGCGCGCGGCGCACGTCCTCCGGCTGCACGGCCAGGTACGCGCGCCCCATCGAGCTCGTCAGCATCGACAGCCGCGAACCGGGTGCGAGCCCGAGCGTCAGCGCGGTCTCGCTGCGGATCGTCTCCAGATAGATCATGTCGAGCCCGTCGCGGCAGCCGAGCGACACGGCCGCGCCGATGTCGCGCGCGAGCGCCTGCATGTGCGGCCGCGCGAGGTCGAGCGTCCCCGAGCCGGACAGCAGCGCGTAGCCGAGCGACAGCACGCCGGCGTCGAGCGCATACTTTCCGAGCGTCTCGTCGTAGCGCAGGTAGCCGAGCACGGTCAGCGTATAGGCAAGCCGGTTCACGGTCGCCTTCGGCAGCCCGGTGCGCTCCGCGAAGTCGCGGTTGCCGAGCATCGTCTCGCCGGGCCGGAATGCGCGCAGCAGGTCGAGCCCGCGCGCGAGCGCGACGACGAACTTGCGCTCGTCAATCGTGGTTTCGTCGATGGTTGAAAGTGTCATCTGGTGCTACACTGGGTTCGATTTGCAAAACATTGTTCCGCACAGCGGAACATCAGTCAAGCGAACTTTTGGCATGGGGCCCGGCTGGAAGACCGGACCGACCGCTAAGCATGGGGCCAGAGTAAGCGCTGAAGCGCCAACTCTGCCCGACAGGAGATGAGACGATGAGTGCTGCAACTTTTCATTGGGACGATCCGCTGCTGCTCGACCAGCAACTGACCGAAGAAGAGCGGATGGTGCGCGACGCGGCGCAGGCGTATGCGCAGGACAAGCTCGCCCCGCGCGTCACCGAAGCGTTCCGCCACGAGCGCACCGACGCCGAAATCTTCCGCGAGATGGGCGAAGTCGGCCTGCTCGGCCCGACGATTCCCGAGGAATACGGCGGCCCCGGCCTCAATTACGTGAGCTACGGACTGATCGCGCGCGAAGTCGAACGCGTCGACTCGGGCTACCGGTCGATGATGTCCGTCCAGTCGTCGCTCGTGATGGTGCCGATTTACGAATTCGGCTCCGACGCACAGAAGCAGAAATACCTGCCGAAACTCGCGACCGGTGAATGGATCGGCTGTTTCGGGCTGACCGAGCCGAACCATGGCTCCGACCCGGGCAGCATGGTCACCCGCGCGAAGAAGGTGCCCGGCGGCTATTCGCTGTCCGGCGCGAAGATGTGGATCACGAACTCGCCGATCGCCGACGTGTTCGTCGTGTGGGCGAAGCTCGAGGAGAACGGCAAGGACGCGATTCGCGGCTTCATCCTCGAGAAGGGCTGGAAGGGCCTGTCGGCGCCCGCGATCCACGGCAAGGTCGGGCTGCGCGCATCGATCACCGGCGAGATCGTCCTCGACGAGGTGTTCGTGCCGGAAGAGAACCTGATGCCGAACGTGAGCGGCCTGCGCGGCCCGTTCACGTGCCTGAACTCGGCCCGCTACGGGATCGCGTGGGGCGCGCTGGGCGCCGCCGAATCGTGCTGGCACACCGCGCGCCAGTACGTGCTCGACCGCCAGCAGTTCGGCCGGCCGCTCGCCGCGAACCAGCTGATCCAGAAGAAGCTCGCGGACATGCAGACCGAAATCACGCTCGGCCTGCAAGGCGTGCTGCGCCTCGGCCGGATGAAGGACGAAGGCACGGCGGCCGTCGAGATCACGTCGATCATGAAGCGCAACTCGTGCGGCAAGGCGCTCGACATCGCCCGGCTCGCGCGCGACATGCTCGGCGGCAACGGCATCTCCGACGAATTCGGCGTCGCGCGCCACCTCGTGAACCTCGAAGTGGTCAACACGTACGAAGGCACGCACGACATCCACGCGCTGATCCTCGGCCGTGCACAGACGGGCATCCAGGCGTTCTTCTGATCGTCCGGCTGCGGCGCGCCCGGCAGCCATGCCATGCCATGCCGCGCCGCGCACGCATAAAAGACACGGCCCGCCCGGCATCACTGCCGGGCGGGCCGTTTTTCATCGGATCCGCGCTCCGGGCCGGCGGCCCGGTACGCGTTCACGTGCCGCAGATGCTTACTTGTTCGGCTGCGGCGTGAGGCGCAGATACGGACGCACTGCTTTGAAGCCCTTCGGGAAGCGCTTCTTCAGCTCTTCCGGATCCTGCAGCGACGGCACGATCACGACATCGTCGCCATCCTTCCAGTTGCCGGGCGTCGCGACCTTGTAGTTGTCGGTCAGTTGCAGCGAGTCGATCACGCGCAGCACTTCGTCGAAGTTGCGCCCCGTGCTGGCCGGATACGTGATGATGAGCCGCACCTTCTTGTTCGGGTCGATCACGAACAGCGAACGCACCGTCAGCGTTTCGTTCGCGTTCGGGTGGATCATGTCGTACAACTGCGAAACCTTGCGGTCCGCATCGGCGATGATCGGGAAGCCGACGACCGTCGACTGCGTTTCGTTGATGTCGTTGATCCAGCCCTTGTGCGATTCGACACCGTCGACCGACAGCGCGATCACCTTCACGTTGCGCTTCTCGAATTCGCCCTTCAGCTTCGAGGTCAGCCCGAGTTCGGTCGTGCATACCGGCGTGTAGTCGGCCGGATGGGAGAACAGGACACCCCAGCCGTCACCCAGCCACTCGTGAAACTTGATCGGGCCCAGGCTCGATTCCTGCTCGAAATCCGGTGCGATGTCGCCAAGACGCAGACTCATGATGTTCCCTCCTCGAACGATGCTGGTTGAAACCGCGCCCGGGTCGGCGCGGGAAAGTGTGTCAGCTTACGGGAAGCAATGGGGCATGCGAACGATTATTCCGTTTGATATTCATACTTTTTTGTCATTTTTGCCCGGTGTCGGTGCAGCTCGGGCAGCCCTGCGGGAAACTTTTCACCCCGTTTGCCGCTCTGTTGATCATTACAAGTCGTTTACCATGCGGTCTTGCGCTGCCGTCGTGTGTCTTCCCGGCTCGCCAGCAGGCAGGCGTTTCGCTACGATGTGAACCTGCAGCATGACAGCATGAAGGGAGTTGCAATGTCGGAAATCAACAAGGAGAAACTGATGTCGGATATCAAAACCGTTCTCTCGGACGCCGAAGACCTGCTCAAGCAAGCTGCGAGCAGCACGGGCGACCGTGCGGCCGAGCTGCGCGAGAAAGCCATGTCGCGCCTGAAGCAGGCCAAGGAAAAGGCAGCCGACGTCCAGGTCGTCGTGGTCGAGAAAGGCAAGAAGGCCGCACGCGCGACCGACGATTACGTGCACGAGCATCCGTGGACGTCGATCGGCGTCGCCGCCGGCGTTGGCGTGCTGATCGGCCTGCTGATCAACCGCAAGTAACGCGCCCTGCGTCGTTCCGTCCCGCGGGCCGCTTCACGCGGCCTGCGGGCGTCGAAGCCAGCCGGCGGTTTCCGCCGGCCGGCTTTGTCCTAGCTGCACACTGCACGCGCACGCACCTCACCCATGACGACAGACACCACCTCGCAGCCGTCCGGCCAAGGACCGCTGCGCCGCCTCGTCGGCTCCGCGATCGGGCTTTTGCAAACGCGCCTCGAACTGGTGGGCATCGAGCTTGCCGAGGAGAAGGAGCGCCTGATGGGCGTGCTGTTCCTCGGGCTCGCCGCGATGATGCTCGCGACGATGGCACTCATCAGCCTGACCGTACTCGTCGCGATCGCGTTCTGGGATACCTACCGCTGGCAGTCGCTCGCGGCGATCACCGCGCTCTATGCCGCAGGCGGGATCACGTGCGCACTGAAAGCCCGTTCGGGCCTGCGCGACGCGCCGACCGTATTCGAGGCGACGCTCGCCGAACTCGAGAAAGACCGCGAACTGTTCCGCGGCAAGCCGTGAACGCAGTCGCGCTCACCCCTCCCACCTACTTCGCCGACGCGCCATGAGCCAGAACGTCACGGGCAATTCCCCCCGCTCCCATTCGTCGCGATCGAACTGGAGCGCGTCGCAGCATCGCGCGCTCCGCAAGGAACTGCTGATCCTGCGATCCGAAGTCGAGCGGCTCGAACTCGCGGAAGCCGCCGGCGAAATGCGCCAGGCCGTCACGCGCTTCAGCTGGCTCAAGGTGTTCATCCCCGGCCTGTCCAGCAACAAGTTCAGTCAGTCCGCCAAGAACCTGAACGCGAGCCTCGGCCAGCTCGTCAACCAGTATCCGATGCTGAGTTCGCTCGCATCGCTCGTGCTCGCCAAACCCGTTCGCTCGCTGCTGCGCGCGAGCGCGGGGCCCGCGCTGAAGTGGGGCACCCTCGGTTTTGCTGCATGGGAGGTCTACCGGATCTGGAAGGCGTCCCGCAACGAGCGCGGGCTCGATGCGCACGACGACTGATCGTCGCCATCCTGCGCGCCCGGCCATCCGCCGTGGCGCGCCTTTCATTCGAACTCAACGCACACCCCAGCACGCGGCGACCTGTTCGTCGACGGCATCACTTCGGACATTGCCCTTCGTCCCGTCCGAGCGCAGCGTGAATGCGCCGCATGCATCGCCGTGCATCGGGCCGGTGTCGAGCGGGATGGCTTCCAGCTCATAGCTCACGGGCGAATCGTCGCTGTCCGGCCGCCGGAGCGCCAGACGATAGACCGCGCGCCCGTCCGGCGGCGCTTGCGCGAGCGCCGCGGGCAACGCCGAAGGCGGCACCCCCTCGAGTGTTTCGAGATATTGGGCCGCCCGGTACAGCGCGGCGACTGCCGATGCGCGATGAGCGCGCGCCACATGCTCGCGATACGACGGGATGCCCCATCCGGCCAGCACCGCGACGATCGCGAGCACGATCATCAGCTCGATCAGCGTGAATCCCGCCGAGCGTTGCATGGATGGGCGACCGCTCATCGAAGCACCGTCGCGACGTGACGCCAGCGCAAGGCGACGATGTATCCGTCGCGGATCGCGACCTGATGCTGCAGCCAGACGGCGCTCGATGCATGCGCACCGACACCGCGCGCGGTGACCACGTACGCACGGGCATCGGCCGGCCCGGCCCCACGCCACGCTTCGATCAGGCATCGTGGCGGTTGCACGACCGTCGGCCATCCTGCGAACGGCGCGAACGCTTCGGCCGCCGCCAGCGCCGGCGTGCGCCGCCACGCGTCGGGCTCCGCGTGCGACTCGCCTTCGCTTACGTAGGGCGCCGAGCCCCGGCGCAATCGCGCGGTGCACGCGGCAAGCGCGGCATCGGCCGCGTGAAATGCGACCAGCCGATCGGACAACGCGCGCGTGCGGCGCGATTCCGTCAGTGCAGCTTCGAACCACGTGCCGGTCAGCGCCGCAACCGCCGCGCCGACCGCGATCACCGCAGGCAATGCAAGGCCCGCTTCGCGACGCCGATCGCAGATGGTTGACCGCAAGCGCATGTGCAACACTCGCCGTCTCGACGCCAGGGCCTCCGCACCCGCAGCCCGCCGCGGGTCTTCGCCACTTGTCGCGACACGCTCGTGCGGGTTGCCTGCCGCGACGCATGCCGACCGCTGCGGCACGTGCCGCCCCGCTCCGTTCATCGCAGCACCTCGCGGTCATCCGTTGCATCGCGCGGCGTATCGTCGAATGCGCCCGCGACATTCCTCAATGCGACGATGCGATCGAGCGTCATGCGCGCGCGGCCGTCTTGTGCAACGACGGTGCGGCCATCGCAGTCGACGTGCCGCGCCGGCTCGCCCGACGGGTCACCGCGCGCCCGCACGCAGACATGCACGGCCACGACCTCGTGCCAGTCGTCGACGCGCATGGCATCGGCATCGACGAACTGCGTGCCGTCGCGACGAAGATAGCGCACCCGCAACTGATCGATTCCCGACACGACCGGCTGTGGCGTGCCCGGACGGCCGTTTCCTTCGCAATACAGTTCGGGCTCGCCCGTCGACGGACTAACGTGCACATCGAAGCGGTTCTCCACCGGCGCACGTTCGCCGGCCCCGCCGATACCCTGCCCGAGGCAATCCGGCACCTGGCCGCTAACGGTGGGCCACGTCGACACGGCGTCGCCGACATACCGGATCAGCAGCGCATCCGATGCAGCGCGCACGGGCTCGCACCGTACTTGCGCGCCACTTCCCCTCACACGCGCCATCGAACAGCCGAACACCGGCGGCAACGACGACACGCCCCCTGCATCGAGCGGCCGGAATCCTGCCATCTGGATCTGCTGGCCGATCAGCATCAGTGCGGTGCCGGCCGCATCGCGCATCCGGAACCCGTCGTCCGCACGCCGCTGGGCGATGCGCTGCGCGTGGAGCAGCGCAACGGCCGCCGCGAGCACGAGCAGACCGACCGTCATCGCAATCAATACTTCAAGCAGCGTATGCGCACGCATGCGGCGATCAGCGTTCATCGGCGTCAGTCTCCCGATACGGAATCCGGACGCAAGAAGGCGGCTGCGCCGGCCTGCCCGTCGCATCGCATCGCGGCCCGGTAGCCGAATGACCGCCGCGCCAGCCGACAACCGCGTAGCTGACGCCACCCGGCTCATCGCCACGCATCATCGCGCCGCCGGGCAGCGACGCCGCTGCCCGCGCCGCGAGGCCATCGTCAGCCTGCGCGGCTACGTGCAAGCGCTCGATACGCGCATCAGCCAGCCACAGCGCGCGTTCACGCCAGATCGTCGCGCGCTGCGCACGCGCCATCGCAAGCTGGCTGCCCGCCACGGCCAGCATTACGGCCGCGAGGAGCGCGACGGCCAGCATCGCTTCGAGCAGCGACGTGCCGCGCATTGCGTTGCGCATCATGACACTCACGCCGCGTCGCAGCGGCCGGCGACAACCCGCGCCCGGCCACCTGCCGCAATCCGCACGCAACGCGACGCACGTGTGGCGTCAGCCTCCGATATGTCGCGTCGTGGACTCAATTCGAACCGCCGGATACCACCGATTGCCTGACCGACCGGTGGCGCAAACGCGAGATCGTGGGCCGCACCCGCGACGGCCACTTCGGCATCGCGCGGATAGCGCCTCAGCACGCGTGACTGCCCGTCGACCTGCCCGCTGACGATCCAGTCGCACGACCATTCGGCCGGATCGCACCGCTCACCCGCACGCAAACAGGCGCCGCCGCTCCCGGCCCTGCACAGCGTGACACGCACGCCGAGGCGCATCGCCTCGGTACGTGCAAACGACAGCGCGCCGAGCAGCGCGCGCGAGCGTGCATCCACACGTTCACGCATGTGCCACTGATCGAACGCGGGCGCCGCATGGAGCGCGAGCCCGGCCGCCAGCGAGAGCGCGACCATCAGCTCGACGAGCGTGAACCCGCCCGAGCGGCGCAACACATTTTTCAGGGGTAAAGCGTGCAGTCCCATCGCAGCCGTCCTTCGCCAAGGTGATGCGACGACTGTAGCGACGCGTGCGGACGCGCGCCATTTGCCGAACGGCCGACTGGCGGCATGCGATCGCGACCGACACAATCGGCGCGAACTGATCCAACGGAGAAGACGATGAACGGACGCAGCGCGTCAGCGCTTACGCGGAGTCTTGGCGGGAGAGGCGCGACGGAACTCTTCGATCACGTCGGCAAATTCGGAAACGTCCTCGAACCGGCGATACACCGATGCGAAGCGGACATAAGCGATCGTATCGAGGCCGCGCAACTCGTTCATCACGAGTTCGCCGAGCTTCTCGCTACGCACTTCGCGCTCGCCTGTCGCGAGCAGTTGATACTCGATGCGGGCGACCGCCGCGTCGATCGCGTCGGCAGCAACCGGCCGCTTGCGCAGCGCGAGTTGCATGCTGGCGACGATCTTGCGACGGTCGAATTCCGTGCGGCTGCCGTCCTTCTTCACGACGAACGGCAGGGACAGCTCGACCCGCTCGTACGTCGTGAAGCGCTTGTCGCAAGCCGAGCAGCGACGGCGCCGCCGGATCGCGGCGCCATCTTCGGACACGCGCGAGTCCACGACCTGCGTGTCGTCATGCCGGCAGAACGGGCAGCGCATCGTCGATCAGCGATAGACCGGGAAACGCTTGGTCAGCTCGGCGACCTGCGCGCGCACGCGCTCGATCGTCGCTGCATCTTCCGGGTTTTCCAGCACGTCAGCGATCAGGTTGCCCACCTGTTCCGCTTCCGCCGGACCGAACCCGCGCGTCGTCATCGCCGGCGAGCCCAGGCGCACGCCGCTCGTCACGAACGGCTTTTCCGGATCGTTCGGGATCGCGTTCTTGTTGACCGTGATGTGCGCGGCGCCGAGCGCGGCTTCCGCTGCCTTGCCCGTGATGTTCTTCGCGCGCAAGTCGACCAGCATCACGTGGCTTTCCGTGCGGCCCGACACGATGCGAAGGCCGCGCTTCACCAGCGTTTCAGCCAGCACGCGTGCGTTCTCGACCACCTTCTCCTGGTACGCCTTGAATTCCGGCGACAGGGCTTCCTTGAACGCCACCGCCTTGCCCGCGATCACGTGCATCAGCGGGCCGCCCTGGATCCCCGGGAAGATCGCCGAATTGATCGGCTTCTCGTACTCCGCCTTCATCAGGATCACGCCGCCGCGCGGGCCGCGCAGGCTCTTGTGCGTCGTCGTCGTCACGAAGTCCGCGTGCGGCACCGGGTTCGGGTACACGCCTGCCGCGATCAGGCCGGCGTAGTGCGCCATGTCGACCATCAGGTACGCACCGACCGACTTCGCGATCTTCGCCAGACGCTCGAAATCGATCTTCAGCGAGAACGCCGACGCGCCCGCGACGATCAGCTTCGGCTTGTGTTCCTGCGCAAGCTTCTCGGCCGCTTCGTAGTCGATGTCTTCGTTCTCGTTCAGGCCGTAGCTCACCACGTTGAACCACTTGCCCGACATGTTCACCGGCGAACCGTGCGTCAGGTGGCCGCCGTGCGCGAGGCTCATGCCCATGATCGTGTCGCCCGGCTTGAGCATCGCGAAGAACACGCCCTGGTTCGCCTGCGAACCCGAGTTCGGCTGCACGTTCGCCGCTTCCGCGCCGAACAGCTGCTTCACGCGATCGATCGCCAGCTGCTCGACCACGTCCACGTATTCGCAGCCGCCGTAGTAGCGCTTGCCCGGATAGCCTTCCGCGTACTTGTTCGTGAGCTGCGAACCCTGCGCGGCCATCACCGCCGGGCTCGTGTAGTTTTCCGACGCGATCAGCTCGATGTGATCTTCCTGGCGGCGGTTTTCCTGCTCGATCGCAGCAAAGATTTCGGGATCGACGTTCGCGATGGTGCTTTGGGCTCTGTCAAACATACGGTTTCCGTTAAGTGTGTACAGGTTGACCGAAGTGGCCGAGTACGGTGCGCTGCTGGCGGGACCAGCTCGACGTGGCGGAGGAATCCGTATGACGCGAGGCAGGACAGCCACCGGCGATGCACGCGACGGCGCACAACGGCTGCCCAGGCGAACGGCAAAAACGGCGCCCCGCGCTTCACGGTGGGATGCTCCACCTTGAACCCGAAGGGTTCTATCGCCAGTCACGCAGGGGTGATGAGCGCGTTAGTGTATTGGATGCGTCATGAATAGGCAACCGCACGGCGGTGCGCCCGGAGCAATTGGGGCCAGACTCTACGCGCCCGTGCCGGAACGCTTTGCCGCCTTGCCGCGGTGCGGCATTCTCAGTAGGCTTGCGGGATATCACCCGCTATTTTGTCTTCGACCAGGAGCAGCAATGATCGTGTTCGTCACAGGCGCGTCCGCCGGCTTCGGCGCCGCCATCGCCCGTGCCTTTGTCAACGGAGGCCACCGCGTCGTCGCGACCGCGCGTCGCAAGGATCGTCTCGATGCGCTCGCCGCCGAACTCGGCGATTCCCTTCTGCCGCTCGAGCTCGACGTACGCGATCGCGCGGCCGTCGAGGCCGTGCCGGCCGCCCTTCCCGCCGAATTCGCGGCGATCGACGTGCTCGTCAACAACGCCGGCCTCGCGCTCGGCGTCGAGCCGGCCCAAAAGGCCAGCCTCGACGAATGGCACACGATGATCGACACGAACTGCACGGGCCTCGTCACGGTCACGCACGCGCTGCTGCCCGGCATGATCGAGCGCGGCCGCGGCCATATCTTCAATCTTGGCTCGGTCGCGGGTTCGTACCCTTATGCCGGCGGAAACGTCTACGGGGCGACCAAGGCTTTCGTCAGACAATTCAGCCTGAACCTGCGCGCCGACCTGCTCGGCACGCCGTTGCGCGTCACCGACGTCGAGCCCGGCCTGTGCGGCGGCACCGAATTCTCGAACGTTCGTTATCGCGGCGACAACGAAAAAGCGGCGAACGTCTACAACAACGTCCAGCCGCTCATGCCCGAGGACATCGCCGACACGATCTACTGGATCGCGACGCGCCCGGCGCATGTCAACGTCAACACGATCGAGCTGATGCCGATCGCGCAAGCACCCGGCGGCCCGACCGTCCACCGCGGCTGAAGCCCCGCTGGCCGGCCCCTTCGGGCCGGCCCGCAGTGTGCTACCGCATACTACATTCCGTTACGAATCGGTTACGAATCAGGCTCCTGCCTTCCGGTAGAATGCGCGCCATGACCCAGCCTACCCGCTCCCCGGAAGCGCCCTCCGGCTTCATCTGGCCGGTGCGCGTGTACTACGAGGATACCGACGCAGGCGGCATCGTCTTCTATGCCAACTACCTGAAGTTCTTCGAACGCGCTCGCACCGAGTGGCTGCGCGCCTGCGGCATCGACCAGCGTCGGCTCGCCGACGAGACCGGTGCGATCTTCGTCGTCCGCAGCACGTCGCTCGACTACCGCGCACCGGCGCGACTCGACGACACCCTGGCGATCACGAGCCGGCCCGGACGCATCGGCCGCGCATCGGTGGAGTTCACGCAGGAAGCCTGGTGTGGAGACACGCTGCTCGTGGCCGGGCACATCCGCCTCGGTTGCGTCGACCGTACCGGCATCCGGCCCGCGGCGATCCCGCCGGCCGTGCTCGACGCGCTAGAACGCGGGCCCGTCATCGACGACGGACAGACTGCACTGTCAACGAAGCTCGCATGAGCGCCGTTTAGACACAGCCTATGAACTTGCCTTTCTGATTCGATACTAAGCAAGGTTCGGCGCCAGGCATGGCCGGCGCGCCGCGCCGCACGCATACCGGGCGCCCCGAAGGGACGTTACTCAAACCTCTATGAACACTTCTCAAGACCTGTCGATCATTTCCCTCGTCCTCAATGCGAGCGTGCTGGCCCAGGCCGTGATGGGGCTGCTGCTGCTGCTGTCGCTGATGTCGTGGACCTTCATCTTCCGCAAGTGGTTCGCGATCCGCCGCGCACGCGCGCAGACCGAACGCTTCGAGAAGGACTTCTGGTCGGGCGGCGACCTGCAGGCGCTGTACCAGAGCGCAGCCAACAACCGCCACACGATCGGCGCGCTCGAGCGGATCTTCGAATCGGGCATGCGCGAGTTCCTGAAGGCGAAGGAAAAGCGCATCAGCGATCCGGGCCTCGTGCTCGACGGCGCACGCCGCGCGATGCGCGCGTCGTTCCAGCGTGAAATGGACGTGCTCGAAGCGAACCTCGCGTTCCTCGCGTCGGTCGGCTCGGTCAGCCCGTACATCGGCCTGTTCGGCACGGTCTGGGGGATCATGAATTCGTTCCGCGGCCTCGCGAACGTGCAGCAGGCCACGCTCGCGAACGTCGCGCCAGGCATCGCCGAGGCGCTCGTCGCCACCGCGATCGGCCTGTTCGCCGCGATTCCGGCCGTGGTCGCGTACAACCGCTACGCGCACGATATCGACCGCCTCGCGATCCGCTTCGAGACCTTCATCGAAGAGTTCTCGAACATCCTGCAGCGTCAGGCCCAGTAAGGAGCGCGCCATGGCAGGAAGCCCCATCCGATCCAGCATGCGCGGCGGCCGCTCGCGCCGCGCAATGGCCGACATCAACGTCGTGCCGTACATCGACGTGATGCTGGTGCTGCTCGTGATCTTCATGGTCACCGCACCGCTCGTCGCCCCGTCGATCATCAACCTGCCGACCGTCGGCAACGCCGCGCCGCAGGAGCAGACGCCGCCCGTCGTCGTCAACATCAAGGCCGATCGCACGATGAGCGTCAAGTACAAGGGCGACTCGGGCGCGACCCAGGAAGACACGATGACGAAGGCCGAGCTCGACAGCTTCATCGTGGCCCGGCAGGCCGATCATCCCGACCAGCCGGTCGTGATCGCGGCCGACAAGACCGTGCAGTACGATGCAGTCATGACCGTGATGTCCGATCTGAAGGCGCGCGGCGTCAAGCGCGTCGGCCTCCTCGTCAAATCGCAATGAACCGGCAGCAATCCACGCGCAGCTCCGCCTACCCGCCTCAGCCTCCCCGCGAGCGCGGTACCTGGCGCGCATTCGCGCTCGCCGCGCTGATGCACGTGCTGCTCGCGCTGTTCCTCTATCACGGCGTGCAGTGGCAGAACAGCACGCCGGCCGGCGCCGAAGCCGAGCTGTGGACCGAGGTACCCGACGTGCCCGCGCCGCGGCCCGTCGTCACGCCCGCGCCGCCCGTGAAGGTCGCGCCGCCCGCTCCCCCCGTGCGCGACGAGCAGGCCGACATCGCGCTGCAGCAGAAGAAGCGGCAGCAGGAAGCGGCCGCGCGTGAAGCGCTGCTCGAGCAGCAGCGCCGCGCACAGCAGTTGAAGGCGCAACAGGAAGAGGAAGCCCGGCGCGCGCAGCTTGCCGCGCAGCAGGCAGCCGCACTCGCCGCGCAAAAGGCCGCGGAACGCGACCGGCAGAAACAGGCCGACAAGCTCAAGCAACAGCAGCTCGCCGAGCAGCAGAAGCTCGAGCAGCAGAAGCTCGAACAGCAGAAACTCCAGCAGCAGAAGCAGGCGCAGCTCGAAGCGCAGCAGGCGGCGAAGGCGAAGGCCGACGCGGCCGCGAAGGCAAAGGCGGAAGCCCAGGCCAAGGCGAAGGCCGAAGCCACGGCACGCGCGAAGGCCAATGCGGCGGCGAACGCGAAACTCGACCGCGAGCGCAGCGCGCGCCTCGCGCAGATGCAGGGCCTGTCCGGCGCCGGTGAAGGCGGCGGCGAAGGCCTCGCGAAAAGCGGCACCGGCACGGGCTCCGGCGGCAATGCCGCGACGCCCGGCTATGCCGACAAGGTGCGCCGCCGCGTCAAGCCGAACATCGTTTGGGGCGGCGAGCGGGCAGGCCTGACCACCGTCGTCAAGATTCGGTGCACGCCGTCCGGTGACGTATTGAGCGCATCGGTCTCCCGCTCCAGCGGGAATTCGGGGTGGGATCAAGCCGTGGTCAATGCGATCCACGCATCGGTCCCGTTGCCGCCCGATTCTAACGGTCGTACCCCGTCGGACATTACGATTACCTTCAAGGCGGCGGAGTGAAACGAAATGCGCTTACACTCCGGGCGTCGCTGTCGGACGGGAACGAATCGGGTATTTTTACTGTCTCTGCCGTTGCGCAGCGATCCAAGCCATACGGGAAGCAAGAAGCATGAGTTTGATGACAAAGCTAGGTTTCAGGGCACTCGTGGCCTCGTGTCTGATTACGGCGGGCAGCGCCGCTAACGCCCAGGTCAACGTGCTGATCACCGGTGTCGGGTCGACCCAGTTCCCCATCGCCACCGCGAATTTCGCGAACGAGGCGAACCTGCCGCAGCAGGTCACGTCGATCGTCCGCGCCGACCTCGCCCGCAGCGGCAAATTCACCAACATCGACGCAGGCAGCACGCCCGTGCCGGAGACCGCATCGGTCGATCTCGGCGCATGGAAGGCGAAGGGCGCCAATGCGTTCGTCGCCGGCAGCGTGAACCGCGAAGCGAACGGCCAGTACAAGGTCAACTTCATCCTGTACGACACCGTGAAGCAGCAAAGCCTCGGCGGCCTGTCGCTGACGGCCACCGACACCACGCTGCGCACGGCCGGCCACAAGATCGCCGACTACATCTACCAGAAGCTGCTCGGCGTGCGCGGCGTGTTCGCCACGCGCCTGTCGTACGTGATCAAGACCGGTAACCGCTACCAGTTGCAGATCTCGGATTCGGACGGCCAGAACGCGCGCATCGCGCTGTCGAGCACTGAGCCGATCATCTCGCCGTCGTGGTCGCCGAGCGGCACGAAGGTCGCGTACGTGTCGTTCGAGCGCAAGAAGCCGATCGTCTACATCCACGACCTGCCGACCGGCCGCCGCTACATCGTCTCCGACCAGAAGGGCAACAACAGCGCACCGGCATGGTCGCCGGACAGCAACACGCTGGCCGTCGCGCTGTCGCTGACGGGCAATACGCAAATCTATTCGGTCAATTCGACGGGCGGCGGCCTGCGCCGCCTCACGCAGAGCAGCTCGATCGACACCGAGCCGTTCTACTCGCCGGACGGCCGCTGGATCTACTTCACGAGCGATCGCGGCGGTGCGCCGCAGATCTACCGGATGCCCGCACAGGGCGAAAGCGCCGGCGCCGCGCAGCGCGTGACCTTCACCGGCAGCTACAACACGAGTCCGCGTATCAGCCCGGACGGCAAGCTGCTCGCTTACATCTCCCGCACGGGCGGGGGCTTCAAGCTGTACGTTCAGGATCTGCAATCGGGCGCGGCGAACGCCATCACGAATACGAATCGCGACGAATCGCCGAGCTTCGCGGCAAACGGCCAGTACCTTCTGTACGCTACCCAGTCGGGTGGTCGCAATGTTCTGGCAGCAGTGCCCTCCGACGGCAGCGCGCCGCCGCAAATCCTGTCCGTCCAGGGCGGCTCCGTACGTGAGCCGTCGTGGGGGCCCTTCATGCAATGACCACAAGGAGAGTAACCATGATGTCGAATAAAGCTCGTCTGGCCCTGGCCGTGATGATGATCAGCGCGCTCGCAGCGTGCAAGTCGGGCGTGAAGCTCGACGACAAGGCCAACAACGCGGGTGCGGTCAGCACGCAGCCGAGCGCCGACAACGTCGCGCAAGTGAACGTTGATCCGCTGAACGACCCGAACAGCCCGCTCGCGAAGCGCAGCATCTACTTCGACTTCGACAGCTATTCGGTGAAGGACGACTACCAGTCGCTGATGCAGCAGCACGCCCAGTACCTGAAGAGCCACCCGCAGCGCCACGTGCTGATCCAGGGCAACACCGACGAACGCGGCACGAGCGAGTACAACCTCGCGCTGGGCCAGAAGCGTGCGGAAGCCGTCCGCCGTGCGATGGCACTGCTCGGCGTGAACGATTCGCAGATGGAAGCCGTGAGCCTCGGCAAGGAAAAGCCGCAGGCAACGGGTCACGACGAAGCATCGTGGGCGCAGAACCGTCGCGCCGACCTCGTCTACCAACAGTAAGTAACGGAAGAATCGCCGTATGACGCACCGTGTATCCCTGCTGCGCGTCGCCGCAGCATTCTGCGTCGCGGGCGCGGCGTGGTCGGTCGCGCCGGCGCACGCCGGCGTGTTCGACGACAACGAAGCGCGCCGCGCCGTGCTCGATCTGCGCACCAAGACCGACAACCTGGCCAGCCAGTTGTCGGCCGCCCAGCGTACGATCCTCGATCAATCCGGCCGTCTCGACCAGCTGAACCAGCAGGTCGCGACGCTGCGCGGCGAGAACGAGGATCTGACGAACCGGCTGACGACGCTCGAACGGCAGCAGAAGGAGTACTACCAGGATCTCGACACGCGGCTCAAGAAGTTCGAGCCGCAGCAGGCGACGATCGATGGTGTCGAAGGCACCGTGCAGCCGGGTGAAACGGATGCGCTCAATGCGGCGCAACAGCAGTTCCGCAACGGCAACTTCAAGGCGGCCGCGGCTTCGTTCCGCGCGTTCATCGCGAAGTATCCGCAAAGCCCCTACCAGCCGACCGCGCAGTACTGGTACGGCAATGCGCAATACGCACTGCGCGACTACCGCGGTTCGACTGCGACGTGGCAAGGGATCGTCAGCAAGTTCCCGCAGCACCCGCGCGCGGCCGATGCCCTCGTGGCGATCGGCACGAACCAGCTCGAGCAAGGCCAGAAGGCGGCCGCGAAGAAGACGTTCGAGCAGGTCGTTTCGCAGTACGCCGGGTCGAATGCTGCACAGACGGCGCAAGGCAAGCTTGAAACGATCAAATAATTATCGCGGCGGGTTGTTGACAGCCTGACACTCCGTCGCTATAATCTTTTGCTCTTTGGGTCGTTGCCCAAGTTGTTCAAGCAACGAACCAACAGGTTTCAAGAACGTGGGGTGGTAACTCAGTTGGTTAGAGTATCTGACTTTTAATCAGAGAGTCGAGGGTTCGAGTCCCTCCCACCCTACCAACTATCTTTGATAGTGCAAATAAAGCCTCCCAAGCGGAGGCTTTTTTGCGTCTGTCGCATCCGTGTCGATAGCGGGCATCCCCGCGATGCCTGCTATCGACACGGCGCTTCGGCAGAAGCGACTTTCCCTTCAAGCCGGCGCAAAGAAACGCCATCGTGAACGCGATCGAGATGATCGACTCGAGCCACATGTTCGTGAACGTGTCGACTGTTGCGCTGGCTTGCGGCCTGGCCGGGTCGTAGCGCACCGGCATCGTGTCGCTGAACTCCACCGTCACGAAGCTCCCCGGAAACGATACGCGTTCGCCGCGTTTCGTCACGAACTCGATCAACGGGTGATGCGCGCCGTGCGTCAACCGGACGACCGTCCCCTGCACGGCAACGGACGATCCGATAAACGCGAGCCCCGTTCGTCGATCGTTTCCGCACCCCACACCGCCAGGATCGTGCCGATCGCCAGCGCCACGCAATTGAACCTCGCAGGCTTGTCGACCATCATGTTCCCGGTATCGATCCACTCATGATTCCCGCCCCGTCCACGCGTCAACGCACGCTGACGTCGCGCAGCACCTCGCCATATCCCGCGTACAGATTGCCGTCAGGCAGCAACTGCCGCTGCACGAGTTGCCGATGCACGGCCGGCAGGTGATGGAACGGCATCCGCGTGAACAGGTGATGCTCGATGTGAAAATGAATCGCGTGCGGGCCGAACAGGAACGTCTGCCACGAACGCCGGGCGATCGTGCGCGCGTTGCGGCTCTGGTCGGCACCTGCCGGCAGCCCCGCGTGCTCGAAGATCGCGCGCACCTGCCCGGCGAGCGGCAGCAGCGTGACGGACGGCACGATCCACAACGTGACGTACAGCAGCGGATGTCCGGCCCACGCGAGCGCACCGAACAGCACACCGTTGGCTGCGAGCATCGACACGACCTCCCACGCGGCATACGCGCGCGACTTCCCGACCTTCGGCAACGCATGGGCGAACTCGCCGCGGGCGAGCTTCACGACACTCGTCACGTAGCCCATCCCGCACGCGTACGCGAACAGGCGGCCGATCAGGCGCCTGCGCGTCACCGGATAGTCGTGCACGCCGAACAGCAGCGCGACGGGATCGTCCGGCTGCATCGGCGCGCGATGGTGCTTCAGATGGCCTGCACGATACGTACGCAGCGACAGCCACAGCGGGCCGGCCGCGAACAGCTGGCCCAGCGCGTCGTTGACGCGCCGGTTCCGCGCCAGCAACCCGTGCGCGCCTTCGTGCATCATGACCGCGAGCGCCAGCTGGCTGCGCGCGATCACGACCGCGGCCAACGCGTACACGAGCGGACGCGCAAACGCGATCGCAACGGCGAACGCCGCGGCAATCATCAGCCAGTCGCCCGCCAGCGCCGCACCGACACGCGCCGCGCTCACGCGAAACAACGCGGGGTCGGGCACGAACCGCGCAAGCTCGGCATTCGGCCCGGCCGGGTGAACGCGGGTATCCATCAAGCGAGCCTCCTGCGCAGCGAACGCCGCTCGACCCACAGCGCACTGGCCATCGCGAGCGCCACGCCGCCCAGTACATCGGCGACCGTATGCTGCTTGAGCGTCAGCGTCGACGTGCAGATCAGCAGGCCGACCGTCACGGTCGCGAGCCGCCGCCGGTCCGCCAGCATCCGGCAGGCCAGACACGTCACCGCGACGTGCAGGCTCGGAAAGCCGTTGGCCGCGAGATCGAGCTGCCACATGCGCGCGAGGCGGTGGCGTACGAACGCGTTGCCGATCTCCGCGACGTCGGGTCTCGGCACGGCTTCCGGAAACAGCAGAAAACACACGACACCGAGCACGAACGCGATCAGCACCGCTTCCTTGAACGCGGCGAACGCGAGCGGCCGGGCATACCCGGCAAGCGCAATCACGAACGGAAAGAAGCCGACATAGACGAACCACGACCACGCGATGAACGGAATCCGCGCATCGATTGCCGTGGCGAACACATGGCGCGGCGTGACGCCGCGCTCCAGCAGGAAGAAGATCGCGAGACCGGCCGCCATGCCGAACGTCGCGGCCAGCATCTGCCGGATATCGGGCCGGCGATCGTCACGAAACGACAGCGAATTCATCGTGGCGCCGGCGCCTCGCATCGCGTATCGGAATCGGCCACCTGCGCACACGGACGCAGCGCCAGGAGGCGCGACGTCCATGCGTCCACGCGCGCACGCGCATGTTCGCGGCCGGCGATCGTTCCTGCCTGCGTACCGGGATCGCACATCAGCTCGGCCGCGGCCTGCCCGACTTCCCGCCGGAACGCGGCCGCATCGCCGCGCCATGTGACAACGCGGTGCACGAGCTGCAGCTGTGCAGCGCGCGCAGCGTTGCTCGCCTGCTCGGGCTGGTCGGACTGCACGAGCAGGATCGGGCGGCGATACACGCGTGCGATCGACAGCGCGGCCATGCCGGGTGCCGACACGATCAGCGGTGCGTGGGCGGCCCGCGTCACCCAGTCGGCATCGACGCCGGTCCAGCCGTCGCGCCCCGCATAGCCCTCGCCCACACGGTGTGTAGCGAGTCCCGCGTCCCGCATGCCGGCCGACAACGCATCGGCGAGCGCGATATCGCGGAAGTGCGGATTCAGATAGACGGCTGCGGCAGCCGGCTCCGAGGCCGGCCGTTCGGCGACGATCGGCACCGGAGTCGGCAGCCGGCAATGCGCGTGGGCCCGCCGGACTTCGTCGACGGCATCGTATGCAAAATCGTGTTCGATGCAGCACCGCGCCGAATCGATCTGCCAGTCGACGATCCGTGCGAAAGCGCGCGCCAGCACACGCGGCAGCCGCGCATCGAAATTCGCGGTCAACGCGCGGCGCAGGCTGCCGCCGTACACGTGAACGACGCGGCGCCGCCAACCCGGCATCGCGCCCATGAACAGCAGCGCCGGATGAAACGAGTCGTTGATCACGAGATCGGCATCGCGGCCGATCGCACGCAGCCGCGCGATGTCGCGCAGCATGCGCGTCGGCCGGAACACGTAATGCGCGACATTACGATCGGTCGCATCGCGCAGCATGTTCTGCCGCTCGTCGAACTGCACCGCGTAGTGACGGGACAGCACGGCTGCGTCGATGTCGAACGCGGCCAGGAACGCCTGCCCCGCATCGGACGTCGTCAGCACGTCGACCTGTGCGCCGGCCGCGCGCAACGCATGCACGAGCAGTTGTGCGCGCATCAGGTGGCCGCGCGCGTCGGCCGTCGCGAGATAGACGATCCGCGGCATCATGCGCGCGGACGAAGCGACTGGAGCCAGCCGGCCGCATACATCGCCAGCGCACCCGTCACGCCGAAACCGGCTTCGATCGCGCGGATCTCGTCCAGCAACGCGGCGAGCCGCGCAACCTCGGACGGCGCGACGAGACGGCGCAGCGTGTCCGCGCAGAGCCGGACGTGCCGCGTCTCGTCCGCGAGCACGCGCGAGAGCAGCGGATACAGCGGATGGGCAACGCCGATCGTCGCGCAGTGGCGCGCGAGCACGCGCATCGCCATCTGTTCCGCGCACAGCCCCGTCGCATAGGCCGGCACGAGCACGCCTTGCGCGAAATGCGGCGCATGGCGCTGCGCGAGCCGGCGCCACCGCATGATCTTGTGCCGGCTCAGCCAGTCCGGCTCGTGCGGGGCGGTCGACGGCGCGAGGCCGCGTGCGCGCAGCGCATCGGCGAACGCGGCCGCGTGGCGACGCTCGTCCGCGAGATGCTGCTCGATCCGCGGCGCGAGCCAGTCCGGCGGCTGGCCGGTCCAGTCCTCGTGCAACGCGCACTCGGTCGCTTCCTCGCCGATCAGGTACATGCGCAGCACCCAGCGCTCGCCATGCGTGCTGCGATGAAGCTGCCGGATCGCCGCCCGCTTGATGCGATCGACGAGGTATGCGCGCACCCGCGCCGCACCGCGCGGCGCGGGCGCATCGAGACAGTCGAAGCGCCCATCGGGCGACGCCGGCGACGACGCGGGCAGCTCGCCTGCTGCGGTCATGCCGGCACGCCCCGTGCGGACGCGGATTTCGTCGCGGATGCCGCGGCGGCAGCCGGATCGCGACGCCATCCGAGGATCAGGCCGATGAAGCTTTCCTGCATGAACGCATGCGCGGACGCGGTCGCCCCCGCGAATGCCTCCTCGCGGCCGTTCACGCGCAGATAACCGTTGCCGTCGCGCGCGCCGAATTCGATCCGGTCGCTCTTGCGGAAACCGCGCTCGCGCACGTCTTTCAGCAGCGCACTGCCGTCGAGACCGAACAAGAAAAGCTCGCGCTGCGCGACCCACACCGGAATGTGATTGCTCAGTGCGTCGAAACGGATCGACCACGTGCCCGATGCCAGTGCGCGATCGACGTCCGCATCGTGCGGCGCGCTCGACGTGAAGCTCGCGCGCGCGACCGACTTCGTCAGGCCGCCGACGCCGAGTGCGATCGTGATGTCGTCCGCGGACGGCTGCTTCGGATCGGTCGCGCTCACCTTCACGAGATGCCGCGCGAGCCGCGACGCCAGCGACGGATGCGCGAACAGCGCCAGCATTTCATCCGGCGTGAGCACGTCGTGCTCGCCATCGCCCTCCTTCACGCGCACGCGATACGGATCGATCCGGACATCGGTGAACGTGCCGTGCACGGGAGCATGAACGTACACGTCACGGTCCCATTTCGCGCCGTCGCGACGCAGCAGCAGGTGCACGCTCAACGGCACGCGCCGGCCGTCGCGGTCGACGCCCGTGCCCTGAAGCAGCACGTCGCCGAGCACATCCTTCGTGCGGCGCGTCGCATCGCTCGAGAAGACGATCGCGTGCGCATCGGTATCGATGCTCGCGTGAACGTCGGGCGCATCGAGCGCGACGCGATTGCAGTCGGCGGCGGCCGCGTTCGCGAACGGGCAACCGCTTTGCGACGCGAAGTGGTAGATCCCGCGCCCCACGTGATCGACCGGCGCGGCATGGGCGCCGGCGCTGGCGGCAAACAGGGCGACGCAGGCAACACGGGTGGCAAGAGAAGGCATGGTCGTGGTCGGAATGAAGGCAGGGTGCGGCGTGTCGTGGCCGCGCGCGATGCGCGGCGCCGGTTCAATGACGGTGATAGGACAGCGCGTCGAGATCGCGCCGGGCCGATGCGCGCCCGACGAGACCGAAACCGCGCGCGAGCGCACCGAGCGTATCGACGGCGGACGCCGCGATCGTGACGCCGACGGCCGCGAGATAACGAAGGGCGCCGAGCCGCGGCAACTGCTGGCGATCAAGCGCGCGCAGGCTGTAGCCGAGCCGCATCGCCATCACACAGAACGGGCCGAGCGGGCCGCTGCGTCCGAGCCACTGCCATCCGCGCGGCAGGTACGCGTTCACGAGATACGGCGTCAGCCCGACGCTGTCCTCGCCGCGCATCCAGCGCAGCTTCAGCGATTCGCGATGCGTGTCCGGCAGCCGATGCTCGGTATGCGCGGCCGGCGCGAATTCGACGGCCACGCCGGCCGCCTGCATCCGCAGCCCCATCACCTGGCAATGCGCGCGATAGACGCCGTCGAGCGGCTCGTAGCGAAATTGCGCGAACACGTCGCGCCGGAACGCGACGTTGTTCGCGTAGAAGTTGCGCGTCGCGCCGGCGCGCAGCGGGCTCGGGAAATACATGAAATCGATCGACGTCAGCGCGATGCCAAGCACGTTCGGCGCATAGCTGGTGCGCCCCGCCACCGCGACGGGTGCATCCCCGGCTTCGCGTGCAAACGGCGCGAGCAGGTGCTCGAGCCAGTCGTCGGCCGGGCGGCAATCGGCGTCGCCGAACACGACGATGTCGCAGCGATCCGCGTCGACGCGATCGAACCCGTCGTTCTTCGCATCGTAGTAGCCGGTGCTCGCACCGATCTCGACGAAGTCGATCGGGCAGCCGGCCAGCGCGACGATCTCCGCGCACGCATCGGCCGGCAGCCCGTCGTGCGTGATGATCCATTGCGCGAGTGCCGCGGGCGGCACGGTCTGCTTCGACAGCGCCGAAACGAGGCGCTTCAGGCTATCGACGGCCTGCGCGAGGCCGGCACCGCCGCGCAGGTTGTTCGTTTCCAGCACGAGCGCGGCCCTCGCCGCCACGGCGTGAGCCGCCGTGCGCGTGCGCGGCGAGGTTTCCGTGATGTCCGGCATCCTGAATGTCTCCATCGTCATGCGCGACGGCATGGATGAAACGAATGGGCGGCGAGCCCGCGCGCATTGGCGGATGCGGGTCGCCCGCGACCGTCGTCGCAAAACGGGCGGCCCGGAAGGCGCCCGCTTCGCGTGTGGTCACTCCTGGACGGACGGCGCCGATTCGGCGTCGGTATAGCGCGGCTTCGCGTTCTGCAGGTCGCGCGTGTTCTTCTGCACGGCCACCGAGCCGAACAGCGCGAGCACGAACGACATCGCGTAGAAGCCTTTCTCGCTCAGTTGCAGCGTCGCATTGAAGAGGCCGACGATCAGCAGCGCGATCGACAGCAGCAGCGCGATCCAGCTGAGGCCGTAGTAGATGCCGGTGACGGGAATGCCTTCCGCGCGGTCGCGCACGCTCTTCTGCAGCGAGATCGCCGCGTAGAGGCCGAACACCAGCACGGTGAAGTAGTAGCCCTTCTCGTTGAGCTGCATGCCGGCGTTCCAGAGACCGATCAGGAATGCCGCGAAACCGGCGAGCAGCGCGGCCCACGACGCGGCCACGAACGCGAACGACGGTTGCTGGATGGTGGTCTGGTTCATTGCTTTGCCCTCTCTTTCTTCTTGTTCGAAATCGTTTTCGTTGAACTGCGTTTCGCGCATGGTAGCAGCTTTGGCACGCGGCAAGACGGCTTGCTTGCAGTCTTACGATTCGCGCCGCGCGCGTCGCCAGCGCCCCGGCGTCGTGCCGAGCACCGCGCGAAACGCCTTGCCGAACGCGGCTTCCGACTGGTAACCGACCGCCTGCCCGATCTCCGCCTGCCCGCGCTGCGTGTCCTGCAGCAGCGCGCACGCATGCATCATCCGGATCTGCGCGACGAACGCGCCGACACTCATTCCGGCCCGCTCGCGGAAATGCCGGGCGTACGTCGCACGCGACATCGCGGATGTGTCGCCGAGCGACTCGACCGTCCACGGCTTCTCCGGCGCCTGCAGGACGGCCTGTACCGACGGGCCGAGCCGCGCATCGGCAGCGAGCACAAGCCAGCCGGACGGCACGCGCGCGCCACGACCGTATGCGCGCAACGCATACGCGAGCAGCGCCTGCCCGAGCGCGTTCACGATCGCGCCGGCGCCCGGCTGCCCATTCGACGCCTCGGTGCGCAGCACGCTCGTCAGCAGTTGCAGCGGTGCGAACCCCGATGCCTCGCGCAGCCCGACATGCAGCACGTGCGGCAGCGTACGCATCAGCAGTTCGCCCGCGCCGCGCGCATAGACGAACCGTCCGCAGAGCAGATCCACGCTTGCGCCGCCCGGTTCGGCCGGATCGAGATTCGTCTTGACCGGCAGCACCGCGCCGCCGCCGGCACCGTGTTCGCGCAGCGCCGCAACCGGCCTCGACCGGCCCGCACCAGCGTCGAGCAGCTCGTGCGCGCCGCCCGCGGGCAGCAGCACGAAATCGCCGTCGGCGAGCTGCAGCGTGCGCCCTTCCGCGGTACGCAGCCGGCACGTTCCCGCCAGCACCAGGTGAAACGCCGCCTCGCCCGACGGCAGCGGGTCGTGCGGCATCGCGAACGGCCCGCCGAGCAGGCAGCGCACGTCGAGCTCGACATGGCTGCGGCCCAGCGACAGCAGTTGACTCAGGGCATCCATGAGACGATTGCGCTAAAAATTGACACTCTAGCGTATCGAAACCCTCAGCGCGAACGATCAGAATAACCCTGCATCGCCCGAGATCGCGGCGGCCGCCGCCTTCCTCACCTCTTCTCGAAAAGGACGCATCATGCTGAACTGGAACGAATACCGGAAGGAACTCTCGACGCGCATCGGCGACATCGCCAAGCTGTCGCCGGACACGCTGGCCGGCTACCAGGCGCTGGCCGGCGCCGGCGCCAAGACAGGCCATCTCGACGCAAAAACGCGCGAGCTGATCGCGCTCGCGGTGGCGGTCACGACACGCTGCGACGGTTGTATCGCCGTGCACACCGCCGAAGCGACCAAGCATGGCGCGACGAAGGAGGAAGTGGCGGAAGCGCTCGGCGTCGCGATTGCGCTGAACGCGGGTGCGGCGCTCGTCTATTCGGCGCGCGTGATGGACGCGCTCGGCGACTGAACCTGACGGCCGCGGCGCTGCCGTCGCGTGACGGCGCCCGGCTGCATGTCTGCATGTCTGCCCGGTTGCGCACCGCGCATCCGGGCAAATGATGTATGACGATTGGCCAGCGTACCCGCCCGAATGGCGGGCCGGGCGCCCGCGGGCGAGGATGCGCCGCGAAGTCGGCTACCATGCGCGAACGATCCATCGTGAAGGAGCGCTTCATGTGCCGCTGGCTCGCCTATACGGGTAATCCGATCCATCTGGAAACCGTGCTGTTCCGCGCGAAGCATTCGCTGATCGACCAGAGCCTGCATTCGGAGCTGGGGGCGACGACCACCAACGGCGACGGCTTCGGCATCGGCTGGTACGGGCGCCCCGACGAACTCCCGTTCCGCTACCGCTCCGTGCATCCCGCTTGGAACGACCGCAACCTGCGCGAAGCCGCACGCGCGATCCGCTCGCGGATGTTCATCGCGCATATCCGCGCGGCTACGGACACGCCGGTACAGGAAACCAATTGCCACCCGTTCCGCCACGGCCGCTGGCTGTTCGCGCACAACGGGCTGATCCGCGACTTCCACAAGCTGCGCCGCGACCTGACGATGAAGGTCGATCCCGCGCTGTTCCCGACGCTCGAAGGCTCGACCGACTCCGAACTGATGTTCCGCCTCGCGCTGACCTACGGCCTCGAGCAGATGCCGCTGCCCGCGCTCGAGCGGATGGTCGGCATGGTCGAGGAAACGGCCGCGCGGCACCGCGTGGCCGAACCGCTCAACATGACGATCTGCGCGACCGACGGCGAGCGGATCATCGCGGTGCGTTATTCGAGCGAACGGCAGTCGCGTTCGCTGTTCCACAGCACGTCGTTCAAGCACCTTCATGAGCTGTATCCGCACAACCCGCGCATCGCCGAAGCCGGCGACGACGCGTTCATGGTCGTGTCCGAGCCGCTCGTCGACCTGCGCGGCGCGTGGGAGGAAGTGCCGGAGAGCATGGCGATCGTCGCGCAGGGTGCTGATGTGCAGCAGCGGCCGTTCAGTCCGCGGCGGAAATAGCGCGGCAGGCTGCCATACGCGCCGTCAGGCGCGGCGCGAAAACCGCATCCGAACCGAATCAAGTCCGGCGGGCAGCCGGCGCGAACGGTCGCGCGGCCGCGGCAGTGCGGTGAACCCGAGCCGTTCGTACAGCGCGCGGGCCCGCACGTTGCGGGACAGCACGTCGAGGACGACATCGCCGCTGCCGTCGGCCGGCAATGCCCCCGCGTCCAGCGCGTCGCGGAACAACGCACTGAAGATCCCCGTGCCGCGCTGTCGCTCGTCGGTTGCGCAATGCGCGACGAGAATCTGCGACCGCTTCGGCGCCGGAATTTCCGTTTCGAGAATCAGCCCGCGCAACAACTGCCCCATCGTGCGGCGCACGCCGAAGAAGCGCGCCAGTGCCCACACGACATGCACGTCGTCGAACATCGTCCGTTGCCCGTCGTGAATCGCCATCACGGCGAGCACGGTGCCGTCTTCAGCGACCGCGACGCGATGCCGGCGCCACGAGAAGCGCCCATGGCGCGACCGGAATGCCTGCTGCAGGAAAGCGATGCAGCGCGCATCACTTTCGCCGAGAAAAAACCCGAATTCCGCCACGCCGGACGCAAACACGAGCGGCCCGCACGACGCCGCGTCGTTCGCCTCGGCCGCACGAAACCGCACGCGCTCGCCGGCACGCGGAGCCGCTTGCGCGAACGCACCGGCCAGCGTCATCCGCTGCGCCCCGCGAGTCGCGACAACACGGCGACCGTCCGGCTGATCTGTTCCGGCTCGTGCGTCGAGCAGATGAAGAAGCGCAGGCGCGCAGCCTTTTCCTCGACGGCCGGATAGAAGATCGGCTGCACGTTGATCCCTTCGTCGAACATCGCATTGGCCCATTGCGCGGCCTTCAGCGAGCTCCCCGTGATCACCGGCACGACCGCGAACCCGGCACTCGTGCCGGTATTCAGCCCGGCGGCGCGCGCTTCGTTCAGGAACTGCCGCCCGCGCGCCTGCAGTCGCGCGACGCGCTCCGGCTCGGCCTGCAGGCGCTCGAGCGCGGCCAGCGACGCTTCGGCGAGCGTCGGCGCCAGCCCGACGCTGTACAGGAAGCCCGGCGCCAGATGGCGCAGCATGTCGACGAGCGGCTGGCAGCCGGCGATGAAGCCGCCGCAGCCGGCCAGCGTCTTGCTCATCGTGCCCATCCACATGTCGACCTGGTCGGGCGCGACGCCGCAATGCTCGCGGATGCCCTTGCCGGTCGCACCGAGCACGCCGAGCGAATGCGCCTCGTCGACCAGCAGGAATGCACCGTGGCGCGTTTTCACGTCGACGAAGCGCTGCAGGTCGGGGAAATCGCCGTCCATGCTGTACAGCCCTTCGATCGCGATCAGCACGTGCCGGTATTCGCGGCGTACGCGCGCGAGCAGTTCGTCGAGCGCCTGCCAGTCGTTGTGCGCGAAACTCAGCCGCTTCGCGCCGCTCAGCTGCGCGCCCTGCACGATGCTGTTGTGCGCGAGCGCATCGTGGACGATCAGGTCGCCCGGGCCGAACAGTGCGCCGATCACGGTCACGTTCGTCGCGTGGCCGCTCACGAACGCGACGCAGTCGTCGGTTTCGTAGAACGTGGCCAACGCACGTTCGAGATCGCGCTGCACCGGGCGTTCGCCCGCGACCATCCGGCTCGCCGATGCCGACGTGCCGTACCGGTCGATCGCGGCCTTCGCGCGCGCGGACACGTCCGGATCGCCAGCCAGGCCGAGGTAGTTGTAGTTCGCGAAGTTCAGGTATTCGCGCCCGCCGATCTGCGTCGTCGCACCGGCGACGCCGTCGTGCACGCGGAAAAACGGCGAGTCGACGCGCAGCTTCTCGCCCATCTCGCGCATGATCCGGACCTGCTGATACTGCGGCATCGATTCGAAGCGGCTGCGCGCCGATGCGGTCTGCGCTGCCTGCGTGCCGGGCACGCCCGGTGCCGCGGCAGCATCCGTCGCGCGCTCCAGCTGCCGTTTCAGCGCTTTCGCCGCCAGTTGCTGGCGAAGATGCTCTCCCAGTGCCATTGCTTCCTTCGCTTAATCTCGAAAAGACGCTATGTTACGCCGCGCGTCATGAAAAGACGTGGTGTCACGCGTCGGAAAACTCGGCCCACTGCCACGCGTCGGGTGCGGCCAGCAGCGCGTCGACCAGCCGGAAATTCATCTCGTGGCTCGGCCGCAACGCGCTCACGCGCGCCAGCAGCGGCGCGCCGGCCAGCGCGAGATCGCCGACCAGGTCGAGCACGCGGTGCCGGACGAATTCATCCGGCAAGCGCATCCCGCCCAGCACGCGGCTGCCGACGATGGATGCGGTACACGACGGCCGTGCGCCGCGCAGGATCGGCACGCCGCGCAGATAGCCGGCGACGATCGCCGGCACGGCCCATTTCACGCGCCCGTACGAGCGCGACGGCGCGATTTCGGTTTCGAATGCGGCCGGCGTCAGCGCACCGTCCCAATGCATGTCGCCGAAGCCGCGCAGGTCGTTGCGCACGCTCAGTTCGTAACGCGGCGCCGGCTCGACCCGCATTTCGCGCCGCTGGTCGCCTTCGCCGTCCGTGACGACGACGGGCCGCAGCACGCGGATGAAGCGTTTCGGCGCATCGAGCGCGACCCGGCCGCACGCGTGGATGGCGTCCACCCACGGCGTGGCGCTGCCGTCGAGAATCGGCACTTCCTCGGCGTCGATCTCGACGATCGCGTGATCGATCTCGCATGCGAGCAGCGACGCGAGCAGATGCTCGATCGTGCGAACGCCGACGCCGTCGGCATTGCGCAGCATCGTGCAGAGCGGCTGGGCGCGGCGCAGCGCGGGATCGACCGGCAGCGTCGCGAGCGTGCGCCCCTGCGCGACGCGACGGAACACGACTCCCGTCACGCCGTTTTCCGGCCGCGCGGGCAGGATCCGCACACCCACCCGGCGCCCCGTGTGTAGCCCGTGACCGTCGATCGCCAGCGGACCTGCCAGCGTGCCCTGGCGCGTCGCCCAGCCGGACGGCGCGCTCATCGCGCGACCTCCAGCGTCGGCGACACCTGGCCCGCCACGGGCGCCGGCCGCGTATCGAGCATCGCGCGCGCCTCGCCTTCGATCGCGTGTTTCGCGGCAAGCGCCGCGACGGCTTCCTGAGCGGCATCGGTCGCCGCCCCGGCGTCGGACGCATCGGCCGACGCGCCGATCGAATCGACGATGCGTCCGGCCAGCGTCGTGACCGACGCGCCCTCGGCAATCGCCATCACCGACAGCTTGACCTCGAACGCTTCCTCGACCGCCAGGCCGAGTTCCATCCCCATCAGCGAATCCATGCCCATGTCGAGCACCGACTTGTCGAGCGCGATGCGGTCCGGCGTCATGTGCAGGATCCGCGCGATCTGTGCCTGCAGCGTCCGGGCAACCAGCGCGATCGCTTCGTCGCGCGGCAACGCCAGCACTTCTTCCCGCAACTGCGTGCCGCCGTCGCGCGCATCGCCGCCCTTCGCATGCGATTGCAGCAGCGAATACCGGCGTGCCTTCGCGGCGGGCATCCCGCGCGCCACGGCATGCCAGTCGAGCCGGACCACGGCTTCGCCGGCCGCACCCGCGACCAGCGCGCGCTCGAGCGCGGCCATCGCCTCGTCGGACGTGATCGATGCACCGCCGATCCGCGACTGCAACGCCTCGCGCGTATCCGCGTGGCGCGCGAGGAAGCCGACGTCCTCGAGCGGGCCCCACGCCATGAACGTGCCGGGCAACCCGGCCGCGCGACGATGTTCGACGAGCGCCTCGAGGAAAGTGTTGGCCGCGACGTAGTTCGACTGCCCCGGGTTGCCGAGATAGGTCGTCGCCGACGAATAGACGACGAACAGGTCGAGCGGCAGCGCGCGTGTCGCGCGATGCAGGTTCCACGCGCCGGCCACCTTCGGGGCGAGCACCGCGGCCATGCGCGCATCGTCGAGATTGCGCACGAGGCCGTCATCGATCGACATCGCGGAATGCAGCACGCCCTTGAGCGGGCTGCCGCGCCGCGCGATCGCGGCAATCATCGCATCGACCGCCGCGGCATCGGTCACATCGCACGAGACGACTTCGACCGTGACGCCGAGCGTCGCGCGCCAGCGCTCGACCTCCTCGCGGGCCGCACCGGCAAGCTCGCCGGAACGGCTCGCCAGCGTCAGCCGGCGAGCGCCGCGCTCGACCATCCAGCGCGCGCTCGCAAAACCGAGCCCGCCCGTGCCGCCGACCACCAGATACGTGCCATGCGGATCGAGCGCGAGCGAGCCCGCGCGCGTGACGCCGCGCGTCGGGGCCGGCGTGCCGGACGGATAGGTCACGAGTACCTTGCCGATCTGGCGCGCCTGCTGCATGTAGCGGAATGCATCTTCGGCCCGTTCAGCGGGGAACGCGCGATACGGCAGCGGATGCAGCACACCTGCCGCGAACAGCGCCATCACTTCGCCGAACAGACGTTCGGTCAGCTCCGGCAACGCACCCATCAACTGGTCGGCATCGATGCCGAAATAGCTGATGTTGTTGCGGAACGGCCGCAGCCCGATATGGCTGTTTTCGTAGAAATCGCGCTTGCCGAGCTCGAGGAAACGACCGAACGGACGCAGCGTGTCGATGCTGCGCACCATGGCTTCGCCGGCGAGCGAATTCAGCACGATGTCGATGCCCTGCCCGCCAGTCAGCACGCGAATGTCGTCGGCGAACGCGAGGCTGCGCGAATCGAGCACGTGGTCGGCACCGAGCAGGCGCACGAACTCGCGCTTCTCGTCGCTGCCGGCCGTCGCGAACACTTCCGCGCCGAAGTGGCGCGCAAGCTGGATCGCGGCGATCCCGACGCCGCCCGCGCCGCCGTGCACGAGCACGCGCTCGCCGCGGCGCAGCCGCGCGAGTTCGACGAGTGCGTAATACGCGGTGAAGAACGTGGTCGGCACGGTCGCCGCTTCCTCGAACGTCAGACGCTCGGGTTTCAGCGCGATCGCTTGCGCGCGCGTCCTGACGCGCGTCGCGAACGAGGCCGGCGCGAAGCCGAGAATCGCATCGCCCGGCGCGAATGCCGTCACGGCGCCGCCCACGCGGACGACGCGGCCGGACAGTTCCATGCCGATCGTCGCGCCCGCGAAACCGGTCTCGACCGCCTCATCGGACAAGAGCCCCATCGCATACATCACGTCGCGGAAATTGAGGCCGGTCGCAACCGGCTCGATCTCCACCTCGTCCGCGCCCAGCTCACTTTCCGGCAACGTGAACCATTCGAGATTGCGCAACGAGCCCGGTGCATCGAACGCGAGCACGGCCGCACGCGCGATCGCGCCGTCGCTGCGGGCCGCGGCCTGCGCGGCCGTCAGCATGCGCGGCACCAGACGCCCATGTGCGCCCAGGACGACTTCTTCCTCGACTGCCGAGCCGGTCAGCTCGCGAATCAGTGCGTCGGAAATCCCGTCCACCGCGCGATCGACGTCGATCAGGCGGCACGCGAGTTCGGGATGCTCGTTCGCCAGCACCCGACCGAGGCCCCACAGCGTCGCCTGTTCCGGATGCGCATTCGCAGCCCCGGCGAACGGCGCGCCGCCGCGCGTGACGACGGTCAGGCGCGTGGCCACGTTCGGCTGCCCGCCGAGCGCGCGGACGAGCGCGGCCAGCGCGATCGCGCCGTGACGCTGCGCAGCCATCAGGCCGTCGCCCGTCGCCGATTCGGCCAGCGGCGTTTCCGGTGCGCAGAACACCACGTGCGCCGGCTGCCCGGCCGGCAACGACGCGATCGCGTCGGCCGCATGCGTGATGTCCACGA
Source organism: Burkholderia sp. LS-044 (assembly GCF_004803625.1). NCBI lineage: Bacteria > Pseudomonadati > Pseudomonadota > Betaproteobacteria > Burkholderiales > Burkholderiaceae > Burkholderia > Burkholderia sp. LS-044. The sequence continues at coordinate 94,359 of NZ_SSWO01000016.1, forward strand.
TGTCGGCCGGATAACCCGCGCGCGCCAGCGCATCGGCCAGCTGCCCGCCGAAACCGCCGGCGGCACCCGGCGCGTGCATCACGAGCCATTGTTCGTTGCGTGCGAGCGTATCGAGATCGCTCGGGTCGTCGGTGCGTTGCGCAGCAGCAGCGCTCGCGGGGTTGCGCGCGATGACGAACGTCGGCGTACCGTCCAGATCGAGCGATTGCTCGACGTGCCGCACGACGTCGACGTAACCCGCGCGTGCGAGGGCTGCCTCGAGATCCGCCGGCGCCAGCGGCGCGGGGGCAGCGGCTTCCGTCGACGTTGCCTGCGAGGCGAACACGATGTCGGAGAAGCGGCCGTGGCGCGACTCGGCCAGCAGCAGCAGTCCGCCCGGCGCCAGCCACGACCGCATTGCATTCAGTGCATCGACCACATCATGACGGTCGCTCAGCGCGCGGTTCGCGACGATCAGGTCGTAAGGCCCGGCGTCATCGGCCGACAGCGACAGCCGCTCGCCCGACTGCAGTGCCACCGTGCGCACCGCCGCTTCCGCATCCGTGTCGAACCCGGCCAGCTGGCCGGCCGTCGCCGCGATCGTGTGGTCGCAGCGCGCGGCAGCGAGATGCATGCCGAGCGTCTGCAGCACGTCGCCGTCCGTCGCGCCCAGTTCGAGCACGCGTAGCCGGCGCGCCGGCTGCCATGCATCGACCGCCTGCTCGACGCTTGCGGTCAGCAACGCGTGCACGTGCTGCCACGTCGGCGACGCGGCAAGGAGCTGCTCGACCAGGCTGTGCCCGGTCGGCGACAGCAAGCGCGCGCCATCCTTCGCGCCGCCCAGCACGTCGGGCAACGCCGCGCCGCAATGCGCGAGCAGCGTCAGTTCGGCCACGTGCCCCGGCGATTCGGCCAGCAGCCCGCGCCACAGCTCGTCGAGCGGCGGCAACGCCGCGCACGCTGCGTCGTCGCGCACGAGCAGCGCGCCGTCGCGATGAGCGAGACCATCCTCGACCAGCATGTCGGCAAGACGCGCGGCCAGCGCCGCACGCCCGGCCGCCGGCTGCCACGTGCCGGCGAATGCGCCGAGCGCATCGAACGCGCGGAGCGCGTAGAGGCTCGCCAGCACGTCGAGCAGCGGCAGGATTTCGGTCAGATGCTGCGTCCGGCGGACGTCGTTACCGGTTGCGTCCAGCCGCGCGACGGCCTGCGCGAGCAGCGCGTCGGGGGCCGGCAAACCGGCTGCATCGACGTCGCCCGGCAGCGGCATGTCTTCAAGGCGATAGACGAAGCGTGCAGGCAGGTTCTGCCGACGGCCGACGAGATCGACGCGCCGGAACCGGCAACCGCCGAGCCGCGCGACGATCGCGCCCCGCGCGTCGAGGAATTCGAAATGCGCGACGATCGAATGCGGGCTGTGCCGGTCGATCTGCACGCGCACCCGCTCGACCGTGTCGCCGCGCAGATAGTCGACCCGGCCGATCTGCACCGGCACGTAAGCCGGATGCTCGCCTTCGCGTGCGTGCGCCGCCAGCAAGGCGAACAGCGGATGAAACCCGCTGTCCATCAGCGCCGGATGCAGCAGATACGCGGACAAGGCCCGCGCATCGCCGCATGCGGCCGGCGCGGCGACATCCGCCAGCGCCGCGCCGTCACTCGCGGCAACCCGCACGGTGCGAACCCAGCGGAACGCCGGCCCGTAGCCGAGGCCGATGGCCGCGGTGTTTGCGTACAGCGTGTCGCCGTCGGCCGCGGGCAGCGCGAGCAGACGATCGAGCGCGGCGGACGGCACGACGCTCGTATCGCCGAGCGCGTTGCCGCTTTCCAGCATCCGCCCGGTTACGTTCAGCGTCCACGCGCTGTCGGACATCCGGTCGCGCGTCTCGATCGTGAAGGTCGCGGTGCGCGGCTCGATCACGAGCCGGAACAGTTTCGCCTGCTGCGGCTGGAATACGACCGGCGTGCGGATCTCGACGTTTTCGAGTGCTGCATCCGGTGTATCGAAGAAGGTCCGTGCCGCGGCAAGGGCCATTTCCACGTAACCCGCGCCCGGGAACGCCACGCCGCCGTCGACGACGTGATCGGCCAGCATCGGCAGCTTCGCCGGATCGAGCTGGTTTTCCCACGCGAATGCGTGCTCATGCAGGCGATAGCCGAGCAGCGGATGCTCGCGGCGGCGATTGACGAGGCCGTAGCCTTCGACGGTCGGCGTCAGCCAGAAGCGGTCGCGCTGCCACGGATAGAACGGCAACGCGGCGCGCGATTCGCCCGGCGCGAAGCGGTCGGGATCGACGCTCGCGCCGTGCGCGATCGCCGCGAGAATCGCCTGCCGCAGCGTCGCCGCACTGCCGTGACCGCGCTTGAGCGTCGGTAGCGCCATGCCGGTTGCACCGGCGGCCGTGAGCGCCTGCTTCACGTACGTACGCAGGATCGAATGCGGCGAAACCTCGACGAACAGGCGCACGCCCTGCTCGATCAGATGCGCGATGCCGTCGCCGAAGCGCACCGGCTCACGGATATTGCGCCACCAGTAGCGTGCGTCGAGCTCGGTGCCGGCAAGCGCGCCGCCGGTCACGGTCGACACGTACGTGCCGTTGCCCAACTGCGGCCGCAGGCTCGCCAGTTCAGCCAGCACGACCGGTTCGATGCGATCCATGTGGCTGCTGTGGAACGCGTAGTCGAGATCCAGCATCTGGAAGAACTTGCCGCTGCCGCGCAGCGCCGCCTCCAGTGCCTGCAGACCCTGCAGCTCGCCCGCGAGCGTCACCGCATCGGGGCTGTTGATGCCGGCGATCTCGACACGGCGCGCAAGCCCGTGGCGCGCGATCAGTTCGCGCGCCGCTGCATCGCCGATGCCGACGGCCGCCATCCGGCCGCTGCCGCGCGTCATCGCCTGCGCGCGGCTGCGGATCTTGATCACGCGCACCGCGTCGGCGAGCGACAGCGCGCCCGTCACCCAAGCCGCCGCAATCTCGCCGACGCTATGGCCGATCGCCGCGTCGTAACGCATCCCGTGCGCGTCGATCACGCGGATCATGCCGACCTGGATCGCGAACAGCAGCGGCTGCGCGTTCTCCGTCGCGGCGAGCCATTCGGCGCCCTGGCCGGCCAGCCATTCCGCGCTCGGGCCACCGCGCATCACGTCGACCAGCGACGGGCTGCCGTCGGCGCACCACAGCGCGTCGACTTCGTCGAGCGCCGCGCGGAAGACGGCGTTCTCGGCATAAAGCTCGTTGCCCATCCCGACCCATTGGCAGCCGTTGCCCGAGAAGACGAGCGCGGTGCGTGGCGTGTCGGCCGGGGCCTGGCCGGTCGCCACGCAGGCGGGCAACCCTTCCGGTGCCGGCTGGGCCAGCGCCGCGAGTGCCGCACGGCCTTCGGCCGCGTCGGCCGGCGCGACGATCGCACGATGCTCGAGCCATTGGCGGCGACGTGCGGCCGCGGCGGCAAGCGCCTGCCAGTCGCCGCCGTTGTCGAGCATCGACAGATAGCGGCCCGCGAGCGCGCCGAGCGCATTCGCGCTGCGCGCGGTCAGGACGAGCGGAGACAACTGCGCGTGAGTCGGCTCGGGCGCGGCCGCCGACGTCTGGTTTGCAGCCGGCGCCTCGGTCAGCACGACGTGTGCGTTCGTCCCGCCGAAGCCGAACGAGTTGACGCCGACCGTCAGCGGCGCGTCGCCCGCGTCGAGCGGCATGAAGCGATCGACGACACGCAGACGCCCGCCGTCGAAATCGATGCCCGGGTTGGGCGTGACGAAATGCAGCGAACGCGGTACCGCGCGATGCTTCAGGCACAGCACGGCCTTCAGCAGCCCGGCCATGCCGGACGCCGTTTCGAGGTGGCCGATGTTGGTCTTCACCGAACCGATGAGCAACGGACGATCGGCCGGGCGCTCGCCCGACACGACGTCGATCAGCGCGCGTGCCTCGATCGGATCGCCGACCGCCGTGCCGGTGCCGTGCGCCTCGAGATACGCCAGGGACTGCGGATCGATGCCCGCGCGCGCGTAGACGCTGCGCAGCAGCGAGGCTTGCGCGGCCGCGCCCGGCACGCTGATACCGCCCGGCGAGTGGCCGACCGAGTTCACGCCGGAGCCGGCGATCACCGCATGGATCGTGTCGCCGTCGGCGAGCGCGCGATCGAGCGGCTTGAGCAGCACGAACGCGCCGCCTTCCGAACGGACATAACCATCGCCGGTCGCATCGAACGCGCGACAACGGCCGCGCGGCGACAACATCGACGCCTTGGAGAAACTGACGAAACCGAACGGGTGCAGCAGCAGGTTGACGCCGCCCGCGAGCGCCACGTCGGCTTCGCCGGACTGCAGCGCCTTGATGGCCTGGTGGAGCGCGACGAGCGACGACGAGCAGGCCGTATCGACGGACATGCTCGGGCCGCGCAGGTCGAACAGGTAGGACACGCGGTTCGACGCGATACTCAGGGTGTTGCCGGTCGCCGAATACGGATCGATCACGTTCAGATCGTCCATGTTGCGGTTGCCGTAATCCATGCTGGCGGCGCCGACGAAGACGCCGCAGTTGCTGCCGCGCATGTCGGCCGGGCGCACGCCCGCGTCCTCGAACGCTTCCCATGCGAGTTCGAGCAGCAAGCGCTGCTGGGGGTCCATCTGGGCCGCTTCGCGTGGGGAAATGCCGAAGAACGCGGCATCGAAGCCGGCGACATTGTCGACGACGCCGGCCGAGAACGTGTAGCTCTTGCCCGGTTCGCGCTTGGACGGGTGCTGGTAGAAATCGGTGCCGAAGCGATCGGCGGGGATTTCGGTCACTGCGTCGCGTTCGTCGCGCAGCAGTTGCCAGAAGTCGCCAAGATCGTTAGCGCCCCCGGGAAACCGACAAGCCACCCCAATTATTGCAATCTTACTGTTCATCTTTTATGTCGCTTTCTCGGATGCGCACGGTTGTTGCGTGCGGTTTCCGTCATCTTGTACCACATGCAGCAGTGCCGATCCGAGTTCCTCGGCCGCCAGATTTCGGCATTCGGGGGTATCTGCGCCGTAATTCCGCCAAATGAAGTAGTCGCTGTGTTGCGGATTAACGCCGAGCTTCTCGAAGACATGAGGCAAGGCGGGAACGTGGTCGCCGTAAAAACAAACGACTGTTTCACGATCGCTGGTGCGCAAATAATCGAGCAAGCGCCCGATCATTGCGTCTGCATTTTCAATGTGCCGTAAATATGCCGTCAAGTCGCGCCAAGAGGCGTCTTCGCCAAGAGTATGCCTCGAAGACGATTCACCAGGCAAAACCTGCTCGAGGTGCAGCGGGCCGTGGTTTTCCATCGTCATCGCGAAGATGAAACGCGGTTTCTCGCCCTCGCTTTCCAGCGCCGCGATCACTGCATCCAGCACAGCTGCATCGGAGATATACGGACCGGCACGCGACGCATCGACAAAGTATTCGATGTCGAGAAATGTGTTGAATCCGAGCAACGGAAAGACTCGATTGCGGCCAAAGAAGTCGCCGTAGTACGGATGAATCGCCAGCGTTTCGTAACCGCCACGACCAAACCAGCTTGCGATCGACGCGCACGCACGGCGCACGAACGCATACGGATAAAAGCGCGCATAGCCGAGGCGCTCGAACGGCAGGCCGGTCAGCATTGAAAATTCCGTGCGCATCGTATTTGCGCCCCATGCCGGCACCGAAAGCTCGCCGTAGCAAACTGCTTCGCGTCTTGCTCGATCAAATTGGGAAAGCATTGCAGGCGCAATTGCCGGTGAAATGCGTCGCACGTCGAACAGCGATTCGCTCTGGATCACGATGACGTCGGGGCGCTTCCCCGACTTACCGGCGACGAACGGCCCCGATTCGACCACGCGTCGGAAGGCTTCGAACGTCGCGGGCCGCATGCCGTTCAGCAAGTATGCGATGAAGACTGCGAAAAAACCGTGACGGCGCTGATCTTCCTTGGCATCGAGTGCCAATGGCAAGCGAGCGGCAAAGTATCGCGCCAGTAAGAATGTAAAGACGACAACGGCCGCCAACGCGAACGCCGGACGCGGCGTGATCGGCGCCTCGCCGAGATAGCCCGCGACGACGAGCACGATCCCTGCGCCAATCGCCACGACCTTGCCTGCGCTCAGGAACGGCAGATAGAGCCGCGGGTGCGAGAAAAGCTGGCTGAAGAGGCTGAGATCGGTAAAAACGAACGGTTCGCGCAGAGATTCGTACTTGGCGTTACTGACGACCGCGACGAGCCCGACCAGCGCGACCGCGACGGACGAAGAAAAGATCGGACGCGCGGTGACAAGCAACATCAGCGCCGCAAGGAACACGACGGAAAGCACGTGCAAGAACAGCGCATCCGCGCGACGCCGCAACGGAGCACGCGGAACTGCGATCAGATCCGGCAGAAACGACACACCAGCCGCAACGGCGAACGGAGCCCAGATTGCGCCCGTCAATTTGCGTCTTCCTTGCCGGGCAGATACGAAAGCTTGTCGAGAATCGCATCGGCCAGTGCGATGGGCAGCACGGTCAGGATACGCATGCCGAACGCAAGCAGACCAGGGAACGCGATTTCCGCACGCCCGGCATCGAGCTTCCTGCGAATATATGCGGCGGCCTGCTCGGCAGTCCACATGAACGGCTTGTCGCCGGGAAAAACGTCGCTCATCGACGTCTTGACGAAACCGGGGAGAATGACCGAGACACCAATACCGTCGCGCTTCAGTAGCGGACGGACAGAATCGGCGTAGGCCTTGATCGCCGATTTGCTCGCGCAGTACGCGGGCGAGATGGCCATGCCGCGAAGCGCGGCGAGCGAACTGATCGCGGCGATACGACCATGCTTGCGGGTGCGCATACGCTCGACAATCGGGAGAACCGTGTGCATCGCACCGTAGAAATTCGTATCGACGACGGTGGAGATACGGTCGAGGTCCTCCCAGTCGGACGCGGAAGACAGCGTGCTCGCGACACCCGCGTTGGCGATGAGCAGGTCGATCGGATACTGATCGTCGAAACGATGCAGCCACACACGAATCGGATCGACCTCCCTGACGTCGACAATACCGACGATCACCTTTGCGCCGCGCGCCCTGCATGCCGCCGCAGTCAATTCGAGCTGTGTCTCGTTCCGGCCAACGATGCCAAGTACGGTATCAGGCTGCGCGTATGCGAGCGCCAGAGCGCGGCCGATGCCCGCACTCGCACCGGTGACAACGACGTGCCGAACTGACGCGTTAGCCATCCGCACGCTCTAGCCTGGCAACCGCGCCGGCAATGGCCATCGTTATACCGGTCCGAGTGTAGAAATCGCCGTTGATCTGGGTGTGATGCATCACGTAGTCGAGGAAAGCGTGATAGAGGTCCATATCTGGCGGCACACCTCCAAGCCAAAAGTCATCGAGATCACCCTGCCAGGTTAGGCCGCTGAAATTGTAGATAGCCGAGCCAAGTGCAACCAGCGGCCGCTTGTGATGCAATGCAGACAAGCCGACTGTGCTGTTGATAACCACAACCCCGCGCGCTCGTTCCAGCAATGTCGGAAGATGGCCGGCATCAATGAAACGAATCCGATTCTCCATGCCTGCGGCACGCGCAATTTTAAGCGAAAAGTTCCGATACTCGATCAGCCCGGTATCCAGTGGGTGATTTTTGATCACCAACAACGCATCTTGCGGCGCGTATCGCGCGAAAGACTCCAAAACATGACTGATCGCTGCTCGAATCCCATCGAAGGACGAATGCACGACGATTTGCGCATCCGAATTCAATTGCAGCGGAAACAGGTAGTAAGTCCGTCCGCTGTCGAGCAACTCGCGCGTAACCGTCTCTGCTTCGCGTCGATGTTTGCGCTGCAGAAGCATCCGAACGGCCAGCCCCGAATATTCGAAGAAGCCGTTTTTCGGTCGGTGGCTACGATACTTCGGAAACCGGGGCCAGCATACCGTGTTCGCAAAACGATACGTGATGTCGTGGAAGGCACGCTCGTACAGGTTGTAGCCCGTGGCCTCCCACTGCTTGGCGGGGGGCGTTACGCTACGTTGCTGCAGATACCATGCGGGGTCGCGCGGCAACAACGAGCGCCCGTTGACACCGTGACGCTCCAGCGTGATCCAGTGCGGTCGAACATAGCCTTCCTCGAACACATGGACACGCAGACCGTGCGCCGTCGAGACTGCCAGCATCTCGCGATGGATGTCACGGCAGTCGCCAAACATGATGACATCGGTGATCCCCTCCCGCCGCACGATATCGTCATACCATTGAGGTAAACCCTCGATCCCACCGCTATAATTTAAAACAGTCCCAACTCCACCATACAGCAAGTCGCCGCCGCAAAAATTAACGCGGTGGACGGCAAATCCCCTGCTCCGTAGCGCACGCGAGAGTCGATAGAAAAAAAGCGAGGCAGTGCCTTGCAGCACGAGAAACGAGCGCGGCATCTAGGTTATTGAATGGAAATCCGAAGAAGCACGAAATGTTTGCGCAACGCCTTAGCAAGGTAAATGTAATGAGCGCAACCTTTCGAGCCAGGCTCTGTGGCTGAATGAGGCGACAATGACCGCCGGAGGTGTGGAGGATACCGCATTGCATTACAAACGAGAAATATCTGTCGTCGTCAAAAAAACGACATCTCTCGCCCGTCAAAAACGATTTCGTACATGCGTCACATTCTTGCGGATGAGCCCGCTCGACGTCGGGTCGGCATCTACGCCAATCGTACTGTCATACCCGCTTCACCGTTTCGCGCGTCCCGGAGGCGTGCACCTGCGGCCCTCACATTCCGACGAATCCAGCATGCCTTAAGATGTCGTCGGCCATGTTTCATCAATCCAGGCCCAAATTCGGCAGACCACGGCGCGCCGAAGTCCGCCCCGCCAGCACAACTCGTACACGCCGAAATACAATCCAACACGTCACAAGGTTATCCGTTGAAGCTGGGCGGACACAGCTTCACGCGCCCACCATTCGCCGCAGCCTCGTCGTCAAATCCGCGACTTCTCATCGGTTGCGAGCACCACTTCCAACGAAGCGCGCCTGTACATTCGCCTGACCCAGCCAACAACGTCATCGCGCATTTCTTTTAACGCCTCACTTTCCATGGAGTCCGCCGCGATCCGTTGCCTGCGCCGCAATCGATCGGCGGAAGAATCGTTTGACCCTCCCGATTCCCCTGATTATCGGCCGCCATGCCCTTGCCAACGGAAGCACGTCACGCAAAGCCATTGGCCCCCCCTCCAACCGCAACTCGTTAAAGAGACGGCTCTGTTGAGCACTCAGTTCCTCATGTCTACGCGACAGATCCCCATAACCTTCCTGCAAACTTCTTAGCGCTAGTAGGTTGGCAGCGTTTTCGGCAAGAGCGGTTTCTCGAGCTTCCGAGATTGCCGCCAGTTCCTGCCTATGGCACTCGCTTGCAATATGTGCTCGCTCGATCTCACGAGCCTGTTTGTATTCTTGATCCGCCGCAAGGTTATCAAGAGATAAACGAAGAGCATCTCGATCCTGCATCAAGCTATTCCGCTCTTGAATTAGAACCTCTCTCTCGCGAGCCAGCCTGTCTCGCTCGCAAATCAGGCTCTCGCGCTCTTGAGTCAATTCATCTCGCTCATGAATCAGTCCGCCCCGCTCGTGGATCACACCGTCTCGCTCTTGAACCAACCCATCTCGCGCTTGAATCAGATCATCTCTCTCGTGAACCAGCCCGTTTCGCTCGTGAATCAAGCCTTCTCGCTCATGAACCAATCCGTCTCGCTCGTGAATCAGGCCTTCTCGTTCTTGCACCAACCCATCTCGCTCGCGAATTAGACTCTCTCGTTCTTGAGCCAGCCCATTTCGTTCGTGAATCAACCCGTCCCGCTCGGAGTGAATGGCCAGACGACGGCTTGCTCTTTCCCGGTACACATTGAGCATGACTTCCGAGATGAGATCATCACTAAACCTCATCAATCCCATTAACTTATATGCAGCATAGTCATAAAATTCTTCGATAGGATGGAATTTCGCCTCACCGTATGGCGCATCAAAAGATGTAATCGAAAAACGACCATTTAAATCAAGAACATTCAACTTCCCCAACAGGCCATCAATCTTCGCCCAAAGCAGGTCGACCCACCAATTTATTTCGGGCGAATCAGAATCACCCAACCCCACCACCCCGTCATGAGTTATCTTGTTAGCGCACGCTCGCCTTTTCATAGCAACAAGCGGAACACCAATCTCTTCAGACAACTTAATCAATTCCATCAGATAGTGATAATAAATCTCCAAATAATGATGACTTCGCGGGGAAATTCTGGTCCATCCATTTTCTATAAATCCGTCCGGCCACTTCCAATTCGGCGCCAACATTGCCGACTCCATATCGGAAATAATACAACCGTCTTTTTCATAATAATCGTTGGTAAAATCACTGGTTGGATCAAAAAGCAAAAACGCATAACCACCCGCCCTCAATTTGCGCTGCGCCTGCTTTGTCAACTCAAAATTTATCCGATCTGACAATTGATTGTCATGCGATTCAAAGTAGGTGCGACCATCTACTTTCTTGGACATCAGACAAGGCACACTTACACGCCACAGATGCGTGACATCTGCCAATCGATTCATTCTCCCAGCGAGAATTTCGGTGACGCATCCCCCGATGCTCAATATTTTAGGCTTTTGCAGGATCGAGACTGGGGCCCGCTCGCCTTCGGTGATGTCCGCCCTGATTACTTGAAAAATTTCGCTAATGCTCATGATTTCTTGATTATCACCATCGCGCCGACTGGAGCAGCGGGCTGCTCGCTCGTCCCTGTTCAGCCGCTGCAGCGCCCAGATTGTCCGACGAGCCGGGCTTTCTACAGGCTTATGCCTTCCATACAGAAAACTTTACAATCCGCACATACTGACACAAGAAGTATATGTTTCTTGACGAATAGGAAATAACCCGGAGCAAAGGCCTGCCCGTTTGTTGCAAACTGACCACAATGCGACACACTCCCTCCACACCCCCTTGACATACCTCAACTGGCTCGAGGGCTAGTTGAGTGTGGCGAATTTCACGGTCGACCCTGCCTAACTCGTCAACTTATACACATCTCCGCCCTCGCTGCGTTGATCCCCCCCTTTATTACCTTCAATTACATAGCGCTGCGTGAGCGAACTCTTAGTGGATTGTGTTTGTTCTCTTTTTTGTGCGAACACCTTGCCCTTGAAAGCTGACTGCTGGGCAAAGGTAAAATTCGCGGCACTTGACCGTGGCTACGCACAACTGAACACGCGAGCGACGGCATCAGCGACGAATAACTGATCAGTCAAGACTAGTCGGGGTTGTATCGAGACGATAGTGACAAGGCCAGTAACGTGTGCCGGCAAGACACCAACGAACTGGCGTCCAATGGTGTGAGCGATTGGATTTGGACGTCGAGCTTACTGCCTTCCGATGACCCGTACGGGGCTACTAGACACCGCTGAGTCGAGCAAGCGCCATTGGACTTAGCTGGACACGAATGTGGGTATGCGAGCCGAGAGATGCCCGAGACCGGCGCGTCGACATGACAGACCGTTTCATCTCGTGATGCCTGCCGCGAGGTCTTCTCCAACCGCGTACTAGATCAGCGGCGCTCCAACCACCGACTGCATTTCCTTGAGTATGGCCCTAGCACAGGCAGAAGGTGGGGGCTGAGGCTTGCGACTGGGAATACTACCTCGTTGATGTAGTCCGCGAACTGACTTTAGGGGATGCGACCGGGGTTACCCCCGGCCGACGAAACACTGGATCTCTCATTCTGGTGAGAGGTGGTAACAAGAGAGAGTCAGAAGGAGCAGAACTCTCCCCGACCGGCAACAATTAGCAGCTCATATCAAGCTGCATGTGCGTCGGAAGAGCGAATTCGACATTCAGGTCGCAGTTCCACATGCCATTGTCCGTTGCCTGAAACCCTGCTCGCGCATACAAATCGCGAGATAGAACATTCTTCTCGGTTTCCTGTGAGATCCCTAGGGCAGAGTTCAGCCCTTCCTCTCGCATCGAGTTCATGATGACGCCGAGTGCAGCCATCTCAACGCCGAGGCCAATAACCCGGCAACTCATCACGAACTGCAGGACAACGTTTTCTTTAACGAGGGCCACACAAACAATACCATACTGGGTAAATCGATCGTCAACGTCAAATGCATAAATCTTCAAACCACTATTTATTTCAGAATTTACCTCCTCAACAGTCCAGCGCCTTCCAGTCGTATTGAATTGATTTGTTTTATTGATCAACTCAAGACATCGCTTGAAATATTTATCAGACGAATCCAGAACAACATTGCATCGAATCTTAATATTTAGAGACCGAAGAAATTCATCGTGATCCATTGACAATCGGTCGTTCTCACGCTGAATGACACTCTTTATCGATTCGGTTCGGGACGAAGATTCTCCGGAAATAAATGGTACCTGGGTTTCGGATGACCACAGCAAGATACGGCGAGTATAATAAGGATTAGATCCTATAACCCGTACATCGGGAAACATCGACTGAATAATATCGCGCTCGGCAGGATTATCATCGATATAGACGGCATTCTGCGCGAGTAGGTTCGTCTCCTGCAGAATCTGACGCATATTTTCGTGCTTTGGGAGCCAGTTTGCCTTGACCGATACGAAGTTACTGATCGGGAAGACATTTCCATAGTTCCGCTCCCACGCACCGACAGCATTCTCGTGCTCATTCTTACTGATAATCGCCAACAGAATACCGCGGCGCTTGAGCAACATAAGCGCTTCGACAAATCCGAGAGGCCAGCCAATCGTCATAAAATCACGAGAATTGTCTTCCTCTGCTGCGATCCCGCGCCACGCCGTGTCATCGAGATCAATAATCACGATTTTCACTGCATCAACTTGACGAACGATACGATACATCGACAGGATTTCATCACGCAAAGCGCGGTATCCGTCATCTGTCCTTACCGAGTAGTACTCGGTTACCGGACCTAGATCCTCCAAACGCTTTTGGCTATCTTGCCGATTTGATTCGTAATGTTCGTATTCAATGTTCTGAATGAAACCACCATGACTCAATGACCAGATCGAATCATCATTTAGATATTTTTTCCCGAATGTCGACGACACGCCATCCATGTCAATGACAAATGCGTTGTCCATCTCATCAACTCGGCGAGAAAGGCTCTCATTGATCTTCTCCATGAAGTAGCACGGGTTGCGCAAATCATACCGAGGCAACAATTTCCCAACCGGATTCTGTTGAGGCACAAGAAAGTTACCAATAAAGGTAAGAATTTTGTGACTCTTCAACCAGCGCGTGGCAACATCGAGAAGGTCAAGCGTCGTCTTCTCTGCGTTAGCAAACCTTTTTTCTTCGGCGTCAATGTCTGCGTACGAAAGAGGGAAATAGGTATAACCCGGGATTATCCTATCCATCGGCAGAAAGACAATTTGCAAATCGTAGGTTTCGATCGGCTGCGGCGGCTGAAAGAGTGGGTCCATCAAGGACTGTATATGAACAAAATCACAATGTATGCCGCTCTCCAGCAGAAAACCGCGGATGTGGTCAGCGGTACATTGCCCAATAACCAAAACTCGCTGAAGGGATCCGCTCGATCTCGATAGATCGGTTGGACAACGAAATGCCGTCCCATCATGCTTGAAATCGACGTTAGCAAATTGCTTCATATAAATATACTCTCTTCACTCGAGTGTCTATATAAACACAGATATGGCGATATGCACAAAGCGGCTTATTATCATATCATGCGATCTTCCTCTAACCCACCTCTGGCAATCCCTCGTTCATAACCAGAGCCTTGCAATTGGATATTCCGACACCTTCGACTGCACAACTGCGTTGGACGTACGCAGTCGGTTCTAAACAACTCCTTTGCTCGCTGACGGCGTTACACCCAGCTGGGTTTTCGCCCATGACGGCGGCCAGAATTGAGCGTGAAGAAACCGCAGCGCCCTCAGAATCATCCGCACGTTGCAGCGACCCGCACCGCACCTCGCTCAACGCATCGCCAAACCTGGTCCCTGAGCCAGTCGCGCCCGAGGTCGCCAGTCGCCGTCATATCGCCGATTGCTGACTCCATCGCGCTGCGCCGCTTGATCATCGCTCTCAATGTCGGTGTGATCTCGCGCCTCAAACACGAGTGGGAAATCGTCGCTCCGGGGAGCGTCAAGCCCCCGTACCCCCGATCCACCAACGGTTTCAATTCGCCCAAAACCTTCGCCCGCTCCAACGCCTCTTTCAGCGTGTGCCCGTCGTACGGATTTCTCAGCATCGAGCGCACACTCGCCACCAGCCCTCCTTTTGTGTGGTCGTGATCGACACCTGCAAGCCGAACTCGTCCGGCTTGCGCGCTCTTCCCTTGACCAGGGACTCGACTTCCGACGCGTACCGTGCATAGAGTTTGTGTTTACTCTTCGGCTTCTGCGACAGAACTCGTTTGGCGCGGCCATTTAATTCTTCCACGCCGGCGTCTCCCAAGCGCTTGCGCCGGCTCGTCAGCGTTCGGTGGCCGATCGGCGACTCGTTCCGCAGGTTCGTCTCGCCCGTGAACACCTGCCAGTACAGCAGTTCCGCGATGAGGCGCCGCGAGGTGGCTGGGCGCTCCCGCTTCGACATGAAGCTATCCTCCATCGCAGCGCTCGACCGGTCGTCGATCGGATCGGCTAGACACACCGGTAGGTGCTTCAGGGGGATCGGCTCTAGCAGCGGATACCGGTACAAATTTTCCTCGTTCATTGAAGCCTTCGGCCCCATCCACGCCTCTGCGGAAATTGCAGGATTGCCGCGCCAATATGCTTGATTCCGGCGATTGCAGCAACGTCCTTTTATGCGCAATGCCTTGTCCCGCAACGACCGTGAGAATTGTTCAGAATCAACTCTTCACGCTCGCCTTTGTGCGCAAACACCGTGCATTTCAACGCACCCGGCCAAATGGAAATCGAATTGTTCAATATCGACAATGGCGATGCACGCCGGTCAAGCGTACGAGGACATGGATGGAACGATGGGTAGGCTTGCCGCAGCCCGGAGAGAGAGGGGCGAAAAGGCGTCGGGGCTACATAAGATGTGCTTGCTTGCGTCCGACCTATGCAGCAATGCAAGAGCGAGTGCCGCTGTGTTCCCAGCGCGTGGATGTCGACACACGAGTCGAAAAATGTGCGAGGCAAGGGCCCCAGCATGAACCAAAGTGTGTCGGACGGGTAAGTACGCGCGGGCAATGCGCCGGTAGGAGCGACACATACCCGAGGACCACCTGTTCGCTTGCCCGACCGTGCGCTGCCCAGCATGGCAAAGCTGCGATCGGGCGCCAGCAATAGATCACCCTCGTTTGAAATCCAACATCCAAACCACCCGTGCTGGGAGTCTCAACAGCACAATGTATAGCACCTCATCAATGCAACGCAATCTGCCACCCTTGTGCGAGTCAAGAATGCGCGCCGTCGACAAAATTGGTGGCTTTCCCGGGTTATAAGTACCGTTTCCAACTACGCAATCTTACGAATGGGCTCAAGACGAGCGGACCCATTTGCGCAATCTTCCAGTCAAGGTTTGCGAATCGCGTGTACCTGAAGCCTGGGCGACGACCTCGTCACCCAGATAAGAATTTCGTTTTCGCGTGCCGTCGACGATGCTAACCAGATCGCGAAGCTGCAGTCGCCCCAGATATTCGTCGGAAAACGCAGGTGTATAGTAAACGCAATCGTCAAAGAAATAGTGCGTCACCTGCGACCAGCGAGATAACGCAGGATCGATTTGCGGACTCCCGCCGTGCAGCAGATTGGCACACCATATCAGCGCTTGCCCTTTCCTTGCCTTGAAAGTCCTGATTTCGGCGCCCTTGGCTTCCACCATCGCATCCCAGATTTCCTGATACGGCAATTGCGCCGATTCACTGGACGTCCCAAACCCGCGCCGACCGGCCATCGCGTTATCGATCATCGGCCAATTGTGCGATCCGGGAACCAGATGAAGTGGTCCTGCTTCCGATGAGATATCTTCCAACGCGACCCACACCCCGCACATGAAACGCTGGGGAATCGACGAGAAATGGACCGCATCGGTATGCAATTTTTGCTGCGTGCCGACCCTGAAATTAAGCGTCTGAAATGGAAAGGCAGTTCGGCCATACAAGCGGCCAAGCAAATCCAAAACTTTGCGGTTGGTAGCGATCGCTTTGACATCAGGGTCGTTAATCCATGCATCTTGGATACGCCCCACGCCATAATACACACCATCACTCCCGGAACCCGTGTCAGCGAACAGCGGTGCCAAATGATTCCGGATGCGTGTAATTCGTGAATCGAGTTCCGGATCCGGAAAATCGATCACCACATAGCCGTCACGGTTCAGCGCGACTGCGATCTCGCGCTCCTCACGCGTCAACTCTGCATGTGTGACTTCAATATCAAAAAGTGGCGACTCAATCAGTGGAGTACCCGGCAGCAAGCGTTTTTTTTCATCCATGACAATTTCTTCCATTCCTTTATCCGATCACCCCGAGGCAATTCAGAGAGATCACAGCGCTGTGCAATCCAAAATAAGCACATCATCCACGAAGCCGCTTCAAAATAGAAAGCGCATAGAATTAAAATTATTCGTATCGATCATTCACGCCATGGAGCATACATTCTCGGGAAGTCAGCAATAGCAAAATCCTCTCTATCGAGCGTCAGGTTTTGATTGTAATACGGATCATTCAATTGATCGGTATTCCACCGGACAAGCATGAAGCTCTTTTCTCTGTTGAACCTGGCACGCTTCTCGGCCGACATCTGATCGTCCCCCCTGCTGTAGGACTCGAAGTGATGCAGGACTGCGTATGGTGTCCACACGATTCTGTAACCCGCTTCTCGTACGCGGAGGCACAAATCCACGTCATTAAATGCAACCGGAAGATTTTCTTCATCAAAACCACCGACCGCACGAAATACATCTCGACGCATAACCAGGCATGCTCCCGTAACTGCCGAGAAATTTTGTACAAGAGATGCTCTTCCTGCATATCCCGTGTGCGTCGATGGATATAATCGGTGCGCATGGCTCGCGAAGCCGCCGATCCCTATCACCACGCCTGCATGCTGGACGAACCCGTCGGCATATAGAAGCTTTGCCCCCACGGCGCCAATATCCGGGCGTAACGCGTGCGAAACCATCTCCCTCAGCCAATCCGGCTCGATTGCCTCCACATCGTCGTTGAGAAAGCACAACACATCACCAGACGCACGTTCTTCTGCAAAATTATTGATTGATGAATAATTAAAAGGAAAATCATACCTCAATACAGAAACATTGCTTCTCAGCGACAACGATTTCAGAAAACCGACTGTCTCCCGATCTTTGCTTTGGTTGTCTACAACAATGATTTCCAGATTTTCATAGTCAGTTCCATCGATTATGCTAACGATGCATTTTTTCAGAAGTGGGCCACCATCCCGCGTCGGTATGATGACAGAGACCTTGGGGGTGGGATTGGGTATCGGATATCGCACCCGATAAGTTCCAGCCAATTCGCCCCGCGAAACATTCACACCAGGCTGATCTTTGAAAAATTCAGAAAGCGCCCTTTCCTTTGCGTTACACGCGTCATTTTCTACATCCGGGTCGATCGAGCCGCACACACCGAGTCGACGTAAATGATAGAGCACACGCGGAATATGACGAATCTGAGACGGCGTGCTTTTTTTCACACACCTGAGCGTTAGATCACGATCATGCCCCCCCTCATACTCGACCCGGAATCCACCTACCTCGCGCAGGAGCGACGTTCTATAGGCAACCGACCGAGATATCATGTCGTGTGAAAAGAACAAATCTGGATTCCAGGAACTCTTGAAAAAAGCGTTACCTCGAACGTCAAACTCATCGATTTCATCGTTGTCGGAGTAGATGATATTCAGATCATCAACCTCGTTGACTTGCAAAGCTATGAGATATAATGAATGCGGCGAGAGAACGTCATTCTGACCGAGAGTCGCAGAAAATTCTCCAGCCGCCAACTCCAGAGCACCCATCGCAATAGCCGATACATATCCACCCGAATTCATAAAGATGACCTTTATCCGACCATCTTTTTCAGAAACAGATCTCAAATATGAAGCCACTTCTGATGCAACGGCTTCATCTGCAGCAATACACAGCTCCCAGTTTTCATAAATCTGCGCCAAGACCGACTGGACGGTCGATTCCAGATATCGCACGGACGTCCCGTACACTGGAACCAGAATGGAAATCAACGGTCGCCGCGCAAACGAATCCATGTGTCGCCGAATTGAATCAATATCGGATGGATGCAGTGTATCGAATTTTTCCACGTATGACCTGTAATCCAGCGAAACGGAATGAAAGCGCAGTTTTGCGCAATCGGCATACGCCCCCTTCAAGTCAGTCAACAGGCGCCCCAAGGTTATATTGTATTTTTTAGCGCGATCGGTATTCTTAAATTTTATAATGTCCCCAACGGTCCATTCGACCATTCTGGCAACTCTTTCCACGCACGATATTTCTGTTATCCGCAGAAATTCCAGCCTGACCGCTCCCTCACCCCGCATCGGCGACAAACGCAAACGGCGTGTATTGCGCGGAATTCTGACGATCTGCTTGATATTTCCCGAGCGGGCCGCGGGAATGACAAAGGATTCCGCATCTGAAAAGCCCGATCCTGTATCGACGTAGAGCCGAGCCACTAGGTTCGCACCACGTCGAATCATCATGGACTCGACATAGACCCAGCCGAGTGGAATGGACTTACCCTCGTCCTCCGACTCAAGGTCAAAAACAGGATCGTCTCCCACTGACGTCCAGTCGGCCGACGCCTCCCCCGACAAAACCAAGTCCCTGGCCGGAATGACCTTGAATCGAACGGTTCGACGAACTATCGACAGGAGAAAATCTTTCATATAAATCGAAAATGGATGAATCCGGATCGACGGCATGACAAGCCGACACGAGAAACCGGCCCACCCTACAGAGGAATATTTTACGAGGGCGCAAGACGACCCGCCCAAACAGGCTGCGGGTAAAGACTCGGGGCCGCCACCACGAACAGCGGAGCCACGGTACACCTGGAGGCACCAATCGCTAGCGTACACGCCCTGTCATGCAATCGTTCCCTGTCCGCGCTTGCACGAGCGGCCGACGATCAGTCGAATCAGTTCAGGTCAAGCATTGGACCGGTCGCTTGCCAGTGATCTGCACTCGATGCCCTCAAGATGTCGACGCTCCGGGCGCACGAAGCGCAAGTCGCTTGAGAGACGCGACACGCGGTGGCCACGCGAGCTGACAATCGAATCGATCAAGGGACAGGTTCGGGTTATAAGCCGGATCATTCGCGATCAGGTCATGCCAGTGGTCACGCATGTAGTCGATCTCTCGAGTGGCCCGGGCGATCTTCTCCTCGGTATCGTCGCGGCCGCGCGTGGCGGATTCGTGGTGATACAACACGGCGTGTGGCGTCCAGACCACGATATAGCCCGCTTGCCGGACGCGAAGGCAGAAATCAACATCGTTGAATGCGACGGCGAGATCACGTTCATTCAGTCCACCCAGTCGCCGATACAGGGATCGTCTGACGACGAGGCACGCACCGGTTACGGCTGACAAGGACTGCGTTGTTACCGCGCGCGCCAAGTAGCCCGGCTCGTCGCGCCCCAGCCCGCGATGCAAGTGATCTGCACAGCCGCTGAGCCCGACGATGACACCCGCATGCTGAACGGTTCCGTTCGAAAACAGCAATTTGACACCGACGACGCCGACCTCCGGACGCAACGCATGCCCCATCACTTCGTCGAGCCAATCACCGTCGATGATTTCCACGTCGTTGTTGACAAGTGCAACAAACTCGCCCCGCGCCACTTCGACCGCGACGTTGTTGAGCGCGGAGTAATTGAACGGACGATCGTCCCGAAGGATGCATACGCCGTGATCGACCGCAAGCCGCTTCATGTAGTCCAGCGTTTCCGGATCATCGGATCCATTGTCGACAATGATGATTTCGAAGGCGCGATAGCGCGTCTTTTCGATAATCGAATCGACGCAACGACTGAGCAGCGCAAACCCGTTGCGCGTAGGAATGACGAGCGAGACCAGCGGGGCCCGTTCCGGCAACGGATACCGTATGTGACGGCCATGCTCAGTGGTCGAGACCGTCGCTCGAATACCCGCCCGCAACAGGTGACGTACGACCGCCATTCGCTCCGCATCACGCGCATCGGGTTGCTCATCCGGATCTTGAATAGCTTCGGTTTGGGCGCGTACGTGATAGAGCACGCGCGGAATATGCCGGATCCTGTCGCGACTGGTATGCGTGAGACAGCGAAGCGTCATGTCGTAGCGTGACGCAGCCCCATGGCGATGGTCTCGCCCACCGGATAATGCGAAAACTTCCGACCGATAAGCACCGAGACCAGTAAACAGATCCGACGAGAGCATCAGATCCTCGCTCCAATCGCTCTTGAAGCGCGGGCTGTGGCGAACGCCATCGATGTCGATACTGTCTTCATCCGCGTAAATCAGGTCGACATCGGGGTGCCGGGTGATCGCGTCGGCCACGACGTAGAGGCCATGTCGAGGAAGCACATCATGCTGTCCGATGAACATGACCCAGCGACCACTTTCGGCAAGCGCTTGATCAAGCGCTGAATGCGCTTCGGCTGGAGAGCGGTCCAAAATGACGCGGATACGCGTATCGGCGCTCAGGTCCCGGGGAATCAGTGCCGTGCGATCGGAGTCGGAACGCCGATCGGCGATCAGAAGTTGCCAGTGCGGGTAAATCTGCGCGGCGATCGAGCGGATTGCCTTTTCCCAGTAAGGCGACGCTGCACCCGACACTTCCATGCCGATCGCGAACAACGGGCCGCCAGCGAAGTAGCGCAAGTTGTCCAACATCGCGCGGTATGTATCAGGGCTCGGCGTATCGAAGCGACGAACCCAGTCCGGGTATCCGACCAAGGGTTCCGACTCGTCGAACAGACAGCAGTAATCGCGCCATGCTTGCGCCATGTCGATGCGACTGTGGCCGACCTCAGCCACGTCGCAATTGTCGCCGCATGGTTTGTACCTGGGGTGCAGCGCACCGAGCTTGGCCATGATGCGCGAGTGCGCAAATCGCGTCGTAACTCTGACAAGGCGGAATGCTTCGATTCGATCAACCGACTGATCGTCGCAATCAATCTCGATTTCGATCTTGCCGCGCGCCGGGAAATGGATAATCCGTTTGCTCACTTGCCGTGCACTGAGGCCCATTGCGAGTGTTGCATGTGATGCATCGCCTCGCAGCCGCAACCGAGCTCGCATGTGCGCCGCGTGACCGCTCACGCGAAGCTCGATCATGTACCAACCCGGTAGCAACTGGACGTCGACCAAATACACCCGTGATCCCGGTCGATCTGACGACAGGTGCGAGGCATTGGGCAAATTGACCAGGAAGGGCATCCCCCACGTCAGGCGCAGGGCGTTGAAGTCAAACATGGACTTGCGGGAAGCAGCTCAAAAGTACACGGCGTCCTTGAAGGCGGGCGCCGCTCCATCTTTGCCGGACACCAACGCTTCACCAGAAATGGGCCACTCGATTGCGAGCGTCGGATCGTCCCAACGGATCGCTCGTTCAGCGTCCGGATACCAATAATCGGTAGTCTTGTACAAAAACTCCGCCGCGTCGGACATGACAACAAAGCCATGCGCAAAACCTTCCGGAATCCACAGCTGGCGCTTGTTCTCCGCAGACAGCACAACACCGACCCACTGTCCGAACGTCGGCGACGCGCGACGAATGTCGACCGCGACGTCAAACACTTCGCCGGCGACTACGCGAACCAGTTTTCCCTGTGCGTGATCTATTTGGTAGTGCAGGCCACGAACAACATTCTTCGCGGATTTCGAGTGATTGTCCTGCACGAACTCGACAGAATGCCCGACCGCCTCTTCGAACACTCGATAGTTGAAGCTTTCGAAGAAGAACCCACGCGTATCGCCGAATACTTTCGGTTCGAAAATCTTTACGTCGGAAATGGTAGTCTCTATTACGTTCACCGAGCTTTTCCTTCTTTGAGAATGTTCTGCAGGTACCGACCGTAGCCATTTTTGCTGAGCGGTTGCGCGAGACGTTCGAGTTGTTCGTCGTCGATATAACCGAAGCGATATGCAATCTCTTCAACGCAAGCGATCTTCAACCCTTGCCGGTGCTCCATCGTGGCGATGAAGTGCGAGGCCTCGAGCATCGAATCGTGCGTGCCGGTATCCAGCCACGCAAAACCGCGCCCCATAGTCTGCACGTTGAGCAAGCCATCATTTAGATACAACGCGTTGAGATCGGTGATCTCCAACTCTCCGCGCAACGACGGTTTCAGCGATTTCGCAAAATCCACTACCTTCTCATCGTAGAAATAAAGCCCGGTCACTGCGTAATGCGATTTCGGAACCTTGGGCTTCTCTTCAATACTGATCGCCTTACCGGTCGAGTCGAATTCGACAACGCCATATCGCTCCGGATCCTGGACGTGATAAGCGAAAACCTGTGCACCCGACGCACTGTCAGCCGCCCCCTTCAACAGACCGCCAAGATCATGGCCATAGAAGATGTTATCGCCAAGAATGAGTGCTGAAGGGTCGCCATCGATGAACGACTCACCCAGTAGGAACGCCTGTGCAAGCCCGTCCGGGCTGGGCTGCACCTTGTACTGGAGATTGATCCCCCACTGCGACCCGTCGCCCAGCAACTGCTCGAAGCGTGGCGTGTCGTGAGGCGTCGAAATGATCAGAATGTCCTGAATTCCCGCCAGCATCAGCGTACTCAACGGGTAGTAGATCATCGGTTTGTCGTAAATAGGCAGCAGTTGCTTGCTAACTACCCGCGTCGCCGGATAGAGACGGGTACCCGACCCTCCCGCGAGAATAATGCCTTTGCGCTTCATGCTTGTTCTTCTTCCGTATCAGTCATGCAGTTGATCGAAGACGCAATCAACACCGTTTCGCCAATCGGGGAGCGTTATTCCGAACGTCGACATCAATTTCCTGCAATCGAGACGAGAATTCATGGGGCGCTTTGCCGGAAGCGGGTACTCATGCGTCTTGATAGGCACGATATCGGCCGGGCGCAACTTGAGGTCAATGCCTCGCACCTCCGCAAGCGCAACGACGTAACGCGCATACTCGCACCAGTTCGTTTCCCCGGATGCTGCGAGGTGGTATGTGCCGAACGCAAAGTGTTCGCGATCGGCAAAATACCGTGCCACGAGATGTGCTGTTACATCCGCGATCAAAGCGGCCGACGTGGGCGCGCCCGTCTGATCGGCCACGATGCGAAGCTGATCCCGTTCCCGGGCGAGGCGCAGGATCGTCTTGAGAAAATTGCCGCCATGCGCGCCCACAACCCAGCTCGTTCGAAGAATCAGGTGCTTCGCGAAGGCCTGCCGAACCGCCTTTTCGCCATCACACTTGGTCGCCCCGTAAACCGATTGCGGATTAACCGGCGAGTCTTCGTGATACGGCGTCTCACCAGTACCTTCGAATACGTAATCGGTCGAGTAGTGGACGAGCGGCACATTGCATACCGCGCCCCATTTGGCCATCACGCCAGGCGCTGTTGCATTGACAGCCCGGACCAATTCCGGCTCGCTTTCGGCTTTGTCCACTGCTGTGTAAGCAGCAGGATTAACGATCAGGTCCGGTTGATGACGATCCAGTACCGCAATAATGTTCGCAGGATCACCCAAATCCATATCGTGTCTGGTCAACGCGATTACCTCTCCCAGCGGCGCAAGCGCGCGTCGCAACTCGAAGCCAACCTGTCCGTTCGAACCCGTAATCAAGATGCGCGGCATCATCACTCTCCGTAGTGGCGTTCAATCCACGTACGGTACTGGCCGCTCGTGACGTTCTTCACCCAGGCTTGATTCGTCAGATACCACTCGACTGTCTTGCGGATACCGGAATCAAAGGTTTCAGCGGGCTTCCAGCCGAGTTCGCGTTCAAGCTTGCGAGCATCGATCGCGTAACGGCGGTCATGGCCCGGCCGATCCTGAACGAAACTGATCTGCTCCACATACGACATGCCGTCGCCACGTGGCTGCAGTTCATCGAGAATCGCACAAATCGTATGCACTACTTCAATGTTCAGTTTTTCGTTCCAGCCACCAACGTTATAGGTCTCGCCAAGCGCGCCATTTGCCAGGACCGTCCGGATCGCAGAGCAGTGATCCTTGACATAGAGCCAATCACGAATTTGTCGACCGTCGCCATAAATCGGCAATGGTTTGCCTGCCAGAGCGTTCAGGATGATCAGTGGGATCAGTTTCTCGGGAAAATGATACGGACCATAATTATTCGAGCAATTGGTGGTCACCACCGGCAACCCATACGTATGATGCCAGGCACGTACGAGATGATCCGACGCAGCCTTGCTCGCCGAATACGGGCTGTTCGGCTCGTATGCGTTGGTTTCGGCGAACGGTGGATCGTTCACGTCAAGTGAGCCGAACACTTCATCGGTGGAGACATGCAAGAAGCGGAATGAGCACCGCTCTTCTTCCGCGAGATCGGACCAGTAGGCGCGGACCGATTCGAGAAGATTGAACGTACCGACGACGTTCGTCTGAATGAACTCACCAGGACCGTGAATTGATCGGTCGACGTGCGACTCTGCTGCGAAATTGATCACCGCACGCGGCTTGTATTCCGAGAGCAACTTCGAAACAATCTCGCGATCACCGATGTCGCCGCGCACAAAATGGTGTCGCGAATTGCCGTCCAGCGACTTCAGCGTGTCCAAGTTCCCCGCATACGTCAGTTTGTCGAGGTTGACGACAGGTTCATCGGAGCCGGCAAGCCAGTCGAGAACAAAGTTTCCACCGATGAAGCCAGCTCCACCTGTAATAAGCAACATTTGCAACTACCTTTATAAGGTTAAGGCTATCTGCAGCCCGAACTAAGCACGCGCAGGACCTTGCACAAGTAAATCAGGGGAATACATCGCACGAAGCCATCGGCCCACGTCGTTGGCTGCGCGCCCCACCCTCGACAGTACAGGGCATACTGCAGCGCAACCTCCCGGGAAACTGCGCCTTGTGTCAAGGTGATCGTAAATTGCGCGAACGACACGATTCCAAGCACCAGACCGCTTCTTGGCGGACATCTCGACTGGTTCAGTCATCGATCGACGAATCGTTATTCCGGAGCAACACTGCTTGTGGCCCAGACTAAACCGGACGGACCAACCGACACTTCGAACTGACTGTGCCGACGATCGGTCCCGATCGAATATTGAACGCGATTAGATAACAAATCGATGACGAGCATAATCATCCCCATAAAACTCGGAAACGCGATGCTCGTGATCGAGTGCTTGCGGCAACTTGCCATCCCGCCGTAATTCGCGAAAACGCGCTGCCGCCTTTGAAAATACATCATCAGACGAAAGGTGGTCGCACATCTGGAGAATTTCCTCCACTCGTTGCGGACGAGAATATTTGTGCGCCATTAGCAAAGCCGCTTCGATCGAATAATAGCGCTCGGCATTCGACGGATTCCAGGATCCGTCTTTCTTGAGACGCTTGTCGTGGAAAACAACCGCAGCTGGCTGAAAGACTACCTTGCGATCCGCCAGACGAACACGCCACGAAAAATCGACATCGTCGCAATACAGGAAAAACACCTTCGAGTCGAACCCTGAAATCCTGACAAAAAGGTCCACCGGAATCAGCGCACAAGCCGTGGTTGCCCACGACGTGCTCCCTGTCTTCGAGTCGTAGTCCTTCGGATGCTCGATCGGCAACTGGCGAGCTTCGGACATTCCGCAGTCGGGATCGTCGAAAGCCTCGAGCAAATGGATCAGATAGCTAGGCTCGCCGATCACATCGGGGTTCTGGATAAGCAGGTATCCATCCTTGACGCCCGCCGCCAGTCTGTTATGCCCTTCCGCCGACCCGAGATTAGCGTTGAAATACGTGTAGTGAAAGACGCCACACGTAAGCATGGCCCCCATCTGCCGAACATCTTCCGGGGACAGACAAGCCTGCCCCGGAGAACAGTCACCATACGCGACGTCAACTACTACATCACGCTTGCCGCGGAGAATGTGCGCTGCCCTATTGATCGCCTCAAGAGCGCGCTTGATATCCGCAGGTTCGTTATTGAAAAGAATGCTTTGGACTTGAATTTTGATCGGGATCATCGGATTACCTGACGTTTGTGCTGTCAACGATTGATAGCGTTAAGCTTGCGTTCCGTCGAAAAGCCACTCGCCGACACGCGAAGCCCCCTCCTCGAACGAGACCTTCGGCACCACACCAAGATTTGCCTTGAGTGCACTGACGTCGGCAACAGCCCAACGAACATCCCCTTCGCGGAACTGACCCGTGACACGCGGGCTCGGAGCACCGTGAAGCGCCGCAACAACGGCCGCGGCCTGCGCTACGGTCGTTGCCTCGCCACTCCCCACGTCGTAAGTTCCGCAGTCTGCGCTCTGGTCAAGCAGCGCGGCAACGCAAGCATCGACGACATCACTGATCCACACAAAATCGCGGCCAATTTCGCCGTCCTCGTAAACAGGAATAACTTCTTTGCGTCGAGCGATTCGGTGAAAAATATTGATGATGCCCGTATATGGATTTGACGGCGACTGACCGATGCCATAGACATTCTGAAAGCGCAGAATATGATACGGAATCTCATTCGCCGCACACCACGCCTTGAGCAGATGCTCCTGGACCAGCTTCGTCGCACCGTAAATGCTAGTGGGATTAGGCAGCACAGTGGCAGCATTGTGCAGCATCGCAACTGCCGGCTTGCCGTCCGCCCCGCAGAAATCCCAGTTGCCCGACGAAAGCTGGCCACGGCTGCGGATACCCGGATAGAAAAGATTGCCATCTTCCGCCTGCCATGCCCCTTCGCCATAGATGGCTCGGCTAGATGACAGCAAAATGCGCCGCGGGCGGCACTGCACGCGGCGGAGCGAATCCAGCAATTCAGTCGTGCCGACACCGTTGACACTCGCGTGGCGGCTGGAGTGCGTCATCGACTGCGCCGTCCCTGTCTCCGCAGCAAAGTGAACAACATAATCCGGCTGCAAACCATCCAGCACGCAATCAAGAAGTTCCCCGTTGCGCACATCACCGCGCACAAGCTTTGCCGTCGCCGGATAGCGCTTCAGGAGCACGCCGTCTTCGTGTACCTGGGGAAGCAGGTTATCCACTGAGACAACCTGCGCATTGTGTCGCTCCACCAATTCCTGTGCGAGCGCCGCGCCGATAAACCCAGCGCCACCCGTAATCAATACTTTCATGTACTCCTGCTCCTTCAATGACACGCGGGCACGGATGTCGCGCCGCCCATGCATTCAATTGGGCCGATTAGTGTTTTTGCTTGAGTTCTTCTTGCGCAACTCGAGCATAATTGTTCAAAAAGATCCGAGTCAGCTGCGCAAGATCCGGATCCCAAACAGCCCCCTCAGCTTCCGTTACGAGAGGATATCGAGGCGCGCATTTCCGTGCGTCAAAGAAAATTAGATCGCGCTCACGCGTTTCTCGCGTAAAGTCCACCACTTCCCGCGCAGCAGTTGCGATTTCCACACAATGACGATCACAGATAAGAGCCGTAGCAAGCGGATTTTCACACATAAATCCATCGAGCCCCTAGATAACCGGTTGATGGTATATCGCAACAAAAAAACAAGCGCGAACACCCTACTTCAAACGTGCTCCTGATAACGCCGCCCTTCTCGCTTACCGAACAGCAGGAAGTGAAAAACCGGCTCGATCTTCTGATCGCGCACGTCTGCATTTTCTACATAATAACTACGCGCATTGAATCGCGCCGATGGACTACGCAATTCCCTACTACCGAACTGAATAAAATGCACGAGCGGATCCACCTTTTGCTCGGCAACATCAAGATAGGTCGAGAGATACCAGTTTGCGTCGAAAATACCGGATGTCTCGATGATCTTACGACGCTGACTGGCACGCATCTGCGCCATCGCACGGGAGCCCGAGATAATCTTTTTCCAGAACGGCACCCGCGGTGGCGGCAAAAGATCTTGCTGCGGTGGCGAATACAGCACCTCGGGTGAACTATCCCCCGACATGACTACAATCTCATGCTGGACGTCGTCGGAGATGGCCGCGATCTTCTGCTTGATCTCTTCGACATCGTTCGAATTCGTAGCCAACTGAAGATCGATCAAATCGTGATGCATCTTGTTCGCCCAGCGTAGATACTCGTCCATCTTTTCCGAGATCTCGCGGAATTTGCGCATGCTACCGGCTTCCATAAGATTGATCTCAGCGTCAATCTTGTCCTGGATACGGGTATGGTTATCAACCCATTCCGACTTGGAATGCAATGTTCTGGAACTCTCCGCTTCGCTCCACCACCGATATATACAGGTGATCTCCTCGGAACTACCCACGCCGACTCGCGAAGCGCAACGCATGATGAAGTCCCAGTCCTCAGTCGTCGTGAGCGTTTCGTCGAAGCGCAAGCCGTAGTTTGCAAACACGTTGCGCGGGAAGGCAATTGAAACCGGAGGCGTCTGGCTCACCTCCAGATGTTCAAAATAATCAAACTGCGATGCATAATCCCGGTGCATTGCACTGATCGCCCGGGCTGCACGCTTGCCTTCAACATAAGCCCAAGTGAACTCTTGCCGCACGGCAGTCGCCCTCAGCAGCGCACCCGGCATTTCACGCGCGATCGCTCGGAACGTTTCCAACCAGTTCGCGAACACGATGTCATCGTCGTCCAAAATGATGACATATTTGCCTCGCGCCATCCCGAACCCTGCATTAAGCGGCGTAGTCCGGGTACCGCCGATCACTTCTTCGAATCGGATACGTTCGCGCATCGATGCTGACTGGCTATCAATCAATTCACGAATCTCGCTGACTGCCTCAGGTGTCGCGTTGTGCGCGACGACGAGATGCTCGAAATCGTCGACAGTCTGTGCGGAAAGACACAGGAACACTTCGCCCAAGGTCTCCATGCGCGAACCTTGGGTGCGCGTTAGGACTGTGAACAATGGTTCGCGCGGCGTGCTGCGGCCGATACCCGACGCGCAAGCGCCCAACGTCAGAACAGCAACCCGTCCCTCGTCGCCAGGCGAGAGACTTTCAAGAACCTTACCGAGCGATGTTGCAGGACGCAACCTCTTCAGCACGACCGCGCCGAGTTCTGCTCCGTCACACTGCGAGGCGATACGGACTTCACCGGAGAAGCCAAACGCCTGCGTTCGGATGGCGCATTCGGCGACAAACTGCGAAAGGCTAGCCTGTGACATCGCATCCTGTCCTGCCGGCACCAGAACAACGACGCTACCGCTTTCGCCGGCGCCGATCCGCTGCATCAAGGCCCGCAGTTCCCCCCAAGCCTCAAAATCGGCACCGACAACCGCCACCAGATTAGACGAAATGCGCCGATCAGGTTCGGAACTCCCGTCGAGCGCCAGATCCTGTATTTTCTGAAACGAGCGCCCTTGTCCATTTCGCAAAAATGCCGTGAAACCATGCGCCTGTTGCTGCGCTTCCCCCATCAAAGCGTGCGAAACCAGAATCGTACCGACTTCTTGGCGAAGCACGTCAGCTTTCTCTATGATGAAATCACAAAGCGTGTTCATTATTTTTCACAGTAGTTAAGTTTACTAAACGCCCATCCACCGTCTTATTTATAATATTTATTGGGCCTCGGAAATTAAAGGCAGGCATTTCATTTACAGATCAAAGGGATTCGTAAATTCGAATCGCATCTTCAACCGTATCGCAAACAGTGAGCACGCCCCCCTCCAGGACTGCGGCATGGCTGCAGTGATTACGAATCAGTTCCGTTTGATGCGCAACAATGATCATGGCGCGGTCCCCCCTCTTCTCGAACAACTCGACATTGCATTTCTGATAAAAACGATGATCACCAACAGCCATCCCTTCGTCGATCAAAAAGCAATCAAATTCGATCGACATAGAGATGGCGAATGCCAGGCGCGATGTCATACCAGACGAATATGATTTGACTGGTTCATTGAGATAGGGCCCAAGTTCCGCAAAATCTTCGACGAGCCTGAGAGCCTTGCGATAGTCGATGTTGTATACGCGAGAAACGAGACGCACGTTGTCTTTGCCGGTCAGACTGCCCTGAAAGGTACCGCCAAATGCCAACGGCCACGACACCGACATGGTCTTGATGACCTCGCCGGAATGTGGACGGTCCGCGCCACTGATAATGCGAATCAGTGTCGATTTCCCCGCACCATTGCGTCCGAGGATACCCCATCGCTCCCCCGACCGAACGCGCAGGTTGATACCCTTGAGTATCTCCCGGTGCGATCGACCGTGATGAATCGGATAGCGTTTGCATACATTCCGCAGCTCAATCACGTTCGACCTCAGTTGAGTTGCACTCGCCGAATGGCGTAATGTACAAGTGAAAGTGCAAACAAAGTGAAAAATGACAACGCAAATATCGTGTAATCAATGTAGTAGAGCGTGGGCATACGGTCTCCGTAATATCCATGATGGAAATACTCGACCGCATCGATCAGCGGGAAATACGTCATCATCTCAGCCAATCGCGGAGGCAAAACGTACGTAGGTATAAAAACCCCCGACACAGGCATCATCAGATAGAGAATCACGTGCGAAACCCGCTCAATCGATTCACTCAACTCAGACAACGCAGCCATAATCAAAACGAAATCAAACGAAAACCACAATACCAGGAAGTATCCCAATATCATCGTAAGCGGATCAGCTGGAATCTGGCAGATACCAATTACGATCAATACGACAAATAAAACAAGAAACGAAGCCGTAGCACCAGCGAACTCAAGAATGATTCGCGAGTACAGTATATCCATTGGAAGGATCGGCTTATAGTGCAACAAAGCACGATTGAAGTCGATCGCCTTAATCACACGATTCGTCGCATTGCGCCAAAACAATAGAGTCGGATAACTGACCGCTAGGTATTCCGCAACCGGATACCTGGCCGTCGTTTCCGTATTACTGAAGATGACTATCACTCCGACCACAAACATCGCCGGCTCAGCCATTATCCACAGTACACCAAGCCCCTCTCGACCAAAACGGGTGATCATCTCGCGCATGATGAGCGCCCAGACGACTCTGACCTGGATGCCCAGTTGCTCCCGGAACGTCGGAGGACGGTAATCAGCGGTCATAGTGCTCTTTCACCCCACCGATAACGATGGTCAATACGCCCCACAAAATCAAACCAAGCAGGAACGTTGCGAGGATGGCTCGCCCACGGCGAGGGCTCATCGCATAGTCAGGCAGACTCGGTTCGGAAATGCGCTCAAGATAGAGTTGCTTACGCTCAGCCTCGACGCGTGCCTGATCCAACAACGTTATGGCGCCCGCAAGAATCTTGTCAGCAACGTCCTTCTCCAACGTCAGGCGCTGAAACTCTGCGGCCTTGCTGGCCAACGAACCGCCCGGAGAACCGGCAACGTGCTGACTCAATTGATCGATCGCTTGTTGGAGCAACTTAGCGCGATCGCGCAGAGTCGGCAGCCCCGGGTTGGCCGGCGACAACCTTTCCATTTGGGCAATCTGCACACGGGTGGCAATTAGATCGTCCTGAAGCTTTCCAACCTGCTGCAATGGAATGTTGGACTGGCGTTCAGGGTCGATAACACCCGCGTTATTCCGATAGCGCGCCAATGCCAATGTAGCGATGCGATCGTTTTCTTTTGCAACATCAACATCATGCTGAGCAGTATTAATCAGATCCGCTCTGGCCCGTTCGTTCATTTGATTGACGATACGCTCACCCAACTCCAGCAGACGTTTATTCATACTCCAGGCAAGATGCGCATCATACGCATTGGTATTCAGCGTCACAATCGGGGAATCGGTATCGACTTTTGCCTCAACTATTTTTTTACCATAGTAAAGGTAGAACTCTTCAAGACTATCATTCAAACCAAACACAGAAAATCTATTAATCAAATCGATCGAGCTACTCTGAAATTTTGATTTGATTTTCTGCTCCCGATCCAGCACCATCATTGCATCACGCGAGAGAATGTACTTCTGAACCGTATACGCACTCCCTTCCGGCTGCGAAAACCCACCGACGCCCTTCAACAAACCACCTAATCCGGAAGTATTAGTCTGCTGCGGACTGCGAATCAAGAAGCTACTGACAGAGGTATACTCGTCGCTAGCAACAATTCCGAAATAGATAATCGCAATGCTGGTAGGTATAACAACCGTTATCAAAAACAACCGGTTAATGCGCTTCAGGAATTTCATAATTATTTGAACGTCTGTACACCAGACACAATCGGGTAGGCTACGGAGAACACCAGGTTCAGCACTTTTTGCAGTTCTGCCACCGGCGCATTAGAGACGTAGAGGACGTCCTTGTTGTCCATCATGAAACTCTGCGCCACGAAGAACGAGTCCGGGTCTTTCAAATTGATGTGATAGATAACCGGGACTTTACCGTTTGCCGTCGTTCGCACCGGTTGGTTGGGCCACTTGAGCGCCTGCTGATCTTCCAGCCGGAAAATAAATACGCCCTGTGCGTCTGAGCGCGAGTCTTGCAGACCACCCGCCCGCGCCAACGCCTGCGCCAGCGTAATGCCCTGCGCCTCGAAATTGATTTCCTCGTTCTTGCCCGTCGCACCAAACGCGGTAAAGCTGTAGGGCTGGAACAATGCGGTGACAACGTCACCTGCCTTCAACGGTACATTCTGGCGCGGGTCGCGGATCACCGTTTCGAGCGGCTCCAACGCGACGGTTTCGCCACGCGTCACCTGAATCATTGTCTTGTTGATCGGCTGCTTCGTGCCGCCGGCCGCAGCGAGCGCGTCGAGCACACGTTCGCCACGCGCACTCAGTTGCATGCGCGTGCTGCTCGATACGTCTCCCACCACGGTGACGTATGAGGTTTCGTTCCGCGCTAGTTGCACCAGAACCTGCGGGTCATGCGCAATATTCTTGAGACGCGCTGCGATATAGGCTTGCAACTGGCTTGGCGAACGGCCCGTTGCCTTGATGGCGCCAACGAACGGCACATGAATGTTGCCGTTGCCGTCGATCACTTGCGTCGGCAACTTGGTCAGCCTCGCGCCAGTCGGTACACCACTGGGCGTCGGTGAGTCACTCGTGCCACCGCCAAACAGAGTGGCAGGCGGCGCTTCCCAGATCGACACCTCGACCACGTCACCTACACCTAACTGTTGCTGAAACGCCGAATTGTCGCCTAGTGCTGCAGCAAAATCCGTACTTTTGCGGCCGGCATAGAGTTGCCGCGCCACCTGATCAGTCACATCGACGACCTGGATTCCTTGCGAACTGACTTGATTTGTGCCGGCACCACTGGCATTAATCTCAGAGCGACTCGGCCCGGACGTGGGAATGGCTCCACACGCAGCCAACCCAATGGTGCCACCGATGGCAGCAGCCACCCAAACACTGCGATTTAAATTCTGCATTTAACAATCCAGTCATTCAAAGGCCGCCGGATTTTACCGCACAATGTAAGATGTACCGGAGAATTCACCGGCATGGCGCATCCGAATGCCGATAGACGCCCTTGGAGCTCCCTCGGTTTTTCGCCGTCCATCTGCCCTGGCTTATGCTCAGCCGAATCCTTAGCCCGCTAAGGAGCGAGCCGGTCTGGCACAAACAGGGGCGGTCTCAAAAGTCCATTGCTGCCGCGCGCGGGGGCGCGAACGAATCGGTAAATCTGACTTCAAGCTTCAATTGTTTGGCATGCCCCGCATTCGTGCAGACGACAGACGCGCACGCGCGAATTGTCCCGCCATGCGAGATGCCATAGAATTACCCGGCGGAATTGTTGCATGAGCCATCACGCTTCGGCAAACAGAAACATCTTTCATTTCCGTGCGCACAACCACATTGCACCTGCGTGACAAAAATACTTCTGGACGTCACTCGTCTTGCCACCCGCTTTTATGATGGCCTGATCCCCACCGGGGTAGACAGAGTTGGACTGGCTTACATCCGCCGATACGGCGACCGTGCGCGCGCAGTCCTGAGTGAACGCGGTTTTTCCATCGTTTTAACGGAAAAAGACTCGCAAAAAATATTTGCGTTGCTGCTGTCGTCCAGTCGCGATCGATGGGCGCTGCGCAAGATTATCGCTTCTGCGTTGCTGAACCAGCTTTATCCACCGCGATTCGATCGTGCAATTTTGTTGCATACCAGTCACAACGGGATGGAGTTCCCCCGGTACTATCGGGCGATGGCGCAACGTAACGCGCGCTCGGTCTTCATGGTCCATGACCTCATTCCGTTGACGCACCCGGAGTACTGCCGCCCGGGCGTGGACGCATCGCATCGCGCCCGCATCCATACCGCGCTACGGCACGCGAGCGGCTTGATCAGCAACTCGCAGGCGACCTACGACGAGCTGGCGAACGAGGCGCGCCAAGCGTCGCTGCCGCTGCCGCCGGTCGTCGTCGCGCCCCTCGCACCCGCGGTGGAGCCTCATCCGCCGAGCCCGCCACCGATCGCAGCACCCTATTTCGTGATGCTCAGCACGATCGAGCCGCGCAAGAACCACTGGTTCATCCTGCACGTATGGCGGCATCTGGTCGAACAGATGGGCGACGCCGCTCCCAAGCTCGTCGTCATCGGCCGGCGCGGCTGGGAATGCGAGAACGTCATCGACATGCTGGAGCGGTGCGCGACGATTCGCAGTGCGGTCATCGAGGAATCGGATTGCAGCGACGATCGGCTGCACGCCTGGCTGCAGCATGCGCGTGCGCTCGTGTTCCCGTCGTTCGCCGAAGGCTACGGCATGCCGCTCGTCGAAGCGTTGATGCTGGGCGTGCCGGTACTCGCCAGCGACCTGCCGGTCTTTCACGAGATCGCGTCGGACATTCCCGACTATCTCGACCCGCTCGACGGGCCAGGATGGCTCGCTCGGATTCGCGCGTATGCGCTGCCGGACAGCACCGAACGAGCGAACCAGATCGCGCGGATCGAACGCTTTCGAGCGCCGACGTGGGCCGAGCACTTTGAACGAATCGACGGCTTTCTCGAATCGCTCCGGTAAATGAATCCGGTACCGACCGAATCTTCGATGACGCCCGACATCCAGCCATTCGACGCAACCACCATTGTGCCCGGCAAGCGCAGGGGCAACTGGCCGCCCGGAAAATCGCCGTTCGTGTGGGTCGATTCGTGGCTCGGCGTCGCACTTGCTCGAACGTCCGCATCGCTCGGACGCACCGTCTACCCGGTCTGCCCCGGCCCCGTCTTCGTGCGGCACGCGCCGCCGCTTTCGTGGTTCCGCATTCCACCGGATCTGATTGCGCGCGGCGGGCTTGTCGCCGCACTCGACCGCATGCTCCAGGCTTCGCCCGTCACCGACGCGGACGCGCGATGTCGCGCTCTGATTCACCGCGTCCTCGACAGCGATGCGTTGCACGTTCGGCACCGGGTGGCCGAATTGCCGGATGCATGGCACGCATCCGGCCGCGAAAAACGCATCGTGCTGATCGACGAAAGAGAGGCGTCGCATACCGACGTCTGTACGCCGGCCGGGCACCGCCGCGGGAACTTTGCTGCGATGGCAGATGCAGCGCGTATCGCGCACCCCGGTGCCGACGTGTGGATCCTGCGCTCCGCCGATGCAGGCGCCGGAGATTGGTTGTCGAACAAGGCACGACTGCCCGGGAATGCCCGAGTCCTCGACGTCGCACACTCCTTCAGGGACATCCTTCGACATGCCGGCGCCGTCTATGTCGTCGGCGCGTCCGAAGGGATGGCGGCACTGCTGGCCGGCGTCCCGGTTCATGTGTTCGGTACGCCCTATTACGCCGGCTGGGGACTGACTCGGGATCGCGCCGCGATGGCGGAGCGGCGTGCGCGCCCGTCCGTGTTCGCGTTGTTCGATGCCGCGTTCCTGCAACTCGCGCAGTACCTCGACCCGGCACGCGGCACCCAGGGCACGCTCGAAAACGCACTCGACTGCATCGAGCTGCAGCATGCCGTCGCCACCCGCTACAGCGACCTCGACAGAGTCGCCGGCATACGCTTCCAGTGGTGGAAACGTCCGTATGCAACACCGTACCTGTCGGCGGGAGGCGGGACGTTACGCTGGATAGCGGATCCGCGCGACACGCGCACCGGCGAACACGCTGCAATATGGGGTGGACGTTCGGCAGAAGGCCTGCCGGACGCGACGGTACGCGTGCGGATCGAAGACGGCTTCATCCATTCGACGGGGCTCGGTTCCGACATGTCGCCGCCGTGCAGCCAGGTAATCGACCGCCGTGGCCTGTATTTCGACGCGAGTCGCCCCAGCGACCTGACTGTCATTCTCAATCAGGCCGCCTTCGACGAACCGGAATTGCAGCGCGCGGCAGCGCTGAGGCACGAGATCGTGCGACTCGGTCTCACGAAATACAATCTCGGCCGTCAGGCGCCGGCATGGCGTATCCCGCACGACAAGCGCATCGTGCTCGTCGCAGGCCAGGTTGCGGACGATGCGTCGATCCGGCTGGGAACGGGCACGATAGCCACGTCGGAAGCCTTGTTGCAGGAAGTGCGTGCTCGCCGACCTGACGCATTCATCATTTACAAGCCACATCCGGACGTGCTGTCCGGCAATCGTGCCGGGCTGGTCGACGCAGCACACCTCGCAGACATCGTCGATGCGCACGCAGATCTCATTTCGCTGATCGACGTGACGGACGAGTTGCATACGCTGTCGTCGCTCGCCGGCTTCGACGCGTTGATGCGCGGGAAGGAAGTCCATACCTACGGCCTGCCGTTTTATGCCGGCTGGGGACTGACGCACGATGCGCTGGAACAGCCGTGGCGCGAACGCCGGCTGTCGCTCGACATGCTGACGGCAGGCGTGTTGCTGCGTTATGCAGTCTATTGGGATTGGCAGCTCTCGCTGTTCACGACGCCCGAGGCAATCGCCCGGCAACTCGCGCCGAACGCGGCTCGACCGCTCGAAAAAATACGCGGCAATCGCGCCCGCCCGCTTGTCAAGGCAGTACGCTGGACCCGCAACGCGATACGTTACGCCAGTTGGCAGGGACGGCAATATTTTCGCGGTCGCACAATGCGCTGACGAAGATCGGGGCATTTGCGGCCCGATGATCCATAGGCGCTCGCTTGATCGACAAAAACATGTCGCCTAAGGTAGTTTGAATACCATTTAAATAAAACCAAATACATCCCCAACGGGCAGCACGCACCCGCGTCCTGCCCGTTTTCCATTACGTCAAGCAGTGTCAGACAGGTTGCCGCCCCTCCCGGCTCGGGTTATAAAAGCGCCACCCACCCGGTGCATGCGCCGCCCTTCCCACCCTTGACTTCGGAGAACGCATGATCGATCTCGCCACCGCCCAGCAATTCCTGATGACCCGCGGCCTCGACTTCGGCCTCAACCTCCTCGCCGCGATCGTCTTGTGGTTCGTCGGCCGCTGGGCGATCCGCATCGGTACCCGCCTGCTCGGCAAGGTCGTGCGCCGCAGCGGCAAGGTCGACCCGACACTCACCGACTACCTGACCTCCGTCGTCGGCGTGCTGCTGACAATCCTGCTGATCCTCGCGATCCTGCAGATCTTCGGCGTGCAGACCACCTCGTTCGCCGCGCTGCTCGCCGGCCTCGGCCTCGCGATCGGTACCGCCTGGGGCGGCCTGCTCGCGCATTTCGCCGCCGGCGTGTTCATGCAGGTGCTGCGTCCGTTCAAGATCGGCGACGTGATCAGCGCGGGCGGCGTCACGGGCACGGTCAAGGAGCTCGGCCTGTTCGGCACGACGATCGTCACGCCGGACAACATCGTGACGATCGTCGGCAACAACAAGATCTTCTCGGACAACATCGCCAACTACAGCGCAACGTCGTATCGTCGCGTCGACCTGACCGCGAAGATCGCGAACGGCGTCGATGCCGTCGACGCGATCAACCGCCTGAAAGCGTCGATCCAGCAGATCCCGAACGTGCTGACCAGCCCGGCGCCGGACGTCGGCGTGCTGCAATTCACGCCGGAAGGCCCGCTGCTGTTCGTGCGCCCGTCCACGCAACCTGAAAACTACTGGCAGGTGTACTGCGACACCAACCGCGTGATCCTCGAAACGTTCCGCGACGCGCAATACCCGACGCCCGAAACGCCGCTCTTGCATCGCAGCGCATGACGGCGGCACCGGACGAAAAAAAAGCGTGGCACCCGCCACGCTTTTTTATTGCCTGAAACCGAAGCGTCCGGGCTTACCGCCCGCCCGTCTTCTGCGCGTTATCCGACTGCTTCCCGCGCACCAGCTTCCACACCGCGCCGAGCGCGACCGGCACGATCGCCGCACCGATACCGACCAGCACGATCACGTTCAGGTACTGGCGGATGAACGGGATGTTGCCGAAGAAATACCCGAGCAGCACGAGCAGCAGCACCCACACCAGCGCACCGATCACGTTGAAGAGCTGAAAGCGCGCGGCGCTCATCGACGACGCGCCCGCGACGAACGGCGCGAACGTACGCACGACCGGGATGAAGCGCGCGAGCACGATCGTCTTGCCGCCGTGCTTGTCGTAGAACGAGTGGGTCTTCTGCAGCGCGGCGCGGTCAAGGAAGCGCTCGAGCACCGGGATATGCGTATTGAACACCTTCGGGCCGACCCAGCGGCCGATCAGGTAGTTCACGGTGTTGCCGGCGATCGCCGCGACGAGCAGCAGCACGATCAGCGCGCCGACGTTCATTTCGCCCGTCGCCGCGAACGCGCCGCCGATGAACAGCAGCGAATCGCCCGGCAGGAACGGGAACACGACGAGCCCCGTCTCGCAGAACACGATCAGGAACAGCACGAGATAGACCCACGCGCCGTACTGCCGGATGAAATCGCCGAGGAAGGCGTCGATATGCAGGACAAGGTTGACGAAATGAAGCAGCGTATCCAAATGCGATTCCTCGAAGGCGATAGGGCCGGAACGGCCGAAACAGGCCAGACTTGGCGGAAGCGCCCGCCGGCCAAGGCGGCGCGCGAAACGGAGCCATGATACCGAAACTACCTTAAGGCTCCGTGAAAAAACGTAACGCTCCGCCGCCCCGGCACGCATCCGCCGCCTCGCTATAATTCGGCCATGTCCGAAATCACCGAAACGGCCGCGGGCGACACGCCCGCCCCTGCTCCGCGCCCGCTGCGCGCGATCCAGCCCCTGCCCGACCAGCTGATCAGCCAGATCGCCGCCGGCGAGGTCGTCGAACGTCCGGCGTCGGTCGTCAAGGAGCTGCTCGAGAACGCAATGGACGCCGGCGCCACGACGCTGCGCATCGTGCTGGAAGAAGGCGGCGTCAAGCGCATCTCGATCACCGACGACGGCTGCGGGATTCCGCCCGACGAGCTGGCGCTCGCGCTGATGCGCCATGCGACCAGCAAGATCCGCTCGCTCGAGGAGCTCGAGGCGGTCGCCACGCTGGGTTTCCGCGGCGAAGCGCTCGCGTCGATCGCGTCGGTGGCCGAGATGTCGATCACAAGCCGGACGGCCGATGCCGCGCATGCGATGAAGATCGACGCGCAGACGGGCGTGCTGTCGCCCGCCGCCGGTGCGACCGGCACGACGATCGAGGTGCGCGAGCTGTACTTCAACACGCCCGCGCGGCGCAAGTTCCTGAAGAGCGAGCAGACCGAGTTCGGCCACTGCCTGGAAATGATCCGCCGCGCGGCGCTCGCGCGGCCGGACGTCGCGATCTCGGTGCTGCACAACGGCAAGGCCGTCGAGCACTGGAATGCGACCGAGCCCGCGCAGCGCGTCGCGAAGATCCTCGGCGACGGCTTCGCGACCGCGCACCTGCCGCTCGACGAGCAGGCCGGCCCGCTCGCCGTCTACGGCTGCGCCGGGCTGCCGACCGCAAGCCGCGGGCGCGCCGACCAGCAATACTTCTTCGTGAACGGCCGCTTCGTGCGCGACAAGCTGCTGACGCACGCGGTGCGCGCGGCCTATGAGGACGTGCTGCACGGCGACCGCTACCCGTCGTACGTGCTGTTTCTCGACCTGCCGCCGGAAGCCGTCGACGTGAACGTGCATCCGTCGAAGATCGAAGTGCGGTTCCGCGATTCGCGCTCGATCCACCAGTACGTGTTCCATGCGGTCCAGCGCGCGCTCGCGCGCCACGCGGGCGCGTCGCCGGAAACCACGGCGGGCGGTCATGCCGCGCATATCGAACCGGCTCCGCGCGGGCCGTCGTCGTTCCTGGACACGCCGCTCGGGCAAAGCCAGGGCC
Organism: Burkholderia sp. LS-044; assembly: GCF_004803625.1. Taxonomy (NCBI): domain Bacteria; kingdom Pseudomonadati; phylum Pseudomonadota; class Betaproteobacteria; order Burkholderiales; family Burkholderiaceae; genus Burkholderia; species Burkholderia sp. LS-044. The sequence goes on from NZ_SSWO01000016.1 coordinate 134,519, forward strand.
ACGCGACCGGCAGCATGGGTGGCACGGGCGGCAGCGGCTTCTCGTCGCCGTCGTCCTCGTCGGCAGGCAATACCTGGATGCGCCAGGCACGGATGACGCAGGGCACGCTGCCCGTCGCGCAGCCGCTCGCGCTCTACGACGCGATGTTCGGCCGCAAGGATAGCGGCGCCGGCACGCCGGACGGCACGACCACCATCGCGCGCGATTCGGCCGATACGCCGCTCGCACCGCTGCCCGGCTTCACCGTATCGCCGATCGCCGCCACCGCGCACGACGAGCAGCCGCTCGGCTTCGCGCTCGGCCAGATCCACGGCATTTACGTGCTCGCGCAGAACGCGCACGGGCTCGTGATCGTCGACATGCACGCGGCACACGAGCGGATCCTGTACGAACAGTTCAAGAACGCGCTCGCCGACCGCTCGGTCGCCGTGCAGGCGCTGCTGCTGCCGATCTCGATGACGGCCACGCCGGTCGAAATCGGCACGGTCGAGGAAGAGCGCGACACGCTCGAATCGCTCGGCTTCGACCTGGCAGTGCTGTCGCCGACGACGCTCGCGATCCGCGCGGTCCCGGCGCTGCTGAAGGATGCCGACCTGCAGTCGCTCGCGCGCGCGGTGCTCGCCGACCTGCACGCGTTCGGCGGCTCGCGTGTGCTTACCGAGCGCCAGCACGAGCTGCTCGGCACGCTCGCCTGCCACCACGCGGTGCGCGCGAACCGGCGCCTGACGCTCGACGAGATGAACGCGCTGCTGCGGCAGATGGAGGCGACCGAACGCGCGGACCAGTGCAATCACGGCCGGCCGACGTGGTATCAGCTCACGCTGAACGATCTCGACCGCCTGTTCATGCGCGGACAATGAGCGCTTCACCTCAGTCCTCTCCGACGACGATCGCCTGCCTGCTCGGCCCCACCGCATCGGGCAAGACGGCCGCGGCGCTGGCACTCGCCGCGCGCCGCCCGATCGAGATCGTCAGCGTCGATTCGGCGCTCGTCTACCGCGACATGGATATCGGCACCGCGAAGCCTTCGCGCGAAGAGCGCGCGAGCGTGCCGCACCACCTGATCGACATCATCGATCCGGCCGACGCGTATTCGGCCGCGAGTTTCCGCGCCGACACGCTGCGCCTGATCGGCGAGATCGCCGCGCGCGGCCGCACGCCGCTGCTCGCGGGCGGCACGATGCTGTACTACAAGGCACTGACGCAGGGGCTCAACGACCTGCCCGGCGCCGATCCGGACGTGCGTGCGACTCTCGATGCGGAAGCCGCGCGCGATGGCTGGCCCGCGCTGCACGCGCGACTCGCGCAGGTCGATCCCGACACGGCCGCGCGGCTCGCGCCGAACGATTCGCAACGGATCCAGCGGGCGCTCGAAGTATTCATGCTGAGCGGCCAGCCGATGTCGGTACTGCTCGCCGCCCCGCGACGCAACGACGATGCGGCCGCCGCTTACCGCTTCGTGCCGGTCGCGCTCGAGCCGTCCGATCGCGCGGTACTGCACGCACGGATCGCACAGCGCTTCGATGCGATGCTCGACGCGGGCTTCATCGACGAAGTCGAGCGGCTGCGCCGTCGCGAGGATCTCCATCCCGACCTGCCGTCGATGCGCTGCGTCGGCTACCGGCAGGCATGGGAATTCCTCGACGGCGACACCGACTACCGGACGATGCGCGACAAGGGCATCTTCGCGACGCGCCAGCTCTGCAAGCGCCAGATCACCTGGCTGCGCGCGATGCCGGAGCGGATCGTCGTCGACTGCATCGCGCCGGACGCCACGGCCCGCGCGCTCGACGCACTCGAACGCGTGCTCGACAGCGGCACGCCGGCCTGACCGTCAGCCGCGCGCGCGTGCTGCCACGCGCGCGCGGGCGCCGTCGACGATCAGCGCGACGCCGCGCTCGAACGCTTCGTCGCCGCCGCGCGCGCGCAGCGCGGCCCAGCCCTTTGCGAGCAACGGATACTCGGCCGCGTCCGGCAGCGGCGCATCGGCCTCGCCTTCGGGTTCCGCCTGTTCCTCCAGCACCCATCCAACCACGAAGCGGCCCAGCGCATACATCAGGTCGACCGCCTCGTCCGGCGCGAAACCCGCTTCGCCGAGCAGCGCGACCTTGCGTTCGATCGAGCTGAAATGCAGCGCCTGCGGCCGCGTACCGGCATGCAGGCGCGCGCCGTCGCGATAGGCCAGCAGCGCGCGGCGGAAACTGCGCGCGTTGTCGAGAAGCCACGCATCCCACGCCTCGCCCGGCCGCGGCAGCGTCGCATCGTGCCGCTCGAGCATGATCGCCTCGGCCATCGCGTCGAGCAGTTCGGCCTTGTTCCGGAAATGCCAGTAAAGCGTCGGCGACTGTACGCCGAGCCGCTCGGCGAGCCGCCGCGTCGACAGCCCATCGATGCCGACTTCATCGAGCAGGTCGAGCGCCGCGCGCAGTACCGTGTCGCGCGTCAGCCGCGCCCCTGTGTCCTTCATCTCTATCACCGATAGGGAAAGTTGTGGAATAATCGCCACTCTATCACCGATAGAGTCACACCCTTGAATCCGTCCCTGATTGCCATTCTGGCCACGGTCCTGCTCGACGCGATCGGCGTCGGGATCGTGATGCCGATCCTCCCCGGGCTCCTGCGCTCTCTCGCCGATGCGGGCAGCACCGACATCCACTACGGGATCCTGCTCGCGCTGTACGCGTTCGCGCAGTTCCTGTGCGCACCGCTGCTCGGCGCGCTGAGCGACCGCGTCGGCCGCCGGCCCGTACTGCTCGTGTCGCTCGCGGGCGCCGCGCTCGACTACCTGCTGATGGCGCTCGCGCCGACGCTCGCCTGGCTCTACGTCGGGCGGCTGATCGCGGGCATCACCGGCGCGAACGTCGCGGTCGCGACTGCATACGTCACCGACGTCACGGCCGAACCCGACCGCGCGCGACGCTTCGGCCAGCTCGGCGCGATGATGGGCATCGGCTTCATCGCGGGCCCGTTGATCGGCGGCCTGCTCGGCGCGCTCCATGTGCGCGCGCCGTTCGTCGCGGCCGCCGTGCTCAACGCGCTCAATCTCGTGCTCGTCTGGCGCGCGTTACCGGAATCGCGGCCGCGTTCGGCCCGCGAAGGCCGGACGGCCGGCGCGCTCAACCCGTTCGCCAGCCTGCGCCGGCTGACCGGCTCACCGGCGCTCGTGCCGCTGATCGGCATTTACGTGATCGTGGCGCTGGTGTCGCAGGCGCCCGCCACGCTGTGGATCCTGTACGGCCAGGAACATTTCGGGTGGTCGACACCGATCGCGGGGCTGTCGCTGGCGGGCTACGGTGCGTGTCACGCGCTCGCGCAGGCTTTCGCGATCGGGCCGCTGATCGCGCGGCTCGGCGAGCGCCGCGCGCTCGCACTGGGCCTCGCGGGCGACGCGCTCGGGCTCGTGGCGATTGCGTTCGCGACCGCCGCGTGGGTGCCGTTCGCGTTGCTGCCGCTGTTCGCGGCGGGCGGCATGACGCTGCCGGCGCTGCAGGCGATGCTCGCGCGGCAGATCGACGATGCGCGCCAGGGTGAATTGCAAGGCGCGCTCGCGAGCGTGGCGAGCCTGATCGGTGTCGCGGGGCCGCTGGTCGTCACCGCAACCTATGCGGCGACACGCGCGACCTGGCCGGGGCTCGTCTGGGCCGCGGCCGCGCTGCTTTATCTGCTCGTCCCGCCGTTGCTGGCCGGTGCCCGGCCAGCGGGCGCGGCGCGGCCGTCCGCCTGAGCGCCGGCCGGCACCGTCACGCTCGCCGCCGTGATCAATGCGCGAGCGTCACGAGATTGGCATCGCGGACGAGCTGCCAGCGGCCGTCGGCCTTGCGGAAGATCGTCAGCGTATGGCCCGAACGGCGGATCGTCTCGCCGCCCGGCGGAGTCGCCTCGATCTCGATGAAATTGCGCATGTACGCCCACTCGCCCAGCACGCGCAGTTCGTCGATCCGGTAACGGCCGTCGATCGTCGGCGCGGGCCCGCCCCCGGCGTTCGCGTCACGCGATGCGGCCGCAAACGCCGCCTTGTCGAACGGCGGCCTGCCGGCCACCATGAAGATCGCGTCGTCGGCGATCAGATCGAGCACGGTCGCCAGGTCGCCGCGGCGGCTCGATACGAACCAGTTGTCCACGAGCTCACGGATCGCGCGTTCGTCTTCGGTCATCGTCGCTCCTCCTTCGTCGGCGCGCGCCCGTACGCCGCGCGGCGCCCGAAAAAAAAGCCGCCCGGATCGACTCCGGGCGGCTTTCCTTGCTGCATCTGCTGCGGCCGTGCGTCAGACCACGACGGTCTGCGCCTCGCCTTCGCGGGTCGCACGGACGGTGCCGATCTTCCACACCTGTTCGCCGGCGGCGGTCAGGTCGGCGATCGCTGCGTCGGCATCGGCCGCCGAAACGATCACGGCCATGCCGATCCCGCAGTTGAACACGCGGTGCATTTCCGCGTCGGCAACGCCGCCGTGCTCCTGCAGCCACTTGAACAGCGGCGGCAGCGGCCACGCGTTCTGGTCGAGCTCGGCGGTGAGGCCTTCGCGCAGCACGCGCGGAATGTTCTCGACGAGGCCGCCGCCGGTGATGTGCGCCATGCCCTTCACCGACAGCTTCTGCATCAGCGCGAGCAGCGGCTTCACGTAGATGCGCGTGGGTGCCATCAGCGCGTCGGCGAGCGAGCGGCCGTGGAAATCGGCCGACAGGTCGGGGTTCGCGCGCTCGATGATCTTGCGCACGAGCGAGAAGCCGTTCGAGTGGATGCCGCTCGATGCGAGGCCCAGCACCACGTCGCCCTCGGCGATCGTGCTGCCGTCGATGATCTTGCTCTTCTCGACCGCGCCGACCGCGAAGCCGGCCAGGTCGTATTCGCCGTCCGGGTACATGCCCGGCATTTCGGCCGTTTCACCGCCGATCAACGCGCAGCCGGACAGTTCGCAACCCTGCGCGATGCCCTTGACGACCGTTGCCGCGGTATCGACGTCGAGCTTGCCGCACGCGAAGTAGTCGAGGAAGAACAGCGGCTCGGCGCCCTGCACGAGGATGTCGTTCACGCTCATCGCGACGAGATCCTGGCCGACGGTGTCGTGTTTGTTCAGATGAAAGGCCAGCTTGAGCTTGGTGCCCACGCCGTCGGTGCCCGACACGAGCACGGGCTCCTTGTACTTCTTCGGTACTTCGAACAGCGCGCCGAACCCGCCGATGCCGCCGAGCACGCCGTCGCGCAGGGTTTTCTTCGCAAAAGGCTTGATCTTGTCGATGAGCGCGTCGCCCGCGTCGATGTCGACGCCTGCGTCGCGATAGGACAGACCTTGGGCGTCGGGAGCGGATTTCGGAGGATTCATGGGGGAATGCGAGAAGGTCGGTAAAATGCGATTTTACCCGAAGCCGGCCCGTTGGCCGGAATTCCCAGCACCGAATCGTCAGGGATTGCATCTTGGTCAACACGTCCCCGTTTTCATCGCCGAGCGAACCGCGCCGAAACCGGCGTGGCGCCGTGCGTGCGGGCGCGCGTGAAGCCCGCGAAGGCGCAGTTCCCGGCGCGTGCCCGGCGTACGGCACGCGTATTTTCAACCGACCCGCATTGTGACTGTTGTGTCCCGTCAACTGACGCTCGATCTCGGCACGCCGCCGCCCGCCACGTTCGACAACTTCATCATGAACGAGGAGAACGACGAGCTCATCTCGCGCCTGCAGAAGCTCGACCTCGCGCTCGCGGCGGGCCCCGTGCCGGACCGGTCGTTCTATATCTGGGGCGAGCCCGGATGCGGCCGCACCCATCTGCTGCAGGCGCTCGTGAGCGACGCCTCGTACGGCTATGCGCGTTATCTCACACCGCAAAGCCCGCTCGGCGCGTTCACGTTCGACCCGCGCATCGGCATCTACGCGATCGACGACTGCGACCGGATGAGCGACACGCAGCAGGTCGCGCTGTTCAACCTGTTCAACGAAGTGCGCGCGCACCCGTCGAGCGCGTTCGTCGCGGCCGGCCCCGCGGCGCCGCTCGCGCTCGACGTGCGCGAGGATCTCCGCACGCGCCTCGGCTGGGGGCTCGTGTTCCACCTGTCGCCGCCGTCCGATGCCGGCAAGATCGCCGTGCTCAAGCTCGCGGCGAAGGAACGCGGGATCGCGCTCACCGACGACATCGCCGCCTACCTGCTGACCCATTTCCGCCGCGACATGCCGAGCCTGATGGCGCTGCTCGACGCGCTCGACCGCTTCTCGCTCGAGCAGAAACGCGCCGTCACGCTGCCGTTGCTGCGCCGCATGCTGGCGCGTCCCGGCGACGACATCACCCCACCGGGCACGGGCCCGAACCGCTTCGAGTAAAATGCGCTTCCATGACTAATCTGGCACTCTTTGACCTCGATCACACGCTGATCCCGACCGATAGCGACCACGAATGGGGCCGCTTCATGGTGAAGCTCGGCATCGTCGACGCGGAAAGCTTCTCGCGTCAGAACGACCAGTTCTTCGCCGACTACAAGGCCGGCAAGCTCGACATCCACGCGTACCTCACGGCGATGCTCACGCCGCTCGCGAAGTATTCGCGTGCGCAGCTCGCGCAATGGCACGAGCAGTACATGCACGAGGTGATCCGACCCGCAATGACGCCCGCCGCGCTCGAACTCGTGCGCAAGCACCTCGATGCAGGCGACCTGTGCTGCGTCGTGACGGCGACCAACGAATTCATCACGCGCCCGATCGCCACCGCGTTCGGCGTCGACACGCTGATCGCCTGCGAGGTCGAGACGACCGACGGGCATCCCGATTCGCCGTACACGGGCCGGCCGACCGGCACGCCGAGCTATCGCGAAGGCAAGATCGTGCGGACCGAAGCGTGGCTCGCGTCGCTCGGCAAGCAATGGAGCGACTTCACGCACACCTACTTCTACAGCGACTCGCACAACGACATCCCGTTGCTCGAGAAAGTCACCGACCCGATCGCGACCAACCCTGACGACACGCTGCGCGCGCATGCAAGCAACCGCGGCTGGCGCATCCTCGATCTCTTCTGAACGTCGTGATCAAAAAATTCATTCGCAAACTGCTCGGCCAGGACGAAACCGGGCAAACCTCTCCCGCAGCGGCCCCGGCCGACGAAGCGGCCCCTGCTACCCCGCGTGCCCCGAAAGGCGCCCGCGGCGGCACGAAAAAGCCGCGCAGCAACCATGAGCCGACCGTCGTGCCGGCCAGCGTGCACGGCATCAACCCGGCGCTGATCTCGAAGAATGCCGTGCGCGTGACCGACACGCTGCAGCAGGCGGGCTTCCGCGCCTTCATCGTCGGCGGTGCGGTACGCGACCTGCTGCTCGGCATCGCGCCGAAGGACTTCGACGTCGCGACCGATGCAACACCCACCGAAGTTCAGCGCCTGTTCCGCCGCGCGCGCCTGATCGGCCGCCGCTTCCAGATCGTCCACGTGCAGTTCGGCCAGGAGCTGATCGAGGTGTCGACGTTCCGCGCGCTGGTCGATGCGCCGCCCGAGGCGGCCGCTGCCGAGCCGCCGAAGCGCCTGAAGCGCGACGAACTCGATCGCCGCACCCATGCGGTCGACGCGAGCGGCCGCGTGCTGCGCGACAACGTGTGGGGCGAGCAGCACGAAGACGCCGCACGCCGCGACTTCACGATCAACGCGATGTACTACGACCCGTCGACGCAGACGGTGCTCGACTACCACGACGGGATGGCCGACGTGCGCGCCCGCCTGTTGCGGATGATCGGCGATCCGGCCACGCGCTTCCGCGAGGATCCGGTGCGGATGCTGCGCGTCGTGCGCTTCGCGGCGAAGCTCGGTTTCGAGATCGAGCCGCACACGCGCGAGCCGATCAACGCGCTCGCCGATCTGATCAACAACGTGCCGGCCGCGCGCCTGTTCGACGAAATGCTGAAGCTGCTGCTGTCGGGCCACGCGCTCGCGTGCCTGCAGCGGCTGCGCAAGGAAGGCCTGCACCACGGGCTGCTGCCGCTGCTCGACGTCGTGCTCGAACAGCCGCAGGGCGAAAAGTTCATCACGCTCGCGCTGAACAACACCGACGCGCGCGTGCGCGCCGGCAAGACGGTATCGCCGGGCTTCCTGTTCGCGACGCTGCTGTGGCACGACATGCGCCAGCGCTTCGAACAATACACGGCCGAAGGCGAAATCCCGGTGCCGGCGCTCCATCGCGCGATGGACGACGTGCTCGACATGCAGACCGAGAAACTCGCGATCCACAAGCGCTACTCGGCCGACATGCGCGAGATCTGGGGCCTGCAGCTGCGCCTCGAGAAACGCTCGGGCCGCAGCGCGATGCGGCTGCTGGAACACCAAAGGTTTAGAGCGGGGTATGATTTCCTCCTGTTACGCTGCGAATCCGGCGAGCTCGATGCGGAAGTCGGACAGTGGTGGACGGATTTCATCGAAGGCGACGCGGCCGCTCGCGAGGCATTGCTCACGCAGGGCGGCTCGAAGGAAAAATCGCCCCGCAAGCGGCGCCGCCGCGGCGGTGCGCGAAACCGCAAGCCGGGTGAAGGTGCCGCCGAGCAGGCACCGGACACCTCGGGCGGTTCCGACGACTGACGCGCACGACGGCGAACGACGTAGGAAGTGATGCCATGACGGTTGCATATATCGGACTGGGGGCGAATCTCGGCGATGCGCGCCAGACCCTGAAGGACGCGGTGGTGTGCCTCGCGCAGCAGCGCACCATCTCGATCCTCGGCAAATCGAGCCTGTATCGCACGGCGCCCTTCGAAGCGGGCGGCGACGATTACTACAACTGCGTCGTCAAGCTCGACACGACGCTGTCGGCCCGCGAGCTGCTCGCGCTCTGCCAGAAGATCGAACATCACTTCGGCCGCGAGCGCCCGTATCGCAACGCGCCGCGCACGCTCGACCTCGACATCCTGCTGTTCGGCGCCGACTCGATCGACGAACCCGACCTGATCGTCCCGCATCCGCGCCTCACCGATCGCGCGTTCGCGCTCGTGCCGCTCGTGGAGATCGAGCCCGCACTCGACATTCCCGCGCGCGGCCGTGCCGATACCTTCCTCGCCGCCGTCGCGGATCAGCGTGTCCAGAAGGTGCAGACCTGCCAGTGCCTGATGCAGAAGGCGCTCGCCGCCAGCGAAGACGCCGACAAGAACCGCTGCCGATGACCCCGACACCCCTCACCGTCACTGCGCCCGACCTGCGCGCCCCGCACCGCTATCTCGTGATCGAAGGCCCGATCGGCGTCGGCAAGACGACGCTCGCGCGCCTGCTCGCCGAACGCTGGTCGATGCAGACGCTGCTTGAGCGCCCGCAGGACAACCCGTTCCTCGAACGCTTCTATCGCGATACCGCGCGCTACGCGCTGCCCGTGCAGCTGTCGTTCGCGCTGCAGCGTGCGCAGCAGGCCCGCGAGCTGATCGGTGCGCTCGAAACGGGCCGCCCGGTCATCGCCGATTTCATGCCGCAGAAAAACGACATCTTCGCGCGGCTGAACCTGCCGGAAGACGAGTGGCAGCTCTACCGTTCGGTCGCCACGCACGTGGACGTGCCGCAGGCGCCGTCGCCCGACCTCGTCGTCTACCTGCAGGCGAGCCCCGAAGTGCTGTTCTCGCGCATCCAGAAGCGCGGGCTGCCGATGGAGCTGCAGATCAGCGACGCGTACCTGCGCTCGCTCGTCGACGCGTACAACGAATTCTTCTACCACTACGACCGCACGCCGGTGCTGACGGTCGCCGCGGAACACCTGAACCCGCAGGATTCCCCCGAAGATCTCGCCCTGCTGGTCGAGCGCATCGAGACGATGCGCGGCCGCAAGGAATTCTTCGTCAAGGGCGAGACGACGCGCTGACGCGTCCTCGCCTGTCGTTCCTTACCCATCCGAACCGGATTTCCCATGACCTATCTCCAGGAATCGAGCCGGCCTGCCGTCACGGTGCCCAAGCTGCAGGCAATGCGCGTCGCCGGCGAGAAGATCGCGATGCTCACCTGCTACGACGCGAGCTTTGCCGCACTGCTCGACCGTTCGGGCGTCGACGTGCTGCTGATCGGCGATTCGCTCGGCAACGTGCTGCAGGGCCAAACGACCACGCTGCCCGTGTCGCTCGACGACATCGCGTATCACACCGCCTGTGTCGCCCGCGCGCAGCCGCGCGCGCTGGTCGTCGCCGATCTGCCGTTCGGCACGTACGGTACGCCGGCCGAGGCGTTCGCGAGTGCCGTCAAGCTGATGCGTGCCGGTGCGCAGATGGTCAAGCTCGAAGGCGGCGAATGGCTCGCCGAGACGATCCGCTTCCTCGTCGAGCGCGCGGTGCCCGTATGCGCACACGTGGGCCTCACGCCGCAATCGGTGCACGCGTTCGGCGGCTTCAAGGTGCAAGGCAAGACCGAAGCCGGTGCTGCCCAGTTGCTGCGCGACGCGCGCGCGATCGAGGATGCGGGCGCGCAGCTCGTCGTGCTCGAAGCCGTGCCGACGCTCGTCGCCTCCGAAGTCACGCACATGCTCAAGATTCCGACGATCGGCATCGGGGCGGGCGTCGACTGCTCGGGCCAGGTGCTCGTGCTGCACGACATGCTCGGCGTGTTCCCCGGCAAGCGGCCGCGCTTCGTGAAGGATTTCATGCAGGGTCAGCCGAACATTCAGGCGGCCGTCGAAGCGTACGTGCACGCGGTGAAGGATGGTTCGTTCCCTGGGCCGGAACATTCGTTCTGACGTCCGTGGCGGGGCCTGCGGCGCGTGCGCCGGTGCCTCGATGTAAAAAAGCGCGGCGCCCTTTGCGGGGCGCCGCGCTTTTTCTTTCATACGCTGCCGGCTGCCGGTTACTTCAGTACCGCGTCGAGCGCGCCGCGCAGCGCGTTGGTCAGCAGCAGCGCCTCCGCACGCGCGAGATCGTCGCGGGTCACGACCCGCTCCGTCGCGCCGAACACGCGATCGTCGAGCAACACGCCACGCATCACCCCCGGCAGCACGCCGGATTCGAGCGGCGGCGTTACCCACTGGCCGTCAAGCTTCACGAACACGTTCGAGCGCCCGCCTTCCGTCACCTCGCCGCGCTCGTTGACGAACAGCATGTCGAAGCACCCGAGCGCCTCCGCCGCCTGCCACGCGCGATCGTATTCGGCGCGGCGTGTCGTCTTGTGCAGCAGCAGCGCATCGCTCGCACGGGTCGATGCGAAGCCGTGCGCGGACGCCAGCAACACGCCGACCGGCCCCGCCGGCAATGGCTTGAGCGGTGCCGCGACGATCTCGATCGTGCCGTCCTTCGCGAGCGCGAGCTTCATCCGGTAGGCGTCGTCGCCGTCGAGCACTGCGCAGCGCGCGTCGATCTCGCGACGTAGCGCCTCGGGGTCGAAGCGGAAGCCGAACGCTTCCGCGCTACGCTGCAGCCGCGCGAGATGACGATCGAGGTGCCGGATACCGTCCGCACGCGTGGCGGCGGTCGTTTCGAACAGCTGGAAGCCGGGATCGGCATCCGTCAGGAATCGTGCTTTCAATTCGCACTCCGCATATTCGTCGGCCGCGACACTGTCGAGCACGATGCCCGCGCCGACCCCCATCGTGCCACGGCGCCGGCCGGCGATTGCCGTTGCCGGATTGCGTGCTTCGGCACCGGTCGCACCTTCACCGGTAGCATCGAGCGTCAGCGTCCGGATCGCGACCGACAGGCAAAAATCGCCACAACCGGCCAGGCGCTCCCCCGGCGCGTCGGAATCGGCGCCTTGCTTAGCGGCGTCAAGCCAGCCGATCGCGCCCGTATAGAGGCCGCGCGGTGTCGACTCGATCGCATCGATCAACTGCATCGTCTTGTACTTCGGCGCGCCCGTGATCGATCCGCACGGAAACAGCGCACGCAGCATCTGCGCGAACGTCGTCCCTTCGCGCCAGCCGGCCTCGACCGTCGACGTCATCTGCCACACCGACGCATACGGCTCGACGGAGAACAGCGCCGGCACGCGAACCGTCCCGGTGCGCGCGATCCGCGATACGTCGTTGCGCAGCAGGTCGACGATCATCACGTTTTCCGCGCGGTTCTTCGGATCGTTCGCGAGGAACGCGGCCGCCGCCGCATCGTCGCGAGGGTCGGCCGAACGTGGCGCGGTGCCCTTCATCGGCCGCGCGCGCAGCACGTCGCCGTGCTTCTCGACGAACAGCTCGGGCGAACACGACACGATCCACGCCCCGTCGGGCAACGCGACCAGCGCACCGTAGCGCACCGGCTGGCGCGCACGCAGCCGCCGGTACAGCGCGAGCGGCGTGCCGAATACGTCGAAGTTCAGCCGGTACGTGTAGTTGACCTGATACGAATCGCCCGCGCGCAGCGCGTCGTGCACCGCGGCGATCGCCGCATCGAACGCATCGCGCGACACGCTCTTCGCGACATGCGCGACACCCGCGATCGACGGCGCGTCGCTGCCGCCGTCCTGCTGCGCGAGCCACGCGTCGACTTCGTCGCGCGACAGGCGTTCGCAGCGCGCATACAGCAAAAAGCGCAGCGGGGCATGGCCCGGCTGCGCTTTTTGCAGGTTACGTCCGAATTCGTAATCGCCGACGACGACCGCATGCAGCCCGTCGCGCAGGTCCTGCGCCACCGCCGCATCGACTGCGTCGAGCCGCGCCGGATCCGTGCACACGCGTTCGCGCACGAATCCCGAATACAAACGACTCGACCGCGCGGACGCGGTCGAGTCGCAATCGTCCAAGAGCGCGAACGACGCGCTCTCGTTGCCTTCAGTCATGCTGTTACTCGAGTTACTCGAAGAAGCTCTTCACACGGTCGAACCAGCTCTTGCTCTGCGGGCTGTGACGCGCGCCGCCCTCGGCCAGCGACTTCTCGAACTGCTTGAGCAGGTCGCGCTGGTTGTCGGTCAGCTTCACGGGCGTCTCGACCTGCACGTGCACGTACAGATCGCCCGCGATGCTCGAACGCAGCCCCTTGATGCCCTTGCCGCGCAGCCGGAACGTCTTGCCCGACTGCGTGCCTTCCGGCACCGGGAACGATGCACGGCCGGCCAGCGTCGGCACCTCGATCTCGCCGCCGAGCGCGGCGGTCGTGAACGGGATCGGCATCTGGCAGTGGAGATCGTCGCCGTCGCGCTCGAACACCGAGTGCGGCTTGATGTGGATCTCGACGTACAGGTCGCCCGGCGGCCCGCCGTTGATGCCCGGCTCGCCGTTGCCGGCCGAGCGGATGCGCATCCCGTCGTCGATCCCGGCCGGGATCTTCACTTCGAGCGTCTTGGTTTCCTTCACCTTGCCCGACCCGTGGCAATGCACGCACGGCTCGGGGATGTAGGTGCCCGTGCCGTGGCACTTCGGGCAGGTCTGCTGGATGCTGAAGAAGCCCTGCGACATGCGCACCGTGCCCTGGCCATGGCAGGTCGGGCAGGTTTCCGGCTTCGTGCCGGGCTTCGCACCCGACCCGTGGCAGACCTCGCACGACACCCAGCTCGGCACGCGGATCTGCGTGTCGTAGCCGTGTGCGGCCTGCTCGAGCGTGATTTCCATGCTGTAGCGCAGGTCGGCACCGCGATACACCTGCGGGCCGCCACGGCCGCCGCGCGCGGCGCCGCCCGCGGCCTGGCCGAAGATGTCGCCGAAGATGTCGCCGAACGCATCCGCGAAGCCGCCGAAGCCCTGTGCGCCCGCACCGCCCATGTTCGGATCGACGCCCGCATGGCCGTACTGGTCGTACGCGGCCCGCTTCTGGCTGTCCGAGAGCATTTCGTAGGCTTCCTTCACCTCCTTGAAATGCTCTTCCGCATCCTTGTTGTCCGGATTGCGGTCAGGGTGATACTTCATCGCAAGCTTGCGATATGCCTTCTTGATTTCGTCGTCGCTCGCATTCTTCGCGACGCCCAGAACCTCGTAGTAATCCCGTTTCGCCATATCGATTCACTGTGCCGCCACGCATCGCGCACGCGGCGGCTCCTTTCGCCCGCAGTAAAGTCTCTCGACTCGTCTGGCGCTGCGCCCGTCCGCGGACGGCTCGTGCAGCACCCGCCAAAAAACAAATGTGCCCGGAGGGCCGCAAAGCCCGCCAGGCGTGGAGTCGATCCGGCCATCCGGAAGGAAAGACAGACCGCTTGTCAGCCAGCCCGTCAGCCGCGCCGCGCGCGTGTTGCGCGCGCGGCGTGCGGCACCGGGGCAACCCGGCTTAGTCCTTCTTCACTTCCTTGAACTCGGCGTCGACGACATCGTCGGCAGCCTGTTGCGCGCCGCCCGCGTGGGCCGCACCTTCCGCTGCACCCGCTGCGCCGGCCGCACCCGCTTGCTGGGCCTGCATGTCGGCGTACATCTTTTCGCCGAGCTTCTGCGAAACCTTGCCGAGTTCCTCGACCTTCGCGTCGATCGCAGCCTTGTCGGCCGACGTGTCCTTCAGCACTTCCTCGAGCGACTTCAGCGACGCTTCGATCGCTTCCTTCTCGCCCGCGTCCAGCTTGTCGCCGTACTCGGTCAGCGCCTTCTTCGTGCTGTGGACCAGCGCATCGCCCTGGTTGCGCGAATCGGCCAGCTCGCGCAGCTTGTGATCTTCCGCTGCGTTCGCTTCCGCGTCCTTGATCATCTGGTCGATTTCAGCCTCGGACAGACCCGAGTTCGCCTTGATCGTGATCTTGTTTTCCTTGCCGGTCGCCTTGTCCTTCGCGCCGACGTGCAGGATGCCGTTCGCGTCGATGTCGAAGGTCACTTCGATCTGCGGCACGCCGCGCGGTGCGGGCGGGATGCCTTCGAGGTTGAACTCGCCGAGCAGCTTGTTGCCGGCTGCCATTTCGCGTTCGCCCTGGAACACCTTGATCGTCACGGCGCCCTGGTTGTCGTCCGCCGTCGAATACACTTGCGCGTGCTTCGTCGGGATCGTCGTGTTCTTGCTGATCATCTTCGTCATCACGCCGCCGAGCGTCTCGATACCGAGCGACAGCGGGGTCACGTCGAGCAGCAGCACGTCCTTGCGATCGCCCGACAGGACCTGGCCCTGGATCGCCGCGCCAACCGCGACGGCTTCGTCCGGGTTCACGTCACGGCGCGGATCCTTGCCGAAGAACTCCTTCACCTTCTCCATGACCTTCGGCATGCGCGTCTGACCGCCGACCAGGATCACGTCGTCGATGTCCGACACCTTGACGCCTGCGTCCTTGATCGCGATGCGGCACGGTTCGATCGTGCGCTCGACGAGATCTTCCACCAGCGCTTCCAGCTTCGCGCGGGTGATCTTCAGGTTCAAGTGCTTCGGGCCCGACGCGTCCGCCGTGATGTACGGCAGGTTGATTTCGGTCTGCTGGCTCGACGACAGCTCGATCTTCGCCTTTTCAGCGGCTTCCTTCAGGCGCTGCAGCGCGAGCACGTCCTTCGACAGGTCGACGCCCTGCTCCTTCTTGAACTCGCCGATGATGTAATCGATGATGCGCTGGTCGAAGTCTTCGCCGCCGAGGAACGTGTCGCCGTTGGTCGACAGCACTTCGAACTGCATTTCGCCGTCGACGTCCGCGATTTCGATGATCGACACGTCGAACGTACCGCCGCCGAGGTCATACACGGCGATCTTGCGGTCGCCCTTCTCGGCCTTGTCGAGGCCGAACGCGAGCGCAGCTGCGGTCGGCTCGTTGATGATCCGCTTGACTTCGAGGCCTGCGATGCGGCCGGCATCCTTGGTTGCCTGGCGCTGGCTGTCGTTGAAGTACGCAGGCACCGTGATCACGGCTTCCGTGACCGGCTCGCCGAGGTAGTCTTCGGCCGTCTTCTTCATCTTGCGCAGCACTTCCGCCGAAACCTGCGGCGGCGCGAGCTTTTCGCCGTGCGCTTCGACCCATGCATCGCCGTTGTCGGCCTTGATGATGCTGTAAGGCATCAGGCCGATGTCCTTCTGGACTTCCTTCTCTTCGAAGCGGCGGCCGATCAGGCGCTTCACCGCGAACAGCGTGTTCTTCGGGTTGGTCACCGATTGACGCTTGGCCGGCGCGCCGACGAGCACTTCGTTGTCGTCCATGTAGGCGATGATCGACGGCGTGGTGCGCGTGCCTTCCGAGTTCTCGATGACCTTGACCTGGTTGCCTTCCATGATGGCAACGCACGAGTTCGTGGTGCCGAGGTCAATACCGATGATCTTTCCCATTTTTCCTAATCTCCAGAAATGCTTGTTTGCTGCGCAAAACCCCGCGTTTTGGGGCGGTTTCGCGCGCCAGAATTCAACTCTGTTCCCGAAATGCGTCCGGCCGATCCGTTTTCAAGACCCGCCGAGCGATGCGGATATTAAATTTTTTCAATCGCCGCCGGCTAGGGGATCGCTGCCCGCCGCTGCGATTTTCGCGCGCGCCGCCGACACGGCCGCCTGGAACTGGGCGAGGCCATGCCAGCCCGTCGCGCGGCCGAGCCGCTTGCCGCGGTGGAAGAAGAACCACGTCGGCACACCGTGCAGCCCGAAGCGGCGCCCCAGCTGGTGGTGTTCGTACACGTTGCAATGGAACCACTTCAAGCCCAGCGCGCGGATGGCGTCGGGCTGGGCGAGCATCGCCTTCTTCGCGATCTCGCAGTTGAAGCAGTCGACGCCCCAGAAGAACACCACCGCAAGCGCGTCCCCCGCGCCGTCGATCGCCGCGTCGAACGTGCCGGCGTCCAGCGCCTGCATGTCGAACGCGTCAAATGCGGCCGGATCGACGCCGGCGGGCACCATCGCGACGCCCTTACTTCGGCTGCGCGACGGTGACGAGCGCCGGACGCAGCACGCGGTCGGCGATCGTGTAGCCCTTCTGCAGCACCGTGACGACGGTGTTCGGCTCCTGCTCGGCCGGCACCATCGAAATCGCCTGGTGCTGGTGCGGATCGAACTTCTCGCCGACCGGGTTGATCGCGACGACGCGGCCCTTCTCGAGTGCGCTCGTCAGCTGGCGCAGCGTCAGTTCGACGCCTTCGCGCACCTTCGCGATGTCGCCGGACGTATCGTTGACGGCCGCTTCCAGGCTGTCCAGCACGGGCAGCAGGTGCTCCGCGAAGCTCTCGATCGCGAACTTGTGCGCCTTCGAGACGTCGTCCTGCGCGCGGCGGCGGACGTTCTCGGTCTCGGCCTTCGCCCGCAGGTAGCTCTCCTGCAGCTCGGCGACCTTGGCTTGAGCCTCCGCGAGCGCCGCGTCGGCTGCTTCGGCGGCGGGAGCAGCGCCTTGCGCCGCCTGCTTCTCGCTGCCGATATCTTCGGCCGATTGGGTAGACGGGTTCTCTTGCGTGTTTTCCATGTCGCTGAAAGTCGATTAGAGGTTGAAGCCAAATCGGCAACCGCCGGACCGTATACCCGGCGGCACCGCACATTGCTGGTGCAAATAAGGGTGAAAACTGCGATTTCAAGAGGGTTATTCGCCGGCATTCTCCAATGCCGCGAAACAACCGCGCGTCGCACCGGTGCATCGCACGAATAGTCCGCCAAAGCAGGCGAAACGGGCTGTAACAACGCTTACCTGGCAAGTACTAGCTTGGCACAGTCCCGCTGCACTACACTCCACTCAAGCGTCGGAAAAGCGTGTTTACCCTTAGCTGACCGACGCCTTACAACCACCACCTGGCGCCGTTTTCACCCCTTCTCGAGGGGAGTACCGTGAAACTGACCTTTGCGATATCGGTGGTCGCGCTGGTACTCATTGCCGGCACCACCACCATCTGCCTGTCGGGAGCCGTCACCGACCGCACGACCGAATACGGGAGCGCGCGGGCGACGTTCGACCAGATGTTCAGCTCCCACCAGAAAATCTGTCGATGATGCGCCGGTCGCGCTTCGTCGGCCGGCCGTGCAATTCGGCCGCCGGCTCGCGATACGTGCGGCGCCGCTCCAGTTCGGCGAGCCGTGCGGCCCGCCCCGCTTCCGTTTCCTCGTAAAGCGTCTGCGCGACGCTCGCCGGCCCGCGCACGTCGCACACGCCGAGTACGGCAATGTGCCAGACGATGCCGTCGATCGCAATTTCGACCTCGTCGCCCACGCGCACTTCCTTCGCCGGCTTGACTGCAGCCCCGCCGATCTTCACGTGCCCCTTGTCGACCGCATCGGTCGCAAGCGAGCGCGTCTTGAAGAACCGGGCCGCCCACAGCCATTTGTCGATGCGCAGCTTCGCGCCCGGTTCGGTCGAAATCTTGTAATTCATCGCACCTCACCCACCGTTTCGGGCTGCGCGGCCTTGACCGGCCAGCCCTGCAGATTCTCGGCGACGATCTCGCCAAGCGCGCCGATCCACGCGGGTGCGCCGTTCAGGCACGGAATCCGGTGGAATGCCTTGCCGCCACCGGCGAGGAACTCGTCGCGCACCTCCATGCCGATCTCCTCGATCGTCTCCAGGCAATCGGCCGTGAAACCGGGACAGAACACGTCGGCCCGCTGTACGCCTGCCTCGCCGAACTCGCGCAGCGTCGGCGCGGTATAAGGCTGCAGCCATTCGGCCTTGCCGAAACGCGACTGGAACGTGACGCGGCACTCGGTCGTCGACAACCCGAGCGCGGCCATCAGCAGTGCGCCCGTCTGCTGGCACTGGTCGTGATAGGGATCGCCGAGGTCGAGCGTGCGCTTCGGCACGCCGTGAAAGCTCAGCACGAGCTTGTCGCCGGCCGCGAAGTCCGGCCGGCCGTGCTGCGCCCAATACTGGCGCACCTGCTCGGCCAGCGCGTGGATATAGGCCGGATGGTCGGCGTAGTGCCGTATCGTGCGCACCTCCGGCTGGTTGCGCATGCGCGAGAGCGCGTCGAATGCGGCGTCGAATGCGGTGGCCGTGGTCGACGCCGAGTATTGCGGATACATCGGCATCAGCAGCACGCGCTCGACGCCGGCGCGCTTGAACTGCGCGAGCGCGTGCGAAATGTTCGGACTGCCGTAGCGCATCGCGTAGTCGACCTGCACTTGATAACCGTTCGACGCGAGCAGGTGCCGCACGCCGTCGGTCTGGCGCACGGTATGCACGCGCAGCGGCGAGCCCTCGGGCATCCAGACGGCCGCGTATTTCTTCGCGGACGCGCGGCCGCGCAGCGGCAGGATCAGCGTGCGCAGCAGCACTTGCCAGACGGCCTGCGGAATCTCGACGACCCGCGGATCCGACAGGAATTCGGCCAGATAGCGCCGCACGGCACGCGGCGTGGGCGCATCGGGCGTGCCGAGATTGATCAGCAGCACGCCGATGCGATGGGCAGCCGCGATACTCGAAGGCGGCTCAAGATCGAAACGCATGGGCAAGAACGTGCTCGGGGCACGGGACCGGACGGCTCTCAATTATAGCGGGCCGCCTCGCGCCGGTCGGCCGGCCGTTCGGCCGACTGTCGGCGCACGCGGCGCCGCGGCACGATGACGGGGCGGGATCGGGCTGGCGCTCGCAGGCTACTGCTGGCTCAGCGTGAGCGACAGCAGCCGCGCGGTGATGTCGACGATCGGGATCACGCGGTTGTACGCCATGCGGGTCGGGCCGATCACGCCGAGCGTGCCGACGATCTGCCCGTTCACCTCGTAAGGGGCGGTAACGACGCTCATTTCCTCGATCGGCACGAGCGTCGATTCGCCGCCGATGAAGATCTGCACGCCCTGGGCGTGGCTCGACACGTCGAGCAGTTGCAGGAGGCCCGTCTTTTGGTCGAATACGTCGAACAGCTTGCGCAGCCGGGCCATGTCGGACGACAGATCCGCCACCTCGAGCAGGTTGCGCTCGCCGGAAATCAGCACGGTGTCCTCGGTGTCGGGCACCTCGGTGCTGGCCGTCACCGCCGCATGCATCAGCGTGGTCATGTCGCCGCGCAACTGGTCGATCTCGTCGCGCAGGCGACGGCGCACCTCGTCGAACGACAGTCCGGCGAAATGCGCGTTGATGTAGTTGGACGCCTCGGTCAGTTGCGACGGCGAGTAGTCGCGCGGCGTCGCGAGCATCCGGTTCTGCACGTCACCCTCGGGCGTCACGATGATCAGCAGGATGCGCTTGTCCGACAGACGCATGAACTCGATCTGCTTGAACACGTGGCTGCGGCGTGGCGTCAGCACGACGCCCGCGAACTGCGACAGGTTCGACAGCACGCTCGCAGCGGCCGCCACGACGCGCTGCTGCGGCTCGCCGGCCTGCAACGTGTTCTGCACCTGCCGCGCGACGGCCTCGGCGTCGATCGGCACCTCGACCGTCAGCATCGTGTCGACGAACAGCCGGTAGCCGCGCGGCGTCGGCACGCGGCCGGCCGACGTGTGCGGGCTCGACACGAGGCCGAGCTCCTCCAGGTCGGACATCACGTTGCGGATCGTCGCCGGGCTCAGCTCGAGCCCGGAGTAACGGGACAACGTGCGCGATCCGACTGGCTGACCGTCGGCGATATACCGTTCGATCAGGGTTTTCAGGAGGGTTCGTGCGCGAGGATCTAGCATGGTGGAAAATTTTAGCGCAACCGCGCGACCGCGGCGAGTGGCGTCGGCCACCGATGCGCGGGCCGACCCGATCCGGCCCCGTCAGCGCACAGCCGGTTCTTTTCGTCAACGAGCTATGGTGTAATGCCGGCATGAAAACCGGTAATCAGTTCAACACTGTCGCGCTCGTCGGCCGGAGCAACACGCCGAACATCGCCGAGCCGCTCGCCACGCTGGCCGCCTGCATCGCCAAGCGGGGCTTCGAGGTCGTCTTCGAAGCCGAGACCGCCCGCGAGATCGGCATCACCGGCTACCCGGCGCTGACCCCGGCCGAAATCGGGGCACGCGCCGACGTGGCGGTCGTACTGGGCGGCGACGGGACGATGCTCGGCATCGGCCGTCAGCTCGCGCCATACAAGACACCGCTGATCGGGATCAACCACGGGCGGCTCGGCTTCATCACCGATATCGCGGCGGCGGACATGCAGGCACTCGTCCCGGTGATCCTGTCGGGCAAGTTCGAGCGCGAGGAGCGCTCGCTGCTCGAGGCCCGGATCATGCGCGACGGCGAACCGATCTACCACGCGCTCGCGTTCAACGACGTCGTCGTGAACCGCAGCGGCTTCTCCGGGATGGTCGAGCTGCGCGCGTCGGTCGACGGCCGGTACATGTACAACCAGCGTTCGGACGGCCTGATCGTCGCCACGCCGACCGGCTCGACCGCTTACGCGCTGTCGTCGGCCGGCCCGATCCTCCATCCGCAGCTGCAGGGCATCGTGCTCGTGCCGATCGCGCCGCACGCGCTGTCGAACCGGCCGATCGTGCTGCCCGACGATTCGAAGATCGCGATCCAGATCGTCGGCGGGCGCGACGTCAACGTGAACTTCGACATGCAGTCGTTCACGTCGCTCGAACTGAACGACACGATCGAGGTGCGCCGCTCGAAGCACACGGTGCCGTTCCTGCACCCGATCGGCTACAGCTACTACGCGACGCTGCGAAAGAAGCTGCACTGGAACGAACACGCCTCGAACGAAGACGACAAGGCGTCCTGACGCCGCTCCGCCCGACACCATGCTCCGCCACCTCTCGATCCGCGACTTCGTCATCGTCGCCGCGCTCGATCTCGAATTCGACAGCGGCTTTTCCGTCTTTTCCGGTGAAACCGGCGCCGGGAAATCGATCCTGATCGACGCCCTCGCCCTCGCGCTCGGCGAACGTGCCGACGCGAGCGTCGTGCGCACCGGCTGCGGCCGCGCCGACATCACCGCCGAATTCACGCCGCACGACCGCGTCGCGCGCTGGCTCGACGAACACGCGTTCGACACCGAGGACACCGTGATGCTGCGCCGCGTGATCGACGCGAACGGCCGGTCGCGCGCGTTCATCAACGGCACCAGCGCGACGCTCGCGCAGCTGCGCGAACTCGGCGAAATGCTCGTCGACATCCACGGCCAGCATGCGCACCAGCTGCTGATGCGGCCCGACGCGCAGCGCGAGCTGTTCGACACGCACGCGGGGCTCGTCGCCGATGCGGCGAACGTCGCGCGCGCGTGGCGCGTGTGGCGCGACGCGACGCAGGCGATCGAGGCCGCGAAAGCGCACGAGCGGGAGCTGCAGCTCGAACGCGAAAAGCTCGCGTGGCAGCTCGCCGAGCTCGACAAGCTCGCGCCGCAGCCCGGCGAATGGGACGAAGTCAGCAACGAGCACAAGCGCCTGTCGCATTCGGCGAACCTGATCGACGGCGTGCGCGGCGCACTCAACGCGTTGTCCGAGGCCGACGACGCGATGCTCGCGCAGCTCGGCGCGATCGTGTCGAAGCTGCGCAGCCTGGCCGACTACGACACCGCGCTCGGCGACGCGCTCGCGTCGCTCGAACCGGCCGAGATCCAGCTGCAGGAAGCCGTCTACTCGCTGTCGCACTATGCGCAGCGCGTCGATCTCGATCCCGAGCGGCTCGCGCAGGTCGAAACGCGCCTCGATGCGCTGCACTCGACCGCCCGCAAGTTCCGGTTGCCGCCCGACACGCTGCACGAAGAACACGCGGCACGCCGCGCGCAGCTCGCCGCGCTCGACGCGGCCGCCGATCTCGGTGCGCTCGAGGCGACGCAGGCCAAGGCGCGGGAAGCCTACCTCGCCGATGCAGGGCATCTGTCGAAGGCGCGCGCGCAGGCCGCCAAGGCGCTCGGCACGGCCGTCACGGCCGGCATGCAGGAACTGTCGATGGCGGGCGGAAGCTTCGAAGTCGCGCTCGTCCCGCTCGCCGACGGCGGCCCGCACGGGCTCGAGCAGGTCGAATTCCGGGTCGCCGGCCACCCCGGCGTGCCGCTGCGGCCGCTCGCGAAGGTCGCGTCGGGCGGCGAACTCGCGCGGATCAGCCTCGCGCTCGCGGTGATCGCGAGCGCGGCGAGCCCGACGCCGACGCTGATCTTCGACGAAGTCGATACGGGGATCGGCGGCGGCGTCGCCGAAGTGGTCGGCCGCCTGCTGCACCAGCTCGGGCGCGATCGCCAGGTGCTGTGCGTGACGCACCTGCCGCAGGTCGCCGCGCGCGGCGACCACCACTTCCAGGTCGCGAAGGGCGCCGACGAGCGCGGCGGCACCGTGTCGACGGTCGTCGCGCTCGACCGCGCCAACCGGATCGAGGAAGTCGCGCGGATGCTCGGCGGGCTCGAGATCACGGCCACGACGCGCAAGCACGCGAAGGAAATGCTGGCGGCCTGACGCGGGCATCGCATCGGCCGAATGCAAAAAGACCGGCGCATGCGCCGGTTTTTTTTGCCGCACGGCCGCTCGCCCGATCGCGCCCGCCCTGCTCCACGAATTCGAACGCCCGACTCAAACGCCCGTTTCAGCCGTCCCGAACACGCGCGCCCACAGCGCCGTCACGGCTGCGCGCTCGTCGGCCACCACGGCCGGATCGACCCGCGCCTTCTCCATCCCGTCGAGCCGCAGCTTGTGCTGCAGCTTCCGGTACTTCCGGTAGGCCGCGCCGACGCGCTCGGCCTCGTCCTCGCCCATCAGCCCGAAGCGCGCGACCTCGCGCAGCAGCGCGATGTTGCCCGTGTTGCGGATCAGCTCGGCGTCGCTCGACGCGTGCAGCAGCACCCAGTACTGGACGATGAATTCGATGTCGACCATCCCGCCGCGATCGTGCTTCAGGTCGAACAGATCGGTCTGGTTCGGATGGCCGGCAAACACCTTGCCGCGCATGTCGACGATCTCCTTCGCGAGCACGCCGCCGTCGCGCGGCGTCGTCAGTACCTGCTGGCGGATCGCCTCGAAGTCCGCGCCGATCTGCGCGTCGCCCGCGCTGTAGCGGGCACGCGTCAGCGCCTGGTGCTCCCACACCCACGCGGTGTTCGCGGCGTCGCCCTCGCGCAGCTGGTAGCGGCGGAACGCATCGAGATCGGTGACGAGCAGCCCGGCCTCGCCGTTCGGCCGCAGCCGCAGGTCGATGTCGAACAGCGCGCCGGCCCCGGTCGCCGTGGTGAGCCACGTGATGAGCCGCCGCGTGAAGGTCGTGTAGACGTCCGCCGAGCGCTCGTCCGCGTCGTCGTACAGGAAGATCAGGTCGAGATCGGATGCGTAGCCTAGCTCCTTGCCGCCCAGCTTGCCGTACGCGATCACCGCGAACTTCGGCACGTCGCGATGGCGTTTCGCGAGCTGGGACCAGACGACTTCGATCGTCACGTCGAGCACGGCGTCGGCCAGCTCGGACAGCCGGTCGCTCACGTGCTCGACCGACAGCTGCCCGGCCAGGTCGATCAGCAGGATCCGGAACACCTCCGCGTGCTGCGCGTGCCGCAGCAGGTCCATCTGCTGCTCGGGGCCGTCGGCCGCCGCGAGGCGCGCGCGCAGCGCGTCCTTGAACGCAGGCCAGTCGAACGGGCTCGCGATCGCCTCGTCGTCGAGCAGCTCGTCGAGCAGTTGCGGGTGGCGGATCAGGTAACCGCCGCCCCAGCGCGTCGCACCGAGCACCGACAGCACGCGGTCGAGCGCGGCCGGATACTCGGTCAGCAGCGCGAGATAGACGCCGCGCCGGCTGACCGTCTCGAGCAGGTCGAACAGGCGCACGATCGTGTCGTCGCGGCGTGCGGCGTCGATGTTCGGCGCGGCCTCGAGCGCCCGCTGCGCGACGCTGTCGAAGCGCTGCCGGCTCTTTTCCGGCAGGCCCATGTAGCGCGTCGATTGCCAGATCGCACGCAGCCGCGCGAGCACGGCGGCCGGATCGGCGAAGCCGAGGCCGTCGAGGCGCGCGACCAGCGCATCGTCCTCGCCGTCGTCGCCCAACGCGCCGCTCCAGATCCATGCGGCGGCCGTGTCGTCACCCGCCGCGCAAGGGCCGCCGCCCTTCACCTTGTCCGCGAAGATCTGGTCGAACTGCGCCTCGACGAAGTTCCGGTGCTCATCCAGCACCGTCATCAGCGCCGCGTAGTCGGCAAAGCCGAGCGATGCAGCCAGCGCCGCGCGTTCGTCGGACTCGACCGGCATCGCGTGCGTCTGCGCGTCGTTGCGGTACTGCAGCCGGTGCTCGAGCGTACGCAGGAAGTTGTAAGCGTCGGCCAGGCGCGCGCACACGTCCTCGCCGATCAGCCCGCGCGCCTGCGCATGGTGCAGCACCGCGAGCGTCGGCCGCACGCGGAATTCCGCATCCTGGCCGCCCCGGATCAGCTGGAATACCTGCGCGCTGAACTCGATCTCGCGGATCCCGCCGCGCCCGAGCTTGATGTCGTCCGACTTGTCGGGCCGCATCGACGCGCGGCGCGCGGCTTCCTGCCGGATCTGCTGGTGCAGCGAGCGGATCGCGCCGATCACGCCGAAATCGAGATAGCGGCGATACACGAACGGCTTGACGATCGACTCGAGCTGCGACTCCAGCCGTCGCGCCGCGTCGCTGTCGCCTTCCGACACGAGCCGCCCCTTGATCCACGCATAGCGCTCCCACTCGCGCCCCTGCACGTAGAAATATTCCTCGAGCATGCCGAGGCTGCAGACGAGCGGCCCCGAATCGCCGTTCGGACGCAGCCGCATGTCGACGCGAAACACGTAGCCGTCGGCCGTGACCTCGGACAGCACGCCGATCAGGCGCCGGCCGAGCCGCGTGAAGTATTCCTGCGTGGACAGCGGCGAACGCGCGCCGCCGGTCGTCTCGCCGTCGTCCTCGTAGACGAAGATCAGGTCGATGTCCGACGACACGTTCAGCTCGCGGCCGCCGAGCTTGCCCATCCCGACCACGCCGAGCACGACGCGCTGGCCGTCGGCGCCGCGCGGCTCGCCGTATAGCGCCTCGAGTTCAACCGACAGCAGCGCGAGCGAACGCTGCACGGCCACTTCGGCGAGATCGGTCATCGCGCCCGTGACCTCGGCGACGTCCGCCAGCCCGCGCAGGTCGCGTTCCGCGACCGCGCCGAACGCCTCGACACGCAACTGCCGCAGCGCGCACTTCAGTTGCTCCTCGGTCGGCGCGGCCGTGCCGGCCGGCGTCGCCAGCAGCTCGGTGAGGCGCGCGTCGAGCTGCACGCGGCCGAGCGGCGCGGCGGCCCACGCGGCGACCTGTTCGGCCAGCGCGGGCCGCGCGGCAGCCGCGCGAGCGAGGTATCGGGAATAGGACGTGCTGATCAGGGCGGAAGCGTCGGTCATCGAGAAGCGGGCCTGGCGGAAAGGCTGGCCGGCAGCGGCCGGCGCGTGCGCGCCCCGCTATCGGCCAGCCCCATGGATTCGGCGCGGCATCGCGGGACGCGCGTGCGCCCGCCGCGAAACCGCGCGCCGGAAAGCCCGTGCCGCGCTGCCGCAACGGCCGCCGGCACGAACCCGTGTGATACATTTCAACGTCAGTCTGCAAAACTACCATATCGCCGCCCGTCCGCCGCATGTCCGACCGTCAGGAATCCGCCGTAGCTGCGCCCGAAGCGGGACCTCCGAAGCACGATCATCCGGTCCTGCGCCGCGTGTTCCGGGTGACGCTGGCAGTCGGGCTCGGCACCTACTTCGTCGCGTCCGGCGCGTTCCTCGGGCTGCGCTACGTACTGCTGCCCCGCATCGACGAATTCCGCCCGCGCATCGAGCGCGCGGTGTCCGACAAGCTCCACGCGCAGCTTTCGATCGGCAAGCTTTCCCCGAACTGGTCCGGCATGCAGCCGGGCGTCGAACTCACGAACCTGACGATCCGCGGCCACGACGGCAAGGTCGCGCTGTCGGTGCCGCATGCAACGGCCGCGCTGTCTTGGATGTCGCTGCTGCGGCTGTCGCCCGCGCTGTCGAGCCTGATCGTCGACGAGCCCGACCTCGTCGTCGCGCGCGCGGCCGACGGCTCGCTGAGCGTCGCGGGCGTCGGCGTGGCAACCACTCATGGCGGCAACGACACGTTCGGTACGTGGCTGCTGAAGCAGGAAGCGATCGTGCTGCGCGGCGGCACGCTGCGCTGGCGCGACGCGCAGCACGACGCGCCGGAGCTCGTGCTGTCGGGCATCCGGCTCGCGGTGCTCAACGACGGCCGCGTGCACAAGGCCGCGCTGCAGGCGCCCGCGAACGGCACGCTGCTGCTCGGCCCGCTCGATTTCCGCGCGCGCTTCAGGCACAAGCCGCTCGCACCGGTCGGCAAGCCGTCGAACTGGTCGGGCGACGCGTACCTGTCGACGGGCCCGGTCGACCTGCAGACGCTCGGGCGCTACCTCGACATGCCGCTCACGATCCACGCGGGCCGGATCGACAACGCGATCTGGGCCACCTTCAGCGACGGCCACCTGCATTCGGCGGGCGGCGACCTGCAGGGCGCGGACGTCGCGCTGCGCGTGCGCCCGACGCAGCCGCGGCTCGACGTGCCGACGGTCGGCTTCGGCTGGGACATGCAGCTCGATGCCGGCCACGACTACACGCTGCACCTGACGCGCTTCAACGCGGAACTCGGCCAGCCGCCGCTGCCGGACGGCACACCGCTCGCCCGCTCGCTCGCGCTGTCGACGCTGACGGCCCGCTACCGTGTGCCGACCGCCAGCCAGGGGCAGCTGTTGAGCGTCGTCGGCGACCGCGTCGATCTCGGCATTCTCAGCGAGTTCATTCGCGGGCTGCCGCTGCCGGCGCGCCTGCGCAACGAGCTGATCAAGATCGACCCGCGCGGGATGGTGTCGAACTATCACATCGAGGTCGAACGCGCGAAGCCCGCGCGAGCCGACCTCGCCGACGAGGAGCGGCGCATGGGCGCCGCGCCGATCGTCCGCTATCGCTTCCTCGGCGATCTGCAGGGCATCAGCTTCGCCGCGCAGGAGCCGCCGCCCGGGCTGTCGCCGCGTGGCCACCCGCGGGCCGGCTGGCCGGGCGTCGAGAACCTGTGGGGCCGCGTCGATGCGAACGAGACGGGCGGCAGCGCGCATTTCGATACGGTCAACGCGGCGGTCACGGTACCCGGCGAATTCGACGAGCCGCGCCTGACATTCGACCGGCTGCGCGGCAACGCAAAGTGGGTGATCACGCCCGCGGCCGGCGAAAAGCATGCGCGCGTCGACGTGACCCTGCCCGACCTGCTCGTCTCGAACCCCGATGCCGAAATCGCGGTATCCGGCTCGTACACGAACCCCGGCCACGGCCGCGGCTCGCTCGACCTGCGTGCCGATTTCGCCCGCGCGTCGGTGGCGCGCATTCCGCGCTACCTGCCGACCGGGATGTCCGAACACCTGCGCGACTATCTCGGCCATGCGCTGCAGGCCGGCCAGGTGACCAAGGGTGCGTCGATCGTCGCGCGCGGCCCGCTCGAGAAATTCCCGTTCGAACACGAGCCGGACGCCGGCGTGTTCCACATCGTCGCGCCGTTCACCGGCGGCCGCTTCGAACCGACGCCGTACCCGCCGCGCAAGCTCGCGAACGGCACGCCGAGCGTCTGGCCGGCGCTCGACGGGATCAACGGCGTGTTCGAGCTCGCGCAGAACAAGCTGCGCTTCGACATCGATCGTGCGCACTACAAGCGCGTCGCGCTGACGAAGGTCGCGGGCCGCATCGACGATCTCGGCAACCCGAGCCACTCGCCGCTCATCATCGACGGTCATGCGCAGGGCCCGCTCGCCGACCTGATCGACTACGCGGACAACAGCTCGCTCGGCACGATGAGCGGGCATATCGGCCAGCGGATCGATGCGCAGGGGCCCGCGTCGCTCGCGCTCAAGATCACGATTCCGCAGCACGTCCCGCATCCGCACACGCACATCGAAGGCGCGCTCGCGTTCGGCGGCAACACGCTGACGACGAGCGGTGTGCCGCCGCTGTCCGCGCTGCGCGGCAGTGTCCGGTTCACCGAGGCCGGCGCATCGCTGCACGACCTGTCGGGACGCTTCCTCGGCGGCCCGGTGCGCGCGAGCGGCAACTTCCAGTCGCACGGCCCGTATACGGTGGACGTCGACGGCCGGCTCGCGCTCGACGCCGCACGCGGCCTGAACCTGCACGGCCCGGCGGCCGCGCTGCTCGAGCACGTGGTCGGCGACGCGCCGTACAAGGTCGCCGTGCGCGGCGCGCCGGGCCGCCTGCCCGACATCAGCGCGCATTCCGACCTGACCGGCGTGGCACTGAATTTCCCCGCGCCGTTCGCAAAACCGGCCGGCACGCCGATGCCGTTCAGCTTCACGCTGCAGCCGGCGCCGCAGGCGGACGGCAAGCGCCTCGAGCACGCCGACCTGACGCTCGGCCCCGTGTCCGCGACCTACCTGCTCGACGCGACGCGCGGCCAGCCGCTGCGCGCGGTGCGCGGCGCGATGGGCATCCACCGGATGCCCGACATGCCGCAGGACGGCGTGAGCGCGGCCGTCGACGTCAACGAACTGGACGCCGATGCGTGGCTCGCGCTGGCCCATACGCTGAAGCCCGACACGCCGCGCGCGCAGGAGCCGCAAGCCGCGCCGCGCGTCGATTTCGCGAGCTTCGCGCCGAAGCGTTTCGCGCTCCATTTCGGCACGCTGAAGCTGCTCAAGCGCAACTGGGAAAACGTGATCGTCGGCGCGTCGCACGTCGACGAGCTCTGGCAGGCGAACATCGCGTCGAACCAGGTGTCGGGCTACCTGTCATGGGCGCCGGGCGGCGGCCACAACGGCGCGGGCGTGCTGAACGCGCGGCTCGCGAAGCTCGTGGTGCCCGACAGCGCGCAGCACGATCTCGTCGGCCGCGCGATGAACCTGCCGACGCCGACCGACCGCCCGATGCCGTCGATCGACCTGATCGTCGACCAGGTCGTCGCGCGCAACCACGACATCGGCCGTCTCGTCGTCAACGCGCGCAACATCGACGAAGCCGGCACGCCGGTCTGGCAGCTCGACAAGCTGGAGCTGTCGAACCCGGCCGCGAAGCTGACGGCGACCGGCAACTGGCGCACCTCGCGCCGCGCGCTCGCCCGCGGCGCCGATGAAAACGACGCACCGCGCCGCACCGTGTTCGACTTCAAGCTCGACATCGACAACGCGGGCGCGCTGCTCGACCGCGTCGGCCTGCCGCGCACGCTCGCGGACGGTCACGGCACCGTCACCGGCAAGGTCGGTTGGCGCGGCGGCCCGACCGCGGTCGACCTGCCGTCGCTCGGCGGCCAGATCGCGCTCGACCTCGAACACGGCCAGATCCTGAAGGTCGATCCGGGCGCGGCGAAGCTCCTCGGCGTGCTGAGCCTGCAGAGCCTCGCACGGTTCCTGACGCTGAATTTCCGCGACGTGATCGGCAAGGGGCTGCCGTTCGACAAGATCACGGGCACCGGCCGGATCTCGAACGGGATCGCCCGCACCGACGACTTCTCGATGATGACCGGGCCCGCGAACGTCACCGTGCGCGGCGCGGTGGATCTCGGCACCGAGACGCAGGACCTGCACGCGCACGTCGCGCCGAAAATCAGCGCGGGCGCGGCGGCGATCGGGGCGGCCATCGTCAACCCGCTGCTCGGCGTCGGCGTGCTGGCCGCGAACTACGCGCTGTCGGAGACGCTGTCGCGCGCGTTCGCGCTCGACTACACGATCACCGGCTCGTGGGCGCACCCGCACATCGAGCGGGTGAGGGGCGATCAGGGTAAGATGAATCACGGTCCGGCCGATGCGGCGAGCCATTGAACCGCGCGTCGGGCCGCGCACGGTGCCGGGCCGCACCCCATTTATGACGCAACCGATCCAGCGATGACCGACCACACCCGTTCCGCCACGCCCTTCCAGGTCGCCGCGCTGCAGATGGTGAGCACGCCGGACGTCGCGCGCAATCTCGCCGAAGCGCGCCGCCTGATCGCGGAAGCCGCCGGCGAAGGCGCGCAGCTCGTGCTGCTGCCCGAGTACTTCTGCTTCATGGGTCACCGCGACACCGACAAGCTCGCGCTCGCCGAACCTTACCGGGACGGCCCGATCCAGCATTTCCTCGCGGACGCCGCGCGTCGCCACGGCATCTGGGTGATCGGCGGCACGCTGCCGCTGAAGGCCCCGGAGCCCGATCGCGTGCTCAACACGACGCTCGTGTTCGATCCATCCGGCAATGAAGCCGCGCGCTACGACAAGATCCACCTGTTCAACTTCGAGAAAGGCGACGAGTCGTTCGACGAAGCGCGCACGATCCGCGCGGGCGATACGGTCGTCACGTTCAACGCGCCGTTCGGGCGGGTCGGCCTGTCCGTCTGTTACGATCTCCGCTTTCCGGAGCTGTATCGCAGGATGGGCGACTGCGCACTGATCGTCGTACCGTCGGCGTTTACGTATACGACCGGCCGCGCGCACTGGGAAACGCTGCTGCGCGCGCGGGCCGTCGAGAACCAGTGCTACGTGCTCGCGGCCGCGCAAGGCGGCAAGCACGAGAACGGCCGGCGCACCTGGGGCCACAGCATGCTGATCGACCCGTGGGGCGAGATCGTCGCGGTTCGCGACGTGGGCGCAAGCGTCGTGCGCGGCACGCTCGATCCGCAGCGCATCGCCGACGTGCGCCAGAGCCTGCCCGCGTGGCGGCACCGCGTGCTGACCTGAATCCGCCGCACCGCTTGAAACACCGCGCGGCCAACCCATCTGCCCAGAAGCACCCGACAACTTTTTGAGAAACCCCGATATCCGCATGAACATCATCGAACCCGGCATCCGCAACCTCGCGCTGGCGAAGGACATCCTGCTCACGCCGTACGGCCTCGACGAAAGCCTGCTCACGCGCACGATCGCCGACATCTTCACGCATCGCGTCGACTACGCGGACCTGTACTTCCAGGCGACCCGCAGCGAAGCGTGGAGCCTCGAGGAAGGCATCGTCAAATCGGGCAGCTTCAGCATCGACCAGGGCGTCGGCGTGCGCGCGGTCGCGGGCGACCGCACCGCGTTCGCGTACTCGGACGACCTGTCCCCGGAAGCGATCGCGCAGGCGGCCGCGGCCACCAAGGCGATCGCGGCGGCCGGCGGCGGCCGCCAGAAGATCAAGGCGGCCACGTCGCTGAAGGGCATCTCGGGCCGCGACCTGTACCTGCCGTCCGATCCGCTCGCGTCGCTCGACGCGACGGCCAAGGTCAAGCTGCTCGAGCGCATCGAGCAGATGGCGCGCGGCCGCGACCCGCGTGTCACGCAGGTGATGGCCGGCCTCGCCGGCGAATACGACGTCGTGCTGGTCGCGCGCAGCGACGGCGCGCTCGCCGCCGACATCCGCCCGCTCGTACGCGTGTCGGTCACGGTGATCGCCGAGCAGAACGGCCGCCGCGAAATCGGCTCCGGCGGCGGCGGCGGCCGCTTCGACTACGGTTACTTCTCCGACGAAGTCCTGTCGCGCTACGTCGACGACGCCGTGCATGCGGCGCTCGTGAACCTCGACGCACGCCCCGCGCCGGCCGGCGCGATGACGGTCGTGCTCGGGCCGGGCTGGCCGGGCGTGCTGCTGCACGAAGCGATCGGCCACGGCCTCGAAGGCGACTTCAACCGCAAGGGTTCGTCCGCGTTCGCCGGTCGGATCGGCGAGCAGGTCGCCGCGAAGGGCGTGACGGTGGTCGACGACGGCACGCTGCCGAACCGCCGCGGCTCGTTGAACATCGACGACGAAGGCAACCCGACGCAGTGCACGACGCTGATCGAGGACGGCATCCTGAAGGGCTACATCCAGGACACGCTGAACGCGCGCCTGATGAAGATGCCGGTCACGGGCAACGCGCGGCGCGAATCGTACGCGGCGCTGCCGATGCCGCGCATGACCAACACGTACATGCTGAACGGCGACAAGGATCCGCAGGAAATCATCGCGTCGGTGAAGAACGGCCTGTACGCGGTGAACTTCGGCGGCGGCCAGGTCGACATCACGAACGGCAAGTTCGTGTTCTCGGCGTCCGAGGCGTACATGATCGAGAACGGCAAGATCACCTACCCGGTGAAGGGCGCGACGCTGATCGGCAGCGGCCCCGAATCGCTGAAGTACGTGAGCATGATCGGCAACGACATGTCGCTCGACACCGGTGTCGGCGTGTGCGGCAAGGAAGGCCAGAGCGTGCCGGTCGGCGTCGGCCAGCCGACCCTGCGGATCGACAAGATGACGGTCGGCGGTACGGCATAACCGCATCGCGGCGCAGACATTCCGCGCATTTTGAAGAAAACGCGCGGAATGTCCGCATTTTCGACGCTCCCCGGTTGCCAGCCGCCCGGCGACGGGGTATAAATTCCGAATCAACTTTTTTGACGAACCGAATCTCCGTCATGTCCGCCAAGTTTTACTTTTACTTTTTTTGGCATCTCAGACCGCTGGCGGATCGAGAGGGTTGATGGCGCGTAAAGCGCAACCGAAATTCCCGAAAAAACCGCCGGCGAACCCGGCGGTTTTTTTTCGCCCTTCGCTTCCCGGTCGCCGCCGCAGCGGTTCCGCAGCCCCGACCGAAACCACTGAATCGCTTGAATTGATGAATCTGCCGCACGCCCACTGATCGAACGGCGCCCGGAACCAAGGAGAAACAGCATGCCCCCGCACAACACCGACGACGTCCGCATCCGCGAACTCAAGGAACTGACGCCGCCCGCCCACCTGATCCGCGAATTCGCGTGCTCCGAAGCCGCGTCCGAGCTGATCTACAACTCGCGCCAGTCGATGCACCGCATCCTGCACGGGATGGACGACCGGCTGATCGTGGTGATCGGGCCGTGCTCGATCCATGACACGAAGGCGGCGATCGAGTACGCGGGGCGGCTCGTGAAGGAGCGCGAGCGCTTCAAGGGCGAGCTGGAAATCGTGATGCGCGTGTACTTCGAGAAGCCGCGCACGACGGTCGGCTGGAAGGGGCTCATCAACGATCCGCACCTCGACAACAGCTTCAAGATCAACGAAGGGCTGCGCACCGCGCGCGAGCTGCTGCTCCAGATCAACGAGATGGGCCTGCCGGCCGCGACCGAATACCTCGACATGATCAGCCCGCAGTACATCGCCGACCTGATCTCGTGGGGCGCGATCGGCGCGCGCACGACCGAATCGCAGGTGCACCGCGAGCTCGCGTCGGGGCTGTCGTGCCCGGTCGGCTTCAAGAACGGCACCGACGGCAACGTGAAGATCGCGGTCGACGCGATCAAGGCTGCATCGCAGCCGCACCATTTCCTGTCGGTGACGAAGGGCGGCCATTCGGCGATCGTGTCGACGGCCGGCAACGAGGATTGCCACGTGATCCTGCGCGGCGGCAAGACGCCCAACTACGACGCGGAAAGCGTGAACGCCGCGTGCGCGGACATCGGCAAGGCCGGCCTCGCCGCACGCCTGATGATCGATGCGAGCCACGCGAACAGCTCGAAGAAGCACGAGAACCAGATCCCCGTCTGTGCCGACATCGGCCGCCAGATCGCGGCCGGGGACGCCCGCATCGTCGGCGTGATGATCGAGTCGCATCTCGTCGAGGGGCGCCAGGACCTGAAGGAAGGCTGCGAACTGACCTACGGCCAGAGCATCACCGACGCGTGCATCGCATGGGACGACAGCGTGAAGGTGCTCGAAGGCCTCGCGGAATCGGTGAAGGCACGCCGCGTCACGCGCGGCAGCGGGAACTGATCGTCCGCGCCTGCACCGAAACGAAAAACGCCCGGCTCGCGCCGGGCTTTTTTTCGCGGGCCGCCGACTGCCGGTCAGCGCATCACTCGAGCGCGCCCGAACCGAAGATCTCGGTATTGATGCGTTCCGGCGCGACGCCGAGCGCGACCAGCGCATCGCGTTGTGCCTTCATGAACGCGATCGGGCCGCAGACGTAGTAGTCGGCGTCCGGCACCAGCGCGTAGTGCCGCACGCGCTCCGGCGTGAGGCGCCCTTCCAGATCGTGGTCGACGCCGACGCGATCGTTCGGGCCGACCAGCTCGTACAGCACCGTGCGCTTGACGTTCGCATGCTCGCGCACCGTGTCGTTCAGCCAGTCGCGGAACGCGTGCACCGCGCCCGAGCGGCATGCATGGACGAACCGCACGTCACGCTTGCTGCCTTCGTCGACCAGCGTCGACGCCATCGACACCATCGGCGTCAGGCCGACGCCGCCGGAAATCAGCACCACCGGCGTCTCGACACCACGCTTCAGCGAGAATTCGCCCATCGGCGCGGTGACCTCGACGATCGCGCCCTCTTCCACGCCGTCGTGCATCAGCGTCGACACCTTGCCGGCCGGAATGACTTCCGGCCTGCCGGCTTCGCGCTTCACCGAGATGCGCAGCCACTTGCCGTGCGGCGCGTCGGACAGGCTGTACTGGCGCGGCTGGTCGACGCCGAGATCGCCGACGAAACGCTTCACCGTGATGTACTGGCCGGGCTCGAACGTCGGCGCCGCGCCGCCGTCGGCGGGCGTCAGGTAGAACGACGTGATCTCGTCGCTTTCGCGCACCTTGCGCTCGACCTTGAACGGACGGAACCCGCTCCAGGCGGCGCCCGCGTACAGGTCGGCCTCGGCGCCGATCAGGATCTGCGCGAGCTGGCCGTACGCCACCCGCCACGCCTCGAGCGTGTCGGCATCGACCGCGTCGCCCAGCACCTCGACGATCGAGGCGAGCAGGTTCTCGCCGACGATCGGGTAATGCTCGGGGCGGATGTTCAGGCTCGCGTGCTTGTGCGCGATGTGCGACACCGCCCCGCCCAGCGCACCGAGATTGTCGATGTTCGCCGCATACGCGTAGACGGCCTTCGCGAGCGCTTCCGGCTGGCCGCCCGTCTTCTGGTGCGTCTGGTTGAACAGGTTCTTCAGTTCCGGATGGCGCGCGAACATGCGCTGGTAGAAGTGCTTCGTGATCGTCGCGCCGTGCACGGCGAGGACAGGGGCAGTGGCCTTCACACGAGCCATCTGGTCAGCGGTGATGTGGGTCATGTTCGTTCTCCGTTAAACATGCACACACAATACCTTTTTAAGAATTCGATGCCCCTCGGGCAAATTGTCGCAGCGCGCCAAGGGTAAGGGGGCGAATCGTCAGCGGTCAGCGGACACGGCCGCGTTCCCACAGCACGTCCGATCCGCCGTCGGCACGGTTCAGCACGCGCGCCAGCACGAACAGCAGGTCCGACAGCCGGTTCACGTAGCGCCGCGGCGCATCGTTGAGCGTTTCGGTGCGCCCGAGCGCGACGATCGAACGCTCCGCGCGACGGCATACGGTTCGACACACGTGCGCGAGCGACGCCGCGCGCGAGCCGGCCGGCAGGATGAATTCCTTCAGCGGCGGCAGCGTCGCGTTGTAGTCGGCGAGCCAGCGATCGAGACGCGCGAGATGCGTGTCGTCGAGCACCGTATGGCCGGGAATGCACAATTCGCCGCCGAGATCGAACAGGTCATGCTGGATCGTCACGAGCGCCGTGCGGATATCATCCGGCAGCGTTTCGGCGAGCAGCACGCCGAGGTTCGAGTTCAGTTCGTCGACGTCGCCGATCGCGGCGATCCGCGTATCGTCCTTGCCGATACGCCGGCCATCGCCGAGGCCGGTGGTGCCGTCGTCGCCGGTACGCGTGGCGATCTTGCTCAAGCGGTTGCCCATGCGGATGTCCTCTCGTGCGCGGCCGCGATGCGGCCCGGTTGCATTCGAACGCGATTATCGCAGCCCGCGACGGCAGGCGCAGCAGGCGTTACAGCGTAGAATGGGCCGAAACCCAGCAGCACGGGAGCCGGGTCGGCGCCAACGCGCTCATCCGGATCGACAAGGAGACGTTCGTGAATCACCCTGCCCCGCCGGCCGCCACGCGCCGCCCCCTTCCCCCCGCCATGCTCGATGCGCTGCGCGCCGCCTTCGGCGAGCGCGTGTCGACCGCCGACGCCGTCCGCGCCCACCACGGCCGCGACGAATCGCCGTTCGATCCGCAACTGCCCGACGCCGTCGTGTTCGCGCACAGCGCGGACGACGTGCGCGAAGTCGTGTCGCTGTGCTCGCTGTACAGCGTCCCGCTGATCCCGTACGGCGCCGGTTCGTCGCTCGAAGGCCACCTGCTCGCGGTGCGCGGCGGCATCTCGCTCGACCTGTCGGAAATGAACCGCGTGCTGTCGATCAACGCCGAAGACCTGACCGTGACGGTCGAGCCGGGCATCACGCGCAAGGCGCTCAACGAGGCGCTGCGCGACACCGGCCTGTTCTTCCCGATCGACCCGGGCGCCGACGCCAGCATCGGCGGGATGACCGCCACGCGTGCGTCGGGCACCAACGCCGTGCGCTACGGCACGATGCGCGAGAACGTGCTCGGCCTGACCGCCGTGCTCGCCGACGGCCGTGTGGTGAAGACCGGCTCGCGCGCCCGCAAGTCGTCGGCGGGCTACGACCTCACGCGCCTGTTCGTCGGCTCCGAAGGCACGCTCGGCGTGATCACCGAGATCACGCTGCGCCTGCATCCGCTGCCCGAAGCCGTATCGGCCGCGATCTGCACGTTCCCGTCGATGGGCGACGCGGTGCGCACCGTGATCGAGACGATCCAGATCGGCGTGCCGATCGCGCGCGTCGAATTCGTCGATGCGCTCGCCGTGCGCTCGATCAACCGCCATTCGAACCTGACGCTCACCGAAGCGCCGACGCTGTTCTTCGAATTCCACGGCACCGAGGCCGGCGTGAAGGAACAGGCCGAGCTCGTGCAGGCGCTCGCGGGCCAGAACAACGGCCAGGGTTTCGAATGGGCAACCCGCCCCGAAGACCGCACGCGCCTCTGGGCCGCACGCCACAACGCGTATTTCGCGATGCTGCAATTGAAACCCGGCTGCCGCGCGGTGACGACCGACGTCTGCGTGCCGATCTCGCAGCTCGCCGCGTGCGTCGAGGAAACCGAAGTCGACCTGCGCGCCTCGTCGCTGCCCTGCCCGATCGTCGGCCACGTCGGCGACGGCAATTTCCACGTGGCGATCCTGATCGACCCCGACAAGCCCGAGGAAATCGCGGAAGCCGAGCACATCAACGACCGGATCGTCGAGCGCGCGCTGCGCCTCGGCGGCACCTGCACGGGCGAGCACGGCGTCGGGCTGCACAAGATGCGCTTCCTGCCGAAGGAGCACGGCGACAACGCGATCGACACGATGCGTGCGATCAAGCTCGCGCTCGATCCGCGCAACCTGATGAATCCGGGCAAGATTTTCACGTGCTGACACGGCGGCGCGACGCCGCGCCGCCTGCTGCAGGAGACCCCATGAACGCTCCCGTCGAACTGTCGAGCGCGGCACGCGCGCAGCGCCAGCGCGAAGTCGTGCAGGCGCTGATGGCCGTGCTGCCGACGCACTGCCTGCTGTACCGCGACGAAGACACGGCGCCGTACGAATGCGACGGCCTGTCCGCGTACCGCCGCCTGCCGCTCGCGGTCGCGCTGCCCGAAACGGAATCGCAGGTGCAGCGGATCGTGCAGATCTGCCGCCGCATGGAGGTGCCGATCGTGCCGCGCGGCGCGGGCACGAGCCTGTCGGGCG
This sequence comes from Burkholderia sp. LS-044, assembly GCF_004803625.1. Taxonomy (NCBI): domain Bacteria; kingdom Pseudomonadati; phylum Pseudomonadota; class Betaproteobacteria; order Burkholderiales; family Burkholderiaceae; genus Burkholderia; species Burkholderia sp. LS-044. The sequence goes on from NZ_SSWO01000016.1 coordinate 172,635, forward strand.
GCGCGTTGCCGATCGCGCTCGGCGTCGTGCTGTCGCTTGCGCGCTTCACGCGCATCGTCGAAGTCGATCCCTACGCGCGCACGGCGACCGTGCAGCCCGGCGTGCGCAACCTCGCAATCTCGGAGGCCGCCGCGCCGTACGGCCTGTACTACGCGCCCGATCCGTCGTCGCAGATCGCGTGCACGATCGGCGGCAACGTCGCGGAAAATTCCGGCGGCGTCCATTGCCTGAAATACGGGCTGACCGTGCACAACGTGATGCGCGTGCGCGCGGTGACGATCGACGGCGAAATCGTCGAATTCGGTTCGCTGGCGCTCGACATGCCGGGCCTCGACCTGCTCGCCGTGATGATCGGCAGCGAAGGGATGTTCGCGATCGTCACCGAGGTCACGGTGAAGCTGATCCCGAAGCCGCAGACGGCCCAGCTCGTGATGGCGAGCTTCGACGACGTCGTCAAGGGCGGCGAGGCCGTCGCGGCGATCATCGCGTCGGGGATCATCCCGGCCGGGCTCGAAATGATGGACAAGCCGGCCACGCAGGCCGTCGAGGCGTTCACGCACGCGGGCTACGATCTCGAGGCGAAAGCGATCCTGCTGTGCGAATCGGACGGCACGCCGGAAGAAGTCGCGGAAGAGATCGTGCGGATGACGGCCGTGCTGCGCGAGCATGGCGCGACACGCATCCAGGTATCGCGCAACGAGCACGAGCGGCTGCGCTTCTGGTCGGGCCGCAAGAACGCGTTCCCGGCCGCCGGCCGCATTTCGGCCGACTACTACTGCATGGACGGCACCGTGCCGCGCCGCGCGATCGGCCCGCTGCTCGCGCGCATCGAGCAGCTCGAAACGCGCTACGGGCTGCGCTGCATCAACGTGTTCCACGCGGGCGACGGCAACATGCATCCGCTGATCCTCTACAACGCGAACGATCCGGACGAACTGCACCGCGCCGAGCAGTTCGGCGCGGAAATCCTCGAATGCTGCGTGGAATTCGGCGGCAGCGTGACGGGCGAGCACGGCGTCGGCATCGAGAAGCTCAATTCGATGTGCGTACAGTTCTCGCCGCAGGAGCGCGACGCGTTCTTCGCGGTCAAGCGCGCCTTCGATCCGGCCGGGCTGCTGAACCCGGACAAGGGCATCCCGACCCGCGCGCGCTGCGCCGAATACGGTCGCCAGCACGTGCGCGGCGGGCTGCTGCCGCACCCCGACCTGCCGCGCTTCTGAGCGGCCCGCGCGGGTCGCGGCCGGTGCCCGCGGCCGGGCCGCGGCGTTCGACCGTGCCCGCGCGGCCTGTTCATGCGGCGACGCGGGCAGACGGCCCGCGATACCGGTCTTAGGGATAGTCGCGATGTGGAATCGCGCCACCCCGGTACAATCGACCGAACAACAAGTCGAGGCAGCAACAGAACATGGAAGAGGACGACATCGTCGCCGGATGGGCCGACCGCGTCCGCGCCGCCAGCGCCGACGGCCGGCCGCTGCGGATTCGCGGCGGCGGCACCAAGGACTGGTACGGCCAGGCGCTCGAGGGCGAAATTCTCGACACGCGCGCGTTTCAGGGCGTCGTGTCGTACGACCCGGCCGAACTCGTCGTCACGGTCCGCGCGGGCACGCCGCTCGCGCAGCTTGAAACCGTCCTCGCCGAGTGCGGCCAGATGCTGCCGTTCGAGCCGCCGCACTTCGGCCGCGCGGCCACCGTCGGCGGCTGCGTCGCGGCCGGCCTCGCGGGCCCGCGCCGGGCCACCTGCGGCGCGCCGCGCGATTTCATGCTCGGCGTCACGCTGATGAACGGCCGCGGCGAAGTGCTGCGCTTCGGCGGCCAGGTCGTGAAGAACGTCGCCGGCTACGACGTGTCGCGGCTGATGGCCGGCGCGCTCGGCACGCTCGGGCTGATGCTCGACCTGTCGCTCAAGGTGCTGCCGATGCCCGTCGCCGAAGTCACGCTGAAGTTCGAGATGACCGCGACCGACGCGGTGCGCAAGCTCAACGAATGGGGCGGCCATCCGCTGCCCGTCAGCGCGAGCGGGTGGCGCAACGGCACGCTCGTCCTGCGCCTGTCGGGTGCCGAAGCGGCCGTGAAATCCGCGAAGACGCTGCTCGGCGGCGAAGTCGTCGACGCGGTCGAGGCCGAGCGCTTCTGGGCCGGCCTGCGCGAGCATACCGACCCGTTCTTCCACGGCATCCCACCCGGCTATGCGCTGTGGCGTCTCGCGCTGCCGTCGATCACCGAACCGATGCACCTGCCCGGCACCCAGTTGATGGAATGGGGCGGCGCGCAGCGCTGGTGGATCACCGACGCCGATGCGCAGACCGTGCGGATGAGCGCCAAGCAGGCCGGCGGCCACGCGACGCTGTTCCGCGCGGGCGACGCGTACGACCGCAGCGCGGGCGTGTTCACGCCGCTCCCCGCCCCGATGATGAAAATCCACCGCGGGTTGAAAGCCGCGTTCGATCCCGCGCGCATCTTCAACCGCGGCCGGCTCTATCCGGATCTCTGAGATGCAGACGAACCTCGCCGATTTCATCCGCAATACGCCCGACGGCGACGAAGCCGACGCGATATTGCGCAAGTGCGTGCATTGCGGGTTCTGCACCGCGACCTGCCCGACCTACCAGTTGCTCGGCGACGAACTCGACGGCCCGCGCGGCCGCATCTACCTGATCAAGCAGATGGTCGAAGGCGCGCCCGTCACGCGCAGCACGCAGCAGCACCTCGACCGCTGCCTCACGTGCCGCAGTTGCGAGACGACCTGCCCGTCCGGCGTCCAGTACGGCCGGCTCGTCGAGATCGGCCGCAAGCACGTCGAGGCACAGGTTCAGCGCCCCGTGCAGCAGCGTCTCGTGCGCCGCGTGCTCGCGAGCCTCGTGCCGAACGCCGCGCTGTTCTCGCCGGTGATGCGGCTCGGCCAGCACGTCCGTCCGCTGCTGCCGAAGCGGCTGCGCGACAAGGTGCCGCCGCGCACGCGGCTGCTCGAATGGCCGCACCTGACGCATACGCGCAAGATGCTGATGCTCGGCGGCTGCGTGCAGCCGTCGATGCTGCCGAACATCAATATCGCGACCGCGCGCGTGCTCGACGCGCTCGGCATCGAGACCGTCGTCGCGCCCGATGCCGGCTGCTGCGGCGCGATCCGCCTGCACCTGAACTATCACGACGAAGCGCTCGACGACGCGCGCCGCAACATCGACGCGTGGTGGCCCCATGTCGAACAGGGTGTCGAGGCGATCGTGATGAACGCGTCGGGCTGCGGCGCGACGGTGCTCGAATACGCGCACCTGCTGCGCGACGACCCGGCCTACGCCGAGAAGGCGCAGCGCATCGTGTCGCTGACGCGCGACATCTCCGACGTGCTGCTCGCGTTCGAGGCCGAGCTCGCGACGCTCGCGCGCCGCCGTGCGGTCCATACGGTCGCGTACCACCCGCCGTGCACGCTGCAGCACGGCCAGCAGTCGCGCGGCAAGGTCGAACGCCTGCTCGAGACCCTCGGCATCGACGTGCGGCTGCCGGCGGACAGCCATCTGTGCTGCGGCTCGGCCGGCACCTATTCGCTGACGCAGCCGTCGCTGTCGTACCGGTTGCGCAAGCAGAAGCTGCTGAAGCTGCAGGCGCTCGAGCCGCAGATGATCGTCTCCGGCAACATCGGCTGCATCGCGCACCTGCAGAGCGGCACGCAGATTCCGGTGGCCCACTGGATCCAGCTCGTCGAGCACCTGCTGTATGGCTAGGGCCTGTTCATACGAATGACGGGCGGGCCCTGGGCCTCGCGCCCGGCGTCCGTATAATGGGCGGATCGATGCGCCGCGTGCCGCGGCGCATCCGCTACATGCCCGCTTCCGTGCCTGCTTTCGTGCCTGCTTTCGTGCCCGTCATGTCCGATCTCGCCGCCCGCCTCGAATCCGTTCATCGCCGCATCGCCGACGCCGCCCGCGCGGCCGGCCGCGATCCCGCCACCGTATCGCTGCTCGCCGTCTCGAAGACGTTTCCCGCCGCCGACGTGCGCGCCGCGCATGCGGCCGGGCAGCGCGCATTCGGCGAAAACTACGTGCAGGAATCGATCGACAAGATCGACGCGCTCGCCGACCTGCGCGCGAGCCTCGAATGGCATTTCATCGGGCCGCTGCAATCGAACAAGACGCGCCCGGTTGCCGAACGCTTCGACTGGGTCCATTCGGTCGACCGGCTGAAGATCGCCCAGCGCCTGTCGGAGCAACGCCCCGCGCACCTGCCGCCGCTCAACGTGTGCGTGCAGGTGAACATCAGCGGCGAGGCGTCGAAGAGCGGCGTCGCACCGGCCGACGTGGCCGAGGTCGCGCGCGCGGTCGCCGCGCTGCCGTCGCTGCGGCTGCGCGGCCTGATGGCGATTCCCGAACCGGCCGGCGACACCGACGCGCAACGCGTGCCGCATCGCGCACTGCGCACGCTGTTCGACGCGTTGCGCGCCGACGGCCTGCCGCTCGACACGCTGTCGATGGGCATGTCCGCCGATCTCGACGCAGCCGTGCTCGAAGGCGCGACGATCGTGCGCGTCGGCACCGCGATCTTCGGCGCGCGCGATTACTCGCATTGAACGCCGCGCCCTTTCCGCCCTCCCGTTCACTCACTCGCTCAATCGAACACCATGAAAATCGCATTCATCGGCGGCGGCAACATGGCCGCGGCCCTGATCGGCGGCCTGATCAAGCGCGGCGTCGCCGCTGACGGCCTGTATGCCATCGACGTCAACGAAGAAGTGCGCGCACGCGCCGCGCAACAATTCGGCATCCGCACCGGCGCGGCCGTCGACGCAACGCTCGCCGACTACGACGCGATCGTGCTCGCGGTGAAGCCGCAGGTGCTGAAGGACGTCGCGCAGACGCTCGCGCCGCACCTGAAGACACAGCTCGTGATCAGCATCGCGGCCGGCATCCGCGGCAGCGATCTCGCGCGCTGGCTCGGCGACTACGCACGCGTCGTGCGCACGATGCCGAACACGCCCGCGCTCGTCGGCATGGGCGTGACGGGCCTCGCCGCACTGCCGGGCGTCGATGCGGCGGGCCGCGAACTCGCGTCGAACGTGCTCGGCGCGGTCGGCGAGATCGTGTGGTTCGACGACGAGTCGAAGCTCGATGCCGTCACGGCCATTTCGGGCAGCGGCCCCGCGTATGTGTTCTATTTCATCGAAGCGCTGCAGGAAGCCGCGCGCCAGCTCGGCATGAACGACGAACAGGGCCGCGCGCTCGCGGTCGCGACGTTCACGGGCGCCGCGCAACTCGCCGCGCAATCGGGCGAGCCGGCAAGCGTGCTGCGCGAGCGCGTGACGTCGAAGGGCGGCACGACGGCCGCTGCGCTCGCATCGTTCGACGCGCAGGGCGTGAAGGACGCGATCGTGCGCGGCGCGCTCGCGGCCGAAGCGCGTGCGAAGGAAATGGGCGACGAGCTCGGTCGCGCGTAAGCGCCGCGCCCGCCCCGGGCCTCCCTTCCGGCACCGGCAACAAAAAAGCGGCCTCGGCCGCTTTTTTGTTGGCATCGCGCATCGCGTCGCGCGCCGACGCGCGGCCGCTTCAGTTGGCCGCCGGACCCGCCAGCAGGTAGTGCGCGGCGATCCCCGCGAACAGCACGCCGCCGAGCCAGTTGTTGTGCCGGAACGCGGCGAAGCACGGCATCCGCTCGCGGCCCTTGATCAGCGTGTAGTGATACAGCGCGCAGCCGACCGCCGCCGTCCAGCCGGCCCAGTACGCGAGGCCGAAGCCGAGCGTCACGCCGATCCACACGTAGATGCCGAGCGTCGCCGCATAGCACGCCATCACGGCCGCGACGTCGAAGCGGCCGAACGTCAGCGCCGACGTGCGGATCCCGATCTTGATGTCGTCGTCGCGATCGACCATCGCGTATTCGGTGTCGTACGCGACCGACCAGAAAATGTTCGCGACCAGCATCACCCACGCGATCGTCGGCACCGTGTCCTGCACGGCCGCGAACGCCATCGGAATGCCGAAGCCGAACGCGATCCCGAGATACGCCTGCGGAATCGCGAAGAAACGCTTCATGAACGGATACGAACCCGCGACGAACAGCGCGACGACGGACAGCTCCTTCGTCAGCGTGTTGAGTGGCAGGATCAGCAGGAACGAGATGAATGCGAGCCCGACGGCGATCGCAACGGCTTCCCACGCACGGATCTTGCCCGACGTCAGCGGCCGGTCGGCCGTGCGCTTCACGTGGCGGTCGAAATCGCGGTCGGCGTAGTCGTTCATCGCGCAGCCGGCCGAGCGCATCAGCAGCGTGCCGAGCGAGAAGATCACGAGCAGCGGCCAGCGCGGATGGCCGTCGGACGCGATCCACAGCGCGTTGAGCGTCGGCCACAGCAGCAGCAGGCTGCCGATCGGCTTGTCCATCCGGACGAGCCGCAGATACAGGGGAAAGCGGGCAAGCATGGCGAGGCACCGGGAAGATAACCCCGGCATTTTAGAGCCGAGCGGTGCTTCGCGTCATGTCGGGGCGGCCCGCGGCGGCGGCCGCCCGGCGCGCCCGGGCCGCCCGGGCCCGCTGCGCAGGGCCGGGCCACGATTTGCGCCAATCAAGGGACGGATTCGATCACTCCGGATCGGGCGAGTCAGCGCGCCCTCCCCGGCCGCACCGTACTTACGCGAGCAGCGAGCGCAGCATCCACGCGGTTTTTTCATGCGTCTGCAGGTCGGCGGTCGGCTCGCCGAGTCGGCGATCGGGAAGATTCGCGCGCGCGGTTCGCACGACGGCCTCGTGCCCTTCGACGAGCGGGCGGATCATGTCTTCCGCCGCCGGCACGCCCTTCGCTTCCGGCACCGACGACAGTTTCGCGAAATCGCCGAAGGTACGCGTTCCTGTCCTTCCGGATTCGAGGCTACGCGCCGAACCGGATCGCGCCGTTCTCGATGACAGCCTGGCTGCCGTATTGCCAGGTGATGTTGCGGTGTTCATGTCCGATCGGCAGACCCGAGTAGATCGGCAGGCCGAAGCCGCCCAGCACGTCGACAAGCATCTGCTCGAGCGTGAAATCCGCGCCGTCCGGGATCGGGCAGCGCGTGAATTGCCCGAGCACGAACGCACGGGCTCCGTCGAACGCGCCGCTCAGACGCAGTTGCGTCAGGCTGCGGTCGAGCCGGTAGCCCAACTCCGTCACGTCCTCCAGCAGCACGATCGCGTCGCGTGAGCGAAGCGACCAGCGCGTACCCGCGACGCTCGCGAGTACCGTCACGTTGCCGCCGCACAGACGTCCCCGCACGGCACCAGGGGCGCCGGACAAATGCCGCAGACTCAGCGCGGCGCGTTCGTCGCCGGTCAGCACAGCGCGAATGTCGGCGCGCGTCGCGTCGTCGACCTTGGTCGCCAGACTGTGAAACGTCGGGCCATGCAGCAAACGCACGCCGGGCCGATCCGCGAGTGCGCAGAACAGTGACGTCGCGTCGGAAAAGCCGATGATCGTCTTTGGCGTTGCGATCTCGTCGGGCAAGTGCTCAAGCAAATGCGCACAACCGAATCCCCCCCGCGCGAGCCACACGATCTCGATCGACGGATCCATCAGGGTGCGCCGCAGGTCGTCCGCGCGCTCCTCGGCGGTACCGGCGAAATAGCGGTACCGGCTGCCGAGATGCGCGCCCGCCCTGACCTCGAAGCCCCAACTTTCGACGAGCGCAATGCCACGCGCGATGCCTTCCGGATCGGGCACACCCGCAGGCGCGACCACGCCCACTGCCTTGCGTCGTGATTCCATTGAATGGCTACCTGGATGATGGAGAACCTGCCGAATATATCCGACACCGCTTGCTGACGGCTCGGCCTTGTCACGCAGCGTCGTGCGCGCGGGGATGACGATCGCCGGCGTCCGCGAAACCGCTGCGTTGCCAGCGCCGCTTGAGAATCACCGTCGCGGCAAAATCGCCGACCGATCGACGCGGCTCCCGTTCGATCGACGAACCAGGCAGCACGTCGAGCGGATGCACCTCGGAGCCGCCGGCGTTGCGGGCCCTTCCCGGCGTCAACGCGTCGGTCGGTAACCAGTCAGTCATGTCGAACGCAGGGAATCGTACCCATCCCATCGGACGTACGCGCAAGCATTCAAGCAGGATGTGATCAGGGAGACGTTGGCGCCCGGCATGTCGGTGTCGATTGTTGCGCGCCGGCACGACATCAACGCCAATGTGGCGTCCTGATGGCGCGAGCAATATCGTCAGTGCATCGTCAACCAGGTAGATCCGGATCGATCGTGGGTCTTCGTGGGCATGTTGCGGACTCCTCACTCAACGAACCGGAGCAATTCACGCGAATCTGTTGCCCTGCATGCCGACACCGCACCCCCGTATGGCTCGCCACTGCAGCGTGGCGTGCGATCCGCCGCGCTCAGGCGGCGGCGATCGCGTGCAGCGCCTGCGACACCAGTTCGGCCGCACCGCCGACGACGATCGCGAATCCGACTACGTACCGCGCGATCTCGGCCGGCGCCCGCACCTTCGGTGCCGCCAGTGCGGCGCGCATGTTCAGCATCATTTGCGTCATGATCGTCACTCCTTCAATGAAATCCAGGATCGGGACGAAACGGCCGGCCGGACGACCGGCCGTTTCCCGTTACTGCCTCACCGTGCTACTGCACGGCAATGCTCACGCGAGGTCGAAGCGGTCGAGGTTCATCACCTTGTTCCAGGCCGCGACGAAGTCACGCGCGAACTTCTCCTTCGCATCCGCGCTGCCGTACACCTCGGCCAGCGCACGCAGCTGCGCATGCGAGCCGAATATCAGGTCGACGCGCGTGCCGGTCCACTTCACCTTGCCCGTCGCGCGATCGCGCCCTTCGAACACGTCGTTCGCGGCCGACACCGGCTTCCATTCCGTGCCCATGTCGAGCAGGTTCACGAAGAAGTCGTTCGTCAGCGCTTCCGGACGATCGGTGAACACGCCGTGCTTCGCGTCGCCGGCGTTCGCACCGAGCACGCGCATGCCACCGACGAGCACCGTCATCTCGGGCGCGCTCAGCGTCAGCAGTTGCGCCTTGTCGACCAGCAGCGCCTCGGCCGGCGTCTTGTACGCGCTCTTCAGGTAGTTGCGGAACCCGTCAGCCACCGGTTCGAGCACGGCCATCGCTTCGATATCGGTCTCTTCCTGCGATGCATCCGCACGGCCCGGTGCGAACGGCACCGTCACCGCGACGCCCGCGTTCTTCGCGGCCTGCTCGACGCCGGCCGCACCGGCCAGCACGATCAGGTCGGCGAGCGACACCTTCTTGCCGCCCGTCTGCGCATCGTTGAACGCCTTCTGCACGCCTTCGAGCGTCGCGAGCACCTTCGCGAGTTCAGCCGGACGGTTCACTTCCCAGTCCTTCTGCGGGGCGAGGCGGATGCGCGCACCGTTCGCGCCGCCGCGCTTGTCCGATCCGCGGAACGTCGCGGCCGACGCCCATGCCGTCGACACGAGCTGCGACACCGACAGGCCCGTCGCCAGCACCTTCGCCTTCAGCGCGGCAACGTCGGCGTCGTCGATCAACGGGTGATCGACTGCCGGGATCGGGTCCTGCCACAGCAGGTGTTCCGCCGGCACTTCCGGGCCGAGATAACGGGAGCGCGGGCCCATGTCGCGGTGCGTGAGCTTGAACCAGGCACGCGCGAACGCATCGGCGAACTCGGCCGGGTTCTCGTAGAAACGGCGCGAGATCTTTTCGTAGGCCGGGTCGAAACGCAGCGACAGGTCGGTCGTCAGCATCGTCGGGCGATGCTTCTTCGACGCGTCGAACGCATCGGGAATCACTTCGCCGGCGTCCTTCGCGACCCACTGGTGCGCACCGGCCGGGCTCTTCGTGAGCTCCCACTCGTAGCTGAACAGGTGCTTGAAGAAGTCGTTGCTCCACTTCGTCGGCGTCGACGTCCACGTGACTTCGAGGCCGCTCGTGATCGCGTCCTTGCCCTTGCCCGTGCCGAACGTGCTCTTCCAGCCGAGACCCTGCTCCTCGAGGCCCGCGGCTTCCGGCTCGGGGCCGACGTTCGACGCCGGACCGGCACCGTGCGTCTTGCCGAACGTATGGCCGCCCGCGATCAGCGCGACCGTCTCTTCGTCGTTCATCGCCATCCGCGCGAACGTCTCGCGGATGTCATGCGCGGCGGCGACCGGATCGGGGTTGCCGTCCGGGCCTTCCGGGTTCACGTAGATGAGGCCCATCTGCACGGCGGCGAGCGGGCTTTCGAGCTCACGCTTGCCCGAGTAGCGGCTGTTCGGGCCGCCGCTCAGTTCCAGCCAGATCTTTTCCGAGCCCCAGTAGACGTCGTCCGGTTCCCACGTATCGACGCGGCCGCCGGCATAGCCGAAGGTCTTGAAGCCCATCGATTCGAGCGCGACGTTGCCGGTCAGGATCAGCAGGTCGGCCCACGAAATGTTGCGGCCGTACTTCTGCTTGATCGGCCACAGCAGCCGGCGTGCCTTGTCGAGGCTGACGTTGTCCGGCCAGCTGTTGAGCGGCGCGAAGCGCTGCTGCCCGCCGCCCGCGCCGCCGCGGCCGTCGGCCGTGCGGTACGTGCCGGCGCTGTGCCAGGCCATGCGGATGAACAGGCCGCCATAGTGGCCGAAGTCGGCCGGCCACCAGTCCTGCGACATCGTCATCAGGGCGTGCAGGTCCTTCTTCACCGCCGCGAGGTCCAGCTTGCTGAACGCTTCCGCGTAGTCGAAATCCTTGTCCATCGGATCGGACAGCGCCGAATGGCGGTGCAGGATGTTCAGGTTGAGCTGATTCGGCCACCAGTCCTTGTTCGTCGTGCCGCCACCAGCGGTGTGGTTGAACGGGCACTTCGTTTCGTTCGACATGCGATTTCTCCTTGGCTTGCTCGTATGACTCCACCGGTTCGCTCCGGCGGCATGCCGGGTGCGGTTGGTGGAGTGTCATTGCGGGGATGGGAAACGGAACAGGTTGATTCTCCTGTCGTACTACGGGATGTCGCGCGGGGCCTGTAACGCGCGTTCCCGCTGCGACGCGCCGCAGGCGGGACGCTCGGGGAACCGGCTGCCGGCAGGCGTCGTGACGACGCCGCGGGCGGAATTCCAGCTTTCGGACATGCGATGCTCCCTCATGGCTTGATGGCGGGTGAATCGGGGGAACACTGAACCGGCGCGCGGCGGCGTTCAACCGCCATACACACGGTCCGCGAGGTACGCGAACGCAATCGGACGCAGGCTGCGAACCGCCGCCCTGGCGCGATGTACGACCGCGTCGCGCGGCGGGATGTTCCGCTGCGCGTGCTGCAATACCGACCGCATCATGACATCCTCCTTTGACGCTTGCACTCAGCGTGCAGACCGGTCGTCGACAGGACACCGATCCATGGAGAGGATTCTATATACGTCTATCGATTGCTTGAATTTAATTAATTTCATCTATGCGATAGAGAAAAATAAACGGGGTCGCAAGACCCCGTTCATTGGGTTGCCGCACGCGCATGCCGCAGCGTGCTCAGTTCATCGTCGCCGGCATGTCGAGCTTCGCGACACCCGGCAGCTCGCAGGCGGAAATCGCGTCGCTGATCGCGTCGATCGCGGGCATCCGCGTGAAGCTCTTGCGCCACACGAGCACCACGCGGCGGTCGGGCACCGGCTCGTTGAACGGCACGTACGACAGCAGTTCGGCATCGGGGCCGTTCGCGCGCGGGCCGATCTCGGCAACCGACATTCGCGGCAGCACCGTGATGCCGACGCCGCTCGCGACCATGTGGCGGATCGTCTCGAGCGACGAGCCCTCGAAGGTCTTCTGGATGCCGTCGGCCGTCTGCGAGAAGCGCATCAGCTCCGGGCACACGCCGAGCACGTGATCGCGGAAGCAGTGACCGTTGCCGAGCAGCAGCATGGTTTCCTGCTTCAGGTCCTCGGCGTCGATCTCTTCGCGCTTCTCCCACGGATGGCCGGCCGGCAGCGCGACGACGAACGGTTCGTCGTACAGCGGGCGCACCATCAGGCCGGTTTCCGGAAACGGCAGTGCCATGATCGCGGCGTCGATCTCGCCCTGCTTCAGCAGTTCGAGCAGCTTGAGCGTGTAGTTTTCCTGCAGCATCAGCGGCATCTGCGGGACACGCTGGATCATCTGCTTGACGAGCGTGGGCAGCAGGTACGGCCCGATCGTGTAGATCACGCCAAGGCGGAACGGGCCGACCAGCGGATCCTTGCCCTGCTTCGCGATCTCCTTGATCGCGAAAGTCTGCTCGAGTACGCGCTGCGCCTGCGTGACGATCTGGTCACCGATCGGCGTCACGCTCACTTCGCTCGCGCCGCGCTCGAAAATCTGCACGTTCAGCTCGTCTTCGAGCTTCTTGATCGCCACCGACAGCGTCGGCTGGCTCACGAAGCAGGCTTCGGCCGCACGGCCGAAATGCCGTTCGCGCGCGACCGCGACGATGTATTTCAATTCAGTCAGCGTCATTGTGGGTCAATCAGAGATATACAGGCGATAGGTTTAATTTATACACCCTGTGACACCGGTTCGCCAAGTTTCTCTGCATCGGAATGCGTCGAATGGCGATTCCGGATCCGGCCCCAGCCCGCGGATCAGGCTTTCAGATACTGCTCCCGCGCGCCGAGCCAGCGCGCGAGATGCTGCGTGACGATTTCGGGATACGCGGCAATCAGCCGCGTCGCGGCTTCGCGGGCCGGATCGATCAGCCAGCCGTCGGTCTCGAGGTTCGCGAAGCGCAGCATCGCCGCGCCCGACTGGCGGGCGCCGAGGAATTCGCCGGGGCCGCGGATCTCGAGGTCGCGCCGCGCGATCTCGAAGCCGTCGGTCGTCTCGCGCATCGTCTTCAGCCGCTCGCGGCCGGTGAGCGACAGCGGCCCCGTGTACAGCAGCACACACACCGACGCCGCGGTGCCGCGCCCGACCCGGCCGCGCAACTGGTGCAGCTGCGCGAGGCCGAAGCGCTCCGCGTGTTCGATCACCATCAGCGACGCGTTCGGCACGTCGACGCCGACCTCGATCACGGTCGTCGCGACGAGCAGCTGCACTTCGTTGCGCGTGAACGCTTCCATCACGGCCGCCTTGTCGGCCGGCGACAGCCGGCCGTGCACGAGCCCGACCTTCAGCTCCGGGAGCGCGGCGGCCAGCGTCTCGTAAGTCTCGACGGCCGTCTGCAGCTGCAGCGTCTCGCTCTCCTCGATCAGCGGGCACACCCAGTACACCTGGCGCCCGGTCAGCGCGGCCTCGCGCACGCGGGCGATCACCTCCTCGCGCCGCGCATCGCCGACGAGGCGCGTCAGCACCGGCGTGCGGCCCGGCGGCAGCTCGTCGATCGTCGAGACCTCGAGATCCGCGTAATACGTCATCGCGAGCGTGCGCGGAATCGGCGTGGCCGACATCATCAACTGGTGCGGCTGGAAGTCGCGCGCGCCGTTGGCCGCGTTCGCGGCCTTCGCCCGCAGCGCGAGCCGCTGCTCGACGCCGAAGCGGTGCTGCTCGTCGACGATCACGAGGCCGAGCCGGGCGAATTCGACCGTGTCCTGGATGATCGCGTGCGTGCCGATCACGAGCTGCGCGGTGCCGAGCGCAGCCGCCTCGATCGCCGCGCGCTTCTCTTTCGCCTTCAGGCTGCCCGCGAGCCACGCAACCGTGACGCCGAGCGGCTCGAGCCACGCGCGCAGCTTGCGCGCGTGTTGCTCCGCGAGGATTTCGGTGGGCGCCATCAGCGCGGCCTGGTAGCCGGCGTCGATCGCCTGCGTGGCGGCCAGCGCCGCGACCACCGTCTTGCCGCTGCCGACGTCGCCCTGCAGCAGGCGCTGCATCGGGTGCGCGAGCGTGAGATCGCGCGCGATCTCGTCGACGACGCGCGCCTGCGCGCCCGTCAGCGTAAACGGCAGCGCGGCATAGAGCCGGGTCGTCAGCGCATCGGCATCGCTCGCGGTGCGGCGCGGCATCGCGGGCGCCGCGCGCGTGCGGCGCTCCTCGTGCGCGCGCTTGAGCGACAGCTGCTGCGCGAGCAGCTCCTCGAACTTGATGCGCGTCCACGCCGGATGCGAGCCGTCCATCAGCGCGGCTTCGTCGGAATCGACACGCGGGTGGTGCAGGATGCGCACCGCCTGCTCGAGCGTCGGCACGTCGAGCGGCTTCAGGTAGTCGCGCTGGATCTCGGGCGGCAGCAGCTCGGGCAGCGGCGTGCGCTCCACCGCGTTCTCGATCGCCTTGCGCAGGTACGCCTGCGACACGCCGGCCGTGCTCGGATAGACGGGCGTGAGCACCTGCGGCAGCGGCGCATCGGCTTCAACGACGCGCACGGCCGGATGCACCATCTCCATCCCGAAAAAACCGCCGCGCACGTCGCCGCGCACGCGCAGCCGCTGGCCGACGGCCATCTGCTTGACCTGCGAGCCGTAGAAATTGAGGAAGCGCAGCACGAGCTGCTCGCCGTCGTCGTCCTGGATCTTCACGACGAGCTGGCGGCGCGGGCGATACGCGACCTCGTTGTCGAACACGACCCCTTCCGTCTGCGCGATGCCGCCCGGCAGCAGCTCGCCGATCGGCGTGAGCGTGGTTTCGTCCTCGTAGCGCATCGGTAGATGCAGCACGAGATCGATCGAGCGCGTGAGGCCGAGCTTCGCGAGCTTGTCGACGGTCTTCACGGGCTTGTCGGCGGCCGGCTTCTTCTTGCGCTTCGCACTGGCCGGGCCTGCCGCGCCGGCCTCGCCCGCTGCATCGCCCGCAGCGGCGCCGTCGGCATCGGGCGCGGCGGCCGCCGGCTGCGCGAGCCTGCCGTCGGCGCCGCGCTTCGGGCCGGCACGGCGTGGCACGGTGCGCGCCGCCGTGTCGTGCACGGGCGGCGCAGCGTCCTCCGCGTCGAACGGATCGGCGGAATCGGCAACGGCAGCGGAGGAACGGCGTGGTGACACAGGCATCGGATCGTCTGGGTGCTTCGCAAGGCAAGTACAATAGCGGCTTTCACGTCGTCCGAACGAACGACGCCGGCCAGGCCGCGCATCCCGCCATCATAGCGGCTCGCGCGCCCCATTCATGCGTTTCCGCCCTGTCGGCGGCGCCCGCCGGCCGTTTCGAACCAGCCCGCATGTTCACGCTTTCCGATTTCGATTTCAATCTGCCGCCCGAGCTGATTGCGCAAACCGCGCTGCCCGACCGCACCGCGAGCCGCCTGCTCGAGGTCGACGGCACCGTCGAGCCCGCTCGCCTCGTCGACCGCCGCTTCGCCGAGCTGCCGTCGTGCATCGCGCCCGGCGACCTGCTCGTGTTCAACGATACCAAGGTGCTGAAGGCGCGGTTCTTCGGCCAGAAGGCCAGCGGCGGCAAGATCGAGGTGCTGGTCGAGCGCGTGACCGGCACACACACGGCGCTCGCGCAGATCCGCGCAAGCAAGTCGCCGGGCGCCGGCACGACGCTGCGTCTCGCCGATGCGTTCGACGTGACCGTCGGCGAGCGCGTCGAGCCGTTCTTCACGCTGATCTTCCCCGAGCCGTGCCTCGATCTGATCGAGCAGTACGGCCGCCTGCCGCTGCCGCCCTATATCGAGCACGATCCGGACGCGACCGACGAGACGCGCTACCAGACCGTCTACGCGAGCAATCCGGGGGCGGTCGCCGCACCCACGGCCGGCCTGCACTTCGACCAGCCGATGCTCGACCGGCTCGACGCGATGGGCGTCGAACGCGCGACGCTGACGCTGCACGTCGGTGCCGGCACGTTCCAACCGGTGCGCGTCGACAACATCGCCGAGCACAAGATGCACAGCGAGTGGTACGACCTGCCGCAGTCGCTCGTCGACAAGATCGCCGCGACCCGCGCGCGCGGCGGCAACGTGATCGCGGTCGGCACGACGTCGATGCGCGCGCTCGAAGCCGCGGCGCGCGCCGCCGACGAAGCGGGCCGCCCGCTCGCGGCCACGCAGGCCGAGACCGACATCTTCATCACGCCGGGCTATCGTTTCCGCGTGGTCGACCGGCTCGTCACGAACTTCCACCTGCCGAAGTCGACGCTGCTGATGCTGGTGTCCGCGTTCGCGGGCGTCGAGACGATCCGGGCCGCGTACCGTCACGCGATCGCCGAACGCTACCGCTTCTTCAGCTACGGCGACGCGATGCTGCTCACGCGGCGCGACACGCCGGAGGCGCCGCGCGCGTAGCACGACAGGCGCGAAAATGCAGCGGCCCGCGATTGCGCAGCGGCCGTTGCGCCTCGCGCTGCCGCACGCCGCGTGGGTGTCTCCGCGCTGTTACCCCCGCGCGGTTGCCCCGTTTCCCTTGGTACGCGCTACGATGGCGCGCATCTGTTTTTCCCCGCCGCCGGCCTGCCGGCGGCGTTTCCAACATGCGCCGGACTGTTTTCCGGTAGCAAGGAGAATGACGCGATGACCGAAGGTTCATCCCACGATACGCACGATACGCACGCCCCCGTGCAGGACCGCCCCGCAAACGGGCTCGAATTCGAACTGCTGACGACCGACGGCCACGCGCGCCGCGGCCGCGTGAAGCTCAATCACGGCGTGGTCGAGACGCCGATCTTCATGCCGGTCGGCACGTACGGCACCGTGAAGGCGATCCAGCCGCGCGAGCTGCACGAGATCAAGGCCCAGATCATTCTCGGCAACACGTTCCACCTGTGGCTGCGCCCGGGCCTCGACACGATCGACGCGCACGGCGGCCTGCACGGCTTCATGGGCTGGAACAAGCCGATCCTGACCGACTCGGGCGGCTTCCAGGTGTTCTCGCTCGGCGACCTGCGCAAGATCACCGAGGACGGCGTCACGTTCGCGTCGCCGATCAACGGCGACAAGCTGTTCCTGTCGCCGGAAGTGTCGATGCAGATCCAGAAGGTGCTGAACTCCGACGTCGTGATGCAGTTCGACGAGTGCACGCCGTACGCGACCAACGGCGTGCCGACCACGCACAAGGAAGCGGCCGACTCGATGCGCATGTCGCTGCGCTGGGCGAAGCGCTCGCTCGACGAATTCAACCGGCTCGGCAACCCGAACGCGCTGTTCGGGATCGTCCAGGGCGGCATGTTCGAGGACCTGCGCGACGAATCGCTCGCGGGCCTCGCGGAACTCGGCTTCCACGGCCTCGCGATCGGCGGGCTGTCGGTCGGCGAACCGAAGGAAGACATGATGCGCGTGCTGCGCCACGTGGGCCCGAAGCTGCCGGCCAACAAGCCGCACTACCTGATGGGTGTCGGCACGCCGGAGGACCTGGTCGAGGGCGTCGCGAACGGCGTCGACATGTTTGACTGCGTGATGCCGACCCGCAACGCCCGCAACGGCTGGCTCTTCACGCGCTTCGGCGACGTGAAGATCCGCAACGCGACGCACAAGAACTCGCTGAAGCCGCTCGACGCGAGCTGCTCGTGCTACACGTGCCAGAACTTCTCGCGCGGCTACCTGCATCACCTGCACCGCGTCGGCGAGATCCTCGGCGCGCAGCTCAACACGATCCACAACCTGCACTACTACCTGCAGTTGATGAGCGAGATCCGCGACGCGATCGAGACCCACACGTTCGACGCGTTCCGCCAGCGCTTCGCGGAGGATCGCGCGAGAGGCGTCGACTGACGGGCCGGTTGCCCGCGCCGCGGCCCGTCACATAGGACGAGTACTAAATAACGCGTCCCAACTGTCGAATCCGGCCGCCAAACATTACAATTGCCTTTCCAAACGAGTCGCAACGGTACCGGTTCACGCTTTAACAGCTTGATCCGAAAGCGCATTTGCCGAGCCGTTTGCGCATGGGGCCGGTGGTAGAATAACCGGCTTATTTTTCGATCTTCCCCTACGGAGAGACCAACGTGCCGTTCATTTCCAACGCGTTCGCGCAAGGTGCCGGTGGCGCCGAATCGAGCCTGATGAGCTTCCTGCCGCTCATCCTGATGTTTGCCGTGCTCTACTTCATCATGATCCGTCCGCAGATGAAGCGTCAGAAGGAGCACCGCAACATGCTCGCGGCCATGGCCAAGGGCGACGAAGTCGTCACGAGCGGCGGCCTCGTGGGCAAGGTGACGAAGGTCACCGAAGGCTACATCGGCGTCGAGATCGCCGAAGGCACCGAAATCACCGTGCAGAAGGCCGCGGTCACGACCATTCTGCCGAAGGGCACGATCAAGTCGCTGTAAGCCCTTCACCGAGCGTCCGGCATCCCGCGCCGTGCCCGCCTGAGAGAGCGGGCCGCCGCGGCGCCGGACGCGACGCTTTCACGCCAACCACCCGTTCGGCTCCCTCATGAATCGTTATCCACTCTGGAAATATGTCGTGATGGTCGTGGCGCTCGCCATCGGCCTTCTGTACACATTGCCCAACTTCTTCGGCGAAGCGCCGGCGGTGCAGGTGTCGAGCGGCAAGGCCACGGTCAAGCTCGACTCGACCACGCTGACCCAGGTCGAATCGGCGCTCGCCGCCGCGCAGATCACGCCGGACGACGTCACCTTCGAGAACACGGCGACCAACGCGAACATCCGCGTGCGCCTGAAGGACACCGATACGCAGCTGCGCGTCAAGGACCTGCTGCAGAAGTCGCTGAACGCCGACCCGAACGATCCCCAGTACGTCGTCGCGCTGAACCTGCAGAGCGCGTCGCCGCGCTGGCTGACCGCGCTGCACGCGCTGCCGATGTATCTCGGCCTCGACCTGCGTGGCGGCGTCCACTTCCTGCTCCAGGTCGACATGACGGGCGCGCTCACGAAGAAGCTCGATTCCGACGCGTCCGACGCGCGCACGCTGCTGCGCGACAAGAACATCCGCGACGGCGGCGTGAGCCGCGTCGACCAGTCCGTGGTCGTCAATTTCAGCGATGCGCAGACGGCGGAAGACGCCCGCAAGGTGCTCGCGCTGTCGATCACCGAACTGCAATGGGCGACCCAGCCCGGCGGCGGCGGCACGCAGGTCGTCGGCACGTTTACGCCGGCCGTGCAGAAGTCCGTCGAGGACGCCGCGCTCAAGCAGAACCTGACGACGCTCCACAACCGCGTGAACGAACTCGGCGTGTCGGAGCCGATCCTGCAGCAGCAGGGCAGCGACCGTATCGTCGTCGAGCTGCCGGGCGTGCAGGACACCGCGAAGGCGAAGGACATCATCGGCCGCACCGCGACGCTCGAGGCACGCCTCGCCGACCCGATCAACACGCACCCGAACCCGAACGACCCGGTGCCGCCGGGCGAAGAACTGTTCACGCAGGGCAACCAGGCGCCCGTGCTGCTGAAGAAGGAAGTGATCTTCACGGGCGACCGCATCATCGATGCATCGGCCGGTTTCGACGATCACCAGCGTCCGTCGGTCAACATCCGCCTCGATTCGGCGGGCGGCCGCTCGGTGCGCGCGGTGTCGCGCGAGAACATCGGCAAGCCGATGGCGATGGTGCTGTTCGAGAAGGGCAAGGGCGAGGTGCTGACGGTCGCGACGATCCAGTCTGAGCTCGGCGACCGCTTCCAGATCACGGGCCAGCCGACGCCGCAGGCCGCAGCCGACCTCGCGCTGCTGCTGCGCGCCGGTTCGCTCGCCGCGCCGATGGACATCATCGAGGAACGCACGATCGGCCCGAGCCTCGGCGCCGACAACATCAAGATGGGCGTCCACTCGGTGATCTGGGGCTTCTGCGCGATCGCCGTGTTCATGATCGCGTACTACATGCTGTTCGGCGTGATCTCGGTAATCGGCCTGTCGGTGAACCTGCTGCTGCTCGTCGCCGTGCTGTCGCTGATGCAGGCCACGCTGACGCTGCCCGGTATCGCCGCTATCGCGCTCGCCCTCGGTATGGCGATCGACTCGAACGTGCTGATCAACGAGCGCGTGCGTGAAGAACTGCGCGCCGGCCAGCCGCCGCAGCTCGCGATCCAGTCGGGCTACGCGCACGCATGGGCGACGATTCTCGACTCGAACGTCACGACGCTGATCGCCGGCCTCGCGCTGCTCGCGTTCGGCTCGGGCCCGGTTCGCGCGTTCGCGATCGTGCACTGCCTCGGTATCCTGACGTCGATGTTCTCCGCGGTGTTCTTCTCGCGCGGGATCGTCAACCTCTGGTACGGCGGCCGCAAGAAGCTGAAGTCGCTCGCGATCGGCCAGGTGTGGAAGCCGGAAGGCGCCGCTGCCGCCGCACCGTTCGCCGAGGCGGACGATGCGACCGACACCGCGCGTGCCGCGAAGCTCGCCGCGCCCGCGAAGGGCAACGCGCCGCGCACCGGCAAGCCGCAGCTGCGCAACCGCGCGCAGCAAGGCGTGTCGCCGAAGAAACCGGGCTCGACCCAATAAGGCCCCGGAGAAGACCATGGAATTTTTCCGCATCCGTAAAGACATTCCGTTCATGCGGCACGCGCTGGTGTTCAACGTGATCTCGCTGGTCACGTTCCTCGCCGCCGTGTTCTTCCTGTTCCACCGCGGGCTGCACCTGTCCGTCGAATTCACCGGCGGGACGGTGATCGAGGTGCAGTACCAGCAGGCCGCCGAACTCGAACCCGTGCGCGCGACGCTCGGCAAGCTCGGCTACGTCGACGCGCAGGTGCAGAACTTCGGCACGTCGCGCAACGTGCTGATCCGGCTGCAGCTGAAGGAAGGCCTCACGTCCGCTCAGCAGAGCGACCAGGTGATGAGCGCGCTGAAGGCACAGAGCCCGGACGTCACGCTGCAACGCGTCGAATTCGTCGGCCCGCAAGTCGGCCGCGAACTCGCGACCGACGGCCTGCTCGCGCTCGCGTGCGTCGTGATCGGCATCGTGATCTACCTGTCGTTCCGCTTCGAGTGGAAGTACGCGGTGGCCGGCATCATCGCCAACCTGCACGACGTCGTGATCATTCTCGGCTTCTTCGCGTTCTTCCAGTGGGAGTTCTCGCTGGCGGTGCTCGCGGCCATCCTCGCGGTGCTCGGCTACTCGGTCAACGAGTCGGTCGTCATCTTCGACCGGATCCGCGAAACGTTCCGCCGCGAACGCAAGATGACCGTGCAGGAAGTGATCAACCACGCGATCACGACCACGATGTCGCGTACGATCATCACGCACACGTCGACCGAAATGATGGTGCTGTCGATGTTCTTCTTCGGCGGCCCGACGCTGCACTACTTCGCCCTCGCGCTGACGGTCGGCATCATGTTCGGCATCTACTCGTCGGTGTTCGTCGCGGGCTCGCTCGCGATGTGGCTCGGCATCAAGCGCGAAGACCTGATCAAGGAAAAGAAGACTGCGCACGATCCGGACGATCCCAACGCAGGCGCGCAGGTTTAAGCGCCACGCTGCTTCGGCACGGACGAAAAGCCGGCCCGGTTGGGCCGGTTTTTTTTCGCCCGTATTTTCGCCCGTACCGCCGGCGTGGAACGCGCAGCCCGCGCGCCCGGCCCGGTCACTCGCGTCGGCTACAATCGTGACCGTCTCGCCGGCCGTGCGCCGGCGGGACAGCACCTTCGCCCTCCGTTCCAACGTGCGGTCCCGATGATGCCTTCTACGCGTGCCGTTCTTCGCCTTGCCGTTTGCGCAGCCGTCACGGCCGCGTTCCTGCCGTGCGCGTCACCGGTCGGTGCGCAACAGCCGGCGCCCGCCCCGCCCGCTTCTGCTCCCGCCGCCTCATCCTCGTCATCCGCCTCACCCGCCACGGCCCGGCCGCCTTCGCCCTGCCCGCCCGACTGGGAGCCGCAGATCTGCGAGCTCAAGGCGGCGGTGGAAGTGCTGAAGCGGCAGCACCTGACCGACGTCGACATCGGCGCGCTGCTCGACGCCACGACCCACGCGGGAATCAAGACGCTGCCGTACGCGCGTTTCTTCGATGCGAAGGAGGAGCAGGAGCGGCGCGAAGACGAACGGCGCGCGCGCGACGGCACGCCCGGCATCGGCATCGTCTTCGAGACGCGGCCCGACGGGCTGCACATCGTCGACGTGATTCCCGACGCGCCCGCGGAACAGGCCGGCGTGCGCCCCGACGATCTCGTCGTCGCGATGAACGATACGAGCGTCGTCGGCATCGACGCCGCCGACCTGACCAAACTCGCCAAGGGCGACGCGGGTGTGCCGCTGAAGCTCACGGTACAGCGCGGCCCGTCGCACGCGATGCTGAGCTTCGCGCCCGTGCGGACGATCCTCAAGCCGCACCCCGCGACCGCGAAACGGCTCGCCGGCGACATCCTGTACACGCGGCTGTCGAGCTTTCCGGAACCCGCCGTCGGCGCCTACATCGACGCGGTGCAGGCCGCACGCCGCGCGGGGCCGCCCGTGAAAGGCGTGATCCTGGACCTGCGCATCAACGGCGGCGGCGCGCTCAATGCGGCGATCGGCATCACCGCGCTGTACGCGGGCCGCGATCGCACCGCGATGGTGACGGTCGAGCGCGGCGACGCCAACCGGCGCCGCTACACGACCAACTGGCCCGATTACGCGTTGCCGGTCATGCACGGACAGGACCCGCTCGCGCCGTTGCAGGCCGACGACTGGTGGCGCACCGTGCCGCTCGTCGTGCTCGTCGACGGACAGAGCGCGTCGGCCGCCGAAGCGACCGCGGCGGCGCTGAAGGATCTCGGCCGCGCGAAGCTGCTCGGCATGCCGACCTACGGAAAGGGGCTCGCGCAGACGGGCGTCGACCTGATCGACGGTACGCGCCTGAATTTCACGTTCGCGCGCAACCTGCGGCCGAACGGCTGCCCGATGGACGGCTACGGCGTCGTGCCCGACTGGCTCGTGCCGCCGCGCCGCGACTCGGACGTCGACGGCGTGCTGCTGTGGTACCGCGAAGCCGATCTCCCGCGCGCGCCGTATGCGGACCGGCTGGCGCCCGACCCGTTCGCGAAGGTGCGCAAGGAGCGGCAGAAGCTGCGCGAGCAGCGTGCGCTTGCAAAGATCGACTCGGCGAAGAGTGCGGCGCTGCCGCAGCGCGAGTTCGGCACGGCCTCCGACTGGCAGCTCGGGCAGGCCCTTGCCGCGCTCGCGGGGCGCCCAGTGCGAACCATCGACGCCAAGCCGCAACTGATGCCCGCGCAGCCCGTGTGCGAGCGCGCCGGCACCTGACGCGCGCCGCCTGCCCTGTCACCGGAAGCCGAACCGCCGGCGCAGCACGACCAGCGCCGCGAGGCTCAGCACGGCCGCGAACATCAGGTAGAAGCTCGGCGCCGTCTTCATCCCGGTCGCCTTGATCAGCCACGCGATGATGAACGGCCCGAAGCCGCCGAAGATCGTCACCGCGACGTTATAGGCGAGCGACATCCCGGTCGTGCGCGTCTGCACCGGGAACACTTCGGACAACAAACCCGGCAGCGCCGCGAAGTAACCCGTCATCAGGAATGCGAGCAGCACCTGCAGGGCGATCAGCGTGCCGAAGCCCGGATGGGCGACCAGGTACGCGAATGCCGGATAGATCAGCACGAGGATGCCGATCGCCGGCGCGATCATCACGCGCACGCGGCCGTAAGTGTCCGACCAGTGGCCGACGAGCGGTGCGAACACCATCTGGATCACGCCGACGACGAGGATCGCCGCGAATGCGGCCGACGGCGCGAGGCCGAGCTGCTTCACGCCGTAGGTCGGCATGAACAGCACGAGATAGGTCGCGACGGTGCCGAGCACGACCACGCCCATCGCGGCGACGAGACGCGCCTTGTGCGACGCGAACGTGTCCCGCAGCGGGTTCGCGGTGCCTTCCGCCGCGAGGAATTCGGGCGTCTCGTCGACCTTCGTGCGGATGTAGTACGCGACCGGCCCGAGCAGCAGGCCGAAGAAGAACGGCACGCGCCAGCCCCACGACGCCATCTGCGCGGCCGAGAGCTGCGCGTTCAGCACGGTGCCGAAGCCGGCGGCGAGCAGCGTCGTGAGCCCCTGGCTCGCGACCTGCCAGCTCGCGAAGAAGCCGCGCCGGCCCGGCACGTGTTCGGCGAGGAACGCGGTCGCGCTGCCGAATTCGCCGCCGGCCGAGAAACCCTGCATCAGCCGCGCGGCGACGAGGATCACCGGCGCCGCGACGCCGATCGCCCCGTAGGTCGGCAGCACCGCGATGATCAGCGTGCCGGCCATCATCAGCAGGATCGACAGCGTGAGCGCGGCCTTGCGGCCCGCGCGGTCGGCGTACGCGCCGAGCACGATCGCGCCGAGCGGGCGCATGAAGAACGACACGCCGAACGTGCCGAGCGTGAGCAGCAGCGACACGGTGTCGTTGCCGGCCGGAAAGAACAGCTTCGAGATCGTCACCGCGAAAAAACCGTAGACGACGAGATCGAACCACTCGAGCGCATTGCCGATCGACGCGGCGACCACCGCGCGCCACACGCGCGGCGACGAGGCAATGGGACGGGACTGCGTGACGGCATGCATCGGCGATCTCCTTGTCGTTGTACGTTCTGTTCGAGGCGGCCGCGGCCACGCGTGCGCCGTCGGCGCCGCCCGGGCGCCGCGAGCGGCGCTCGGGCGATTATAGGCGCGCAAAAAAAACCGCCGCGCCCGTGGAACGGGAACGCGGCGGTTGGCGCGCGACGGGCCGGCACGGCGGCCGACCCGGCTGGCGGTATTACTGCTGCTTGACGGCTTCGGCCGTGATCAGCAGCTTCGTCTTCATCTTGAAGCCGTACTGCTTGCCGTAGTCGAGGCCGAAATCGTCGCGGCTGAATTCGCCGACCGCGTCGACGCCGCAGACTTCACGCTTGAGCATCGGATGCGGCATGCACTTGAACGAGTCGATCTTCAGCGTCAACGGCTTCGTGACGCCATGCAGCGTCAGGTTGCCGACCACCGACACCGGCTTGTCACCGTCGAACTTGATCGTGCCCTTGTAGTTCGCCTGCGGGAACTTCGCGACGTCGAAGAATTCGTTCGTCTGCAGGTGCTCGTCGAGCTTCGCGCTGCCGGTGTGGATCGACGCGATGTCGGTCGTCACGTCGACCGTACCCGTCTTCGCCGCGCGATCGAGCGTCACGGTGCCGCTCGACTTGTCGAACTTGCCGCGCCAGACCGACAGGCCGCCGAAGTGGTCGGCCTCGAAGCTCGGGTACGTGTGGGACGGATCGAACTGGTAGGTTGCGCTGTCGGCGAATGCCGAGAACGACAGCGTGGCAGCCAGTGCGCCCGCGGCGATCATCAGATGCTTTTTCAACTCTTTCTCCTTGGAACGGCGCCGCGCCCTCGCGCGGCATTCGGGTGATGCGATGGTTCGCCGCTTACTTCGTGGCGACGAGATGGAACTTGATCTGCACTTCGTCCGCGACGACCGACGTGTCCTTCCATTCGCCGGTGCCGACGTTGAAGGCCGAACGCTTGATCGGCAGCACGCCGTCGAACGTCTGCGTCGCGCCGTTCTGCGTGACCGTGACGGGCACCGTGACGGTTTCGGCCTTGCCCTTGATCGTCAGCTTGCCGGTCACGTTGTACTTGTTACCGCCGGCCGGTGCGATCGCCGACGACACGAACGTCGCCTGCGGGAATGCCTTCGCGTCGAACCAGTCCTTGCCGGCGACCTGGTCGTTGTACATCTTGTCGCCGAGGTCATAGCTCGCGACGTCGATCGTCATCTGGGCGCTGCCCTGCGTGGCCTTCGCCGGATCGAACTTCACCTGCGCGGAAAACTTCTTGAACGCGCCTTCGGTCGGCACGTTCATCTGCTTCGACACGGCAGACACCTTGCTCTTCGCGAGATCGACATCGGCGTGCGCCGCGCCCGACGCGACAAGTGAC
Organism: Burkholderia sp. LS-044; assembly: GCF_004803625.1. Classification (NCBI taxonomy): domain Bacteria; kingdom Pseudomonadati; phylum Pseudomonadota; class Betaproteobacteria; order Burkholderiales; family Burkholderiaceae; genus Burkholderia; species Burkholderia sp. LS-044. The sequence continues at coordinate 198,219 of NZ_SSWO01000016.1, forward strand.
ACCGCGGCGAGCGCAGTCAGCATGGAGCGGGAGAAAGACACTTTCATGGGATCCTTCATTTGGCAAAGGGAAGCATCCGCGACAGCAGGCCGTCGCGGTCCAACAACTGGTGCTTGAGCGCCGCGAGCACGTGCATCGCGACGAGCGCAAGCAGAATGTAATTCAAGGACACGTGGAGCGTCTTGAAGGTTTCCTTCAGCACCGGATCGGGGTCGATCAGCCGCGGCAGCGGCACGATGCCCAGGTAGACGACCGGGATGTTCGAGGCCGAGCTGTACAGGTAGCCCGTCACGGGGATCACGATCATCAGCACGTACAGCAGCATGTGCACGCCGTGCGATACCACGCGCTGCCACGCCGGCGTATCGGCCGGCAGCGGCGGCGGCACGTGGGTCGCCCGCCACAGCACGCGGATGACGGCCAGCGCGAACACCGTCACGCCGATCCACTTGTGCCACGAGAAGTACTTCAGCTTGGTCGGCGTGAAGCCGGGGATGTCGGTCATCACCCAGCCGAGCGCGAAGCCGCAGATGATCAGCAGCGCGATCAGCCAGTGCAGCGCGATCGCGGTATGCGCATAACGTGCCGGCACGGCCGGCGGCGATTTCGATACCATCCTGGATTCCTCAGTTCAGCGAACAGCCGCGCCGGCCATTCGTCCGACGCTTGTCAAGGGCGCCATGCTACCGCAACCTTTTGACGCGCGCGGACTCTGAGGACAGGCATGTCAGCCGGCCGACAGCTTCCCGTCATGTTACCGGTCGGTCACAAACCGCACGATCCTTGACACGCCGAAAAGGCCCTTTTGGTAAGATTGGCGCGGGTTCCGGCCCCGTCGACGCGTGTCCCCGGCCGTCGCACAACTGCCTTTTCCATGCAACGATACGACCTGATTGCCTGCCACGAGTGCGACGCACTGTTGCACAAACCGCGCCTGAGCGGCCGCGAAATCGCGCGTTGCCCGCGCTGCGACGCGCTGCTTTATCGCAACAGCGCGGCGCAGATCGAGCGGATCTGCGCGCTCGCGCTCGCGGCACTGATCACGTTCACGATTGCCCAGGCGTTCCCGATCCTCGAAATGGACGTGAACGGCAACCGCGTGCAGACCACGCTGATCGGCGCGATCGACTCGCTGTGGCGCCAGGATATGGCGATCGTCGGCGTGATGGTGTTCTGCTCGACCGTGCTGTTCCCGCTCGTCGAGATGGCCGCGCTGCTGTACCTGCTGCTGCCGATCCGCCGCGGGGTCGTGCCGCCCGGTTTCAACCTCGTGCTGCGCGCGATCGAGATGGTGCGGCCGTGGGGGATGATCGAGGTATTCATGCTCGGAATCCTCGTCACGATCGTCAAGATGGTGAGCCTCGCGCGCGTCGTGCCGGAAGCCGCGCTGTTCGCGTTCGCCGCGCTCACGCTGATGATCGCCGTGGTGCTGATGTTCGATCCGCGCACGCTGTGGGACATCGTCGACGACCTGCGCACCGGGCGCTCGGCCGGGCAGCCCGACGCCACCCCGTCGCCGGAAGCCGCCCGCCGATGACGATCCCGACCGCCGCCCGCGAGGGCTACGTCAGCTGCCACACGTGCGGGCTCGTGCAGACGCTCGACCATCCGCACGCGCATTGCGCGCGCTGCGGCAGCGCGCTCCATTTCCGCACGCCGAACAGCCTGATGCGCACGTGGGCGCTGCTGCTCGCGGCCGCGATCCTGTACATTCCGGCGAACCTGCTGCCGATCATGCGCACCGCGTCGATCGTCGGCTCGCAGGAAGACACGATCATGAGCGGCGTCATCTATTTCTGGGTGTCGGGCGACTGGCCGCTCGCCGTCGTCGTGTTCGTCGCGAGCATCCTCGTGCCGATGCTCAAGCTCGGCGTATTGCTGATCCTCGTGATCAGCGCGCAGCGCCGCACCGCATGGCGGCCGCAGCAGCGCACGCGGCTGTTCCGGATCGTCGAGCGCATCGGCCGCTGGTCGATGCTCGACATCTTCGTCGTGACGCTGACCGTCGCGCTCGTCCATTTCCGTTCGCTCGCCGTCATCACGGCCGGCCCCGGCGCACTCGCGTTCGGTTCCGTCGTGATCCTGACGATGCTCGCGTCGATGCAGTTCGATCCCCGCCTGATCTGGGATCCAGTCGAAACCTCAGGGAATCACCATGAATAGTCCACAAGGCCCGCAGCACGACGCGCCCCGGCCGCCCGATCCGGCGATCTCGACGAAAAGCGGCTGGCTGCCGTCGCTCGTCTGGCTCGTGCCGCTGATCGCCGCGCTGATCGGCATCGGCCTCGTGATCAAGTCCGTGCGCGAACGCGGCCCGGAAATCACGATCAGCTTCCACAGCGCCGAAGGGCTCGAGCCCGGCAAGACCCAGGTCAAGTACAAGGACGTCGAGATCGGCATGGTCAAGACGATCAAGCTGTCGAAAGACCTGTCGCGCGTGCTCGTCCAGGTGCAGCTCAAGAAGGAAGCCGAGGACTTCGCGGTCAAGGGCTCGCGCTTCTGGATCGTGCGGCCGCGCGTCGGCGCGACCGGCGTGTCGGGGCTCGGCACGCTGCTGTCGGGCGCGTACATCGGCGTCGACGCCGGCCGCGGCCAGGACACGCTGACCGATTTCACGGGCCTCGAGACGCCACCGGCCGTCACGGGCGACCAGAAAGGCACGCAGTACGTGCTGCGCGGCGATTCGCTCGGCTCGGTCGACATCGGCTCGCCGGTCTACTACCGCCGCGTGCAGGTCGGCCAGGTGGTCGGCTTCTCGCTCGACAAGGACGGCACGGGCGTCACGTTCAACGTGTTCGTCAATGCGCCGTACGACCAGTACGTCGGCATCAACTCGCGCTGGTGGCAGGCGAGCGGCGTCGACCTGCGGCTCGATTCGAGCGGCCTGAAGCTGAACACGCAGTCGCTCGCGACGGTGATCCTCGGCGGCATCGCGTTCCAGACGCCGCCGAACCAGGGCTCCGGCACGACCGCGCCGAACAACACCACGTTCCGCCTCGCGTCCGACGAGGGCGACGCGATGCGCGACCCGGACGGCCAGCCGCTGCAGGTCGTGATGAACTTCAACCAGTCGCTGCGCGGGCTCGCCGTCGGCGCGACGGTCGACTTCCGCGGCATCGTGCTCGGCGAAGTGACGAACATCGGCATCGACTTCGATCCGAAGACGAAGAACTTCCTGATGCCGGTGACGATGAACATCTATCCGGAACGCCTCGGCCGGCGCTTCCGCGAAACGATCGAGAGCAAGGGCGAACCGGCCCGCCGCGAGATCGTCGAGCGGCTCGTCCAGCACGGGCTGCGCGGCCAGTTGCGCACCGGCAACCTGCTGACGAGCCAGCTGTACGTCGCGCTCGACTTCTTCCCGAAGGCGCCGGCCGTGAAGATCGACACGGCACGCCAGCCGCTCGAGCTGCCGACCGTGCCGAACACGCTCGACGAGCTGCAGCTGCAGGTCGCCGACATCGCGAAGAAGCTCGACAAGGTGCCGTTCGACCAGATCGGCGCGAACCTGAACAGCGCGCTCGCGAACGCCGACAAGCTGTTCAAGCAGCTCGACACGCAGGTCGCGCCGGAAGCGCGCGACACGCTGTCGGCCGCGAAGCAGACCTTCTCGACCGCCGAAGCGACGCTGCAGCAGGATTCGCCGCTGCAGTCCGACGTGCGCGGCGCGCTGAAGGAACTCACGCGCACGCTGCAATCGCTGAACGCGCTCGCCGACTACCTCGAGCGTCACCCCGAATCGCTGCTCAAGGGCAAGCCAGGAGATCAACCATGACGACACGCGTGAACGGTTTCGCGAGCGGTGCTGCGGCGGTTGCCGCCGCCCTCGCGCTCGCCGCGTGCAGCTCGCCGCCCGCGCGGTTCTACACGCTCAGCCCGGCCGACGCCGCGGCGCCGCTGCGCACCGTGCCGGCCAACCCGGCGTTCCTGATCGAGGTGCCGTCCGTCGGCGTGCCCGAGCAGGTCGCGAAGAACCAGCTGGTCGTGCAGAAGAACGCCGCGCAGGTCGACGTGCTCGAGCAGGAACGCTGGGCATCGCCGCCCGCCGACGAGATCCGCCGTGCGCTGTCGGACGATCTCGCCGCGCGGCTCGGCACGATCGACGTCGCGAATTCCGCCTATCCGCCCGGCGTGCCCGTGTATCGCATCAGCGTGAACGTGCAGCGCTTCGAGTCGTGGCCGGGCAAACGGGCGGCGGTCGATGCGGTGTGGAGCGTGCGCTCGCTCGCCACGCAGGCCGTGATGACCTGCCGCACGAGCGTCGCCGAACCGGTCGCCGACGGCTACGACGCACTCGTCGCCGGCCACCGGCGCGCGCTCGACGTGATCGCCACGCAAGCCGCGGCCGGCGTGCGTGCCATGGCCGCGCGCCGTGGCGCATCGGCTGCCGCGGCACCCGCGGCCGGCGGCAAGACGGCCGCC